>NZ_JBEZEY010000015.1:0-155143 GCF_040649135.1 Micromonospora sp. NPDC049047
CCCAGGGTGCGGGCGGCGCTGCCGAACCTGCCGCGTCCGAGCATCCCCATGGGTGCGCGCAAGGTCGCGGCCGACCCGATCGACGTGGCCAGCGGTGAGGTGGTGCTCACCCAGACCGACGCGGAGTTGCCCGGCCTGCTGCCGCTCGTCCTGGGCCGTAGTCACCTGTCGTCGTACCGCGCCGGCCGGTGGTTCGGGCCGTCCTGGGCATCCACCCTGGACCAGCGCCTTGAGGTCGACGACCAGGGGGTCTGTTTCGTCGCCGAGGACGGCATGGTCCTCACCTACTCGACACCCGCGGGGGTGCCGTTGATGCCGGAGACCGGCCCTCGCTGGCCGCTCACGACGACCGCCGACGGCTACCGCGTCGATCAGCCCGACCTCGGCCGTGCCCTGCACTTCCAGGCGGTGCCCGACCTGCCCGAGCCGGCGGGCGAGGGTGAGCCCGTCGAGGTGCTGCCGCTGGTGGCGGTGACCGACCGTAATGGTCATCGGATCGATCTGGACTGGCGCGACGGTGTGGTCGTCGAGGTGCGGCACAGTGGTGGGTATCGGATCGCTGTCGACACCCTGCACGGGCGGGTCGCGGCGTTGAGTCTGCTCGACGCGGAGCCCTCGGGTGCGGCCCGGACGCTTGTGCGGTTCGGTTACGACGAGGCCGGTCACCTCGCCGAGGTGGTCAACTCGTCGGGGTTGCCGTTGCGGTTCGGCTATGACGACGAGGGTCGGTTGGTCCGCTGGCAGGACCGCAACGCGCAGGAGTACCACTACACCTACGACGAGCAGGGCCGCTGCGTGGCCGCCACCGGCTCCGGCGGGCACCTCTCCGCGCGGCTGCACTACCACAAGGCCGACCGCAAGACCAGCGTGGTCAACTCGCTCGGCCACACCACGATCTATGACCTGACCGAACGCGGCCAGATCGAGCGGGTCACCGACCCGTCGGGCCGCGCCACGGCCTTCACCTGGGATCGTTTTGATCGGAAGTTGTCCCAGACCGATGCTCTCGGGCGGACGACTCGTTGGTCCTACGATGACGACGGCAACCTGGTCGAGCTCACCCGCCCGGATGGGGCGCGGGCGTCCGCGTCGTACGACGAACTGCGTCAGCCGCTCGTGGTCACCGACGTCGACGGTGCGGTCTGGCGACGTGAGTACGACGAGCGCGGCAATCTGACGATGGTCACCGACCCGATCGGCGCGGTCACCCGCTACCGGTACGACGAGGCCGGCCACCTGGCCGGGGTGACCGACGCCCTCGGCCACACACTGGCGGTGGCCACCGATCCGACCGGGTTGATCAGTCAGGTCACCGAGCCCACTGGTGCGGTGATGACCTACCGGCGGGACTCGGCCGGACGCCTTGCCGAGGTGATCGACCCGCTCGGGAACACCACCCGGCTGGGCTGGACCGCCGAGGGACGCCTGGCCTGGCGGCGGGGTCCGGACGGGGCGAGCGAGGAGTGGACCTACGACCCGGAAGGCAACCTGGTCAGCCACACGGACCAGACCGGGGCGACCACCGAGTTCGAGATCGGGGCCTTCGATCGACCTGTGGCGCGAATCGGCCCGGACGGCGGTCGACTCGCGTTCGCCTACGACACCGAGTTGCGCCTCACCACTGTCACCAACCCGCAGGGGCTCGTCTGGCGCTACGACTACGACCCGGCCGGGCGGCTGGTCGCCGAGACCGACTTCAACGGCCGGACCCAGACCTACACGCACGACGCCGCCGGTCAGGTGGTGGCCCGCACCAACGGCGTCGGACAGAGCACCGAGCTGGTCCGAGACCTCCTGGGCAACGTCGTGGAGAAGCGTACAGCCGAGGGCGTGACCACCTTCGGCTACGACCCGGCCGGCCGGTTGCGGCACGCCACCTCACCCGAGGTCGATCTCCAGTTCGAGCGGGATCCGGTAGGCCGGGTGCTGGCCGAGATCCGCGACGGCCAGGTGGTCACCTCGACCTACGACCTGCTCGGTAGACGGACGCACCGGCGTACCCCGTCGGGAGTGGAGAGTGTCTGGGAGTACGACGCGGGGCATCAGCCGGTGGCGCTGCACACCGGTGGTGCGACGGTCAGCTTCACCCACGACGCGGCCGGCCGGGAGACCCGGCGCGCGGTCGGCAGCCTGGCGCTGACGCAGACCTGGGACGCCAACCACCGGTTGCTCTCCCAAATCCTCACCGCGAGCCCCACGGAAACAGCCGCGGTCCCGGATCTGGTCGCCCACCGGTCCTACCAGTACCGGGCCGACGGATACCTGACCGGCGTCGACGACCAGCTCACCGGTCAGCGTCGGTTGGAGCTGGACCGGGCCGGCCGGATCACCGCAGTGCAGGCCGCCGACTGGACCGAGCGGTACGCCTACGACGACGCCGGCAACGTCGCCCACGCCACCTGGGCCGGCGCCGGAGTGGGCGGCGACAACCGGCCCGGCGCCATCGGTGGCAACCTGGACGGCGATGTCCTCGGCGAACGGGAGTACACAGGCACCCTGATCCGCCGGGCCGGGAACATGCGCTACGAGCACGACACCGCAGGCCGAGTGGTGCTGCGGCAGCGCAAGGAACGCTCGACCAAGCCCTCTACCTGGCGTTACGCCTGGGACAGCGAGGACCGGCTGGTCGCTGTGACCACGCCGGACGGCACCCGCTGGCGCTACCGGTACGACGCGCTTGGCCGCCGGGTCGCCAAGCAGCGCCTCGGCGTCGACGGTGCCGTGGTCGAGCAGGTCGACTTCGCCTGGGACGGCCCACGTCTGGTCGAGCAGACCCGGCGCGACAGCGACAGCGGCGCTGGCGGTGGCGGTGGCGGCAAGACCAGCACCTGGGAGTACCTCCCCGGCACCTTCACCCCGATCAGCCAGAGTGACGCGCTGAGCGATCAGGACGAGGTGGACCGCCGCTTCTACGCGATCGTCACCGACCTGGTCGGCACACCCACCGAACTCGTCGATCCGGACGGTGCGATCGCCTGGCAGCAGCGGACCACCATCTGGGGCATCCCGACTCACCAGAGCACGGGCGGCGTGGATTGTCCGCTGCGTTTTCCCGGCCAGATTCACGACCCGGAAACCGGCAGCTCGTACAACTACCACCGTTACTACGACCCGGACACCGCCCGCTACGCCTCCACCGACGTCCTGGGCCTCAGCCCTGGTCCCAATCCGCACAGTTACGTCGCGAATCCTGGCACTCAATCCGACCCGCTGGGCTTGGCACCGTACACGCACGTCACCGGCAAGGGCGACGATCCGTTGGTCCCGGACCTTGTCGACGCCATAAACGCCCGCTATCCCGGGCATGTCAAGGCGCAGGGGATAGAAATAATAGGGCCCGACGGTAAGGCCCTGACCGACTTCGACATTGTCACGCGGAATGCCGTCATTCAGGTGAAATCCGGCAGTGGAAAGGGCGCGCTCAAGCAGGCACTGACGACACAAAGCCTTACCGACTATCCAGTAATAGCGTACCTTCCGCAAGCCCGCGGCAGTGTTATCAAGAGTCTGGAGGCTGCCGGAATCATGGTCACGCGAGACAAGAATCTGCTGCTCGATGTGCTGGCACCCTAGCTGCCCGTCCCTGCGTCCGCCGAGAGGAGAGCGACTGCTGTGCGCCCCACAATTGTGCTCCTGACCCCCACCAGCAGGAGCGCCGAACTGATCGCGCGGCTCCGGACTTCCGGCTCGTACCAGCCGGGAGAGATTTTCGACTACCTCGATCGGGCGACGTGCCGCTTCGGGCTGGACTTCTCTGGCGACGTCATCCAGGAGTTCGAGGAGGAAGAGATCGCCCAGATCCAGGACGCACTCGGGGACTTCAATGGCATAGTTGTCGAATACTCGGGCGTCTCCTGCATCCGTGATCTCCTCGACGAGGTCACGGAGGGAATCGACGGTATGATCGACACGAACTTCGGCGAGATTCTGCGCTTCAGTGAGGTTCGCGAACGGTTTGCCGCAGATCCTTCGTGGGACTGGCGGCACTGACAGCGACCTATCGCGCCGTGTACGAGTAGGGCACCGCCGCAACCTCCGTGCCGAACCCGGTACGTGCGTCGAGAGTGGTCACCGTCAACGACCCGGTGACCTGTTCCCCCTCCGGTTCGTCCGCCGCGAAGGTTACCGTCACGGTGCCACTCTGCCCCGGCGCCAGCGTCAGCGGTGTGGACGGCTCGGATGATCCTTCGACCACCCGCCGCCAGTGACTGCCCGTGGACGAGGTGATCCGCTTGTCGACGAGTCGGGTCAGGGCTGTCGCCGCGCAGTCCACCCGGGCCGGCGGTTGGGGAGCGCTGCCGAACGGGCCGACCCGGTTGGCGTTGCAGATCCAGGTAGTGGCCGCCACCTGCGCGGAGGAGACCTCCACCTCGGAGCGTCGACCCGCGGTTCCGGCCAGGTCCGGGTCACCGACGTAGTAGCCGTTCTCGCCGTACGGCTGCGTGTCCAGCACGTGCGGCACCGCCGAGTCGGCCGTCATCCGCAGCCGGGTCGTGCCGGTCGGAACCGCGAAGCGCGGGTAGACGTCGACTGCGGACACCGGTGTCTGGTAGGTGGCGGACGCCACAGGTCGCAGCGGCACGTCGCCCATGGCGTCCAGCCGGCCGTCCACCAGGTACGACGCCGGTGCCGTACCGGTGTTGGTGATGGTCAGGGTGGCCTCGGCCGGGCGGCCGAGCGGCAGCACAGCCCCCGCCGGCACACCTGTCGCCACCACCGACGCCGGGGCGAACCCCACCCGGCCGTGGAACGGTTGGCTGGTCCTGGCCGTGGCGTTCGGCGCGGTGAGCACCAGCACCACGCTCCATCGACCTGGCTGCGGAGCACGCCGCACCAGGTCCAACCGGGGCGCCGCCGCAGTCCCCGCGTTGCGTGAGCTGCTGGCCGCGAGTGGCATCCCGGCCGGGTCGACGAGCAGGCCCCACACCTCAAGCCCCGGGTCGTCGCCGGCCCGCACCGACACGGCCAGCGCCGGCTGCCCGGCGGGCACGTCGAACTGGAAGCTGCGCCGCTGCCCGAGCAGCGCCCACCCGGCGAGCGCGCCGTTGCCGCCGGAGAAGGTGCCGGCGAAGCTGCCGCCGGCGGGACCTGTCGCCACCAGCGCCCGCAGTCCCAACGGAAGCGCCGCGTCGCCGGTCGCGCCGGCGGCGACGGTCACGGCGGCCGACGAGTCACCTGCCGCGTTCGGCAGGCGGACCGGTAGCCGTGCGGTCCGCGTGGCGCCGGGCGGCACGACGATCGACGGGCCGTTGCGCGTGGTCAGCCGCAGTGCGGTGACGTCGTACCGAACCGCACCCACTGCCGGTGACCCGTCGTCGCGGGTCCAGATCGCCACGCTCCAGCGACCCGGCTGCGGCCGGGCCACCGTCACCCGCCCGTACCCCCCGTTGCCGAGCGGCAGTGAGTAACCAGCGAGCCGGCCGGCGGGGTCGAAGATGCTCACCGCGACCGGCGCGGCATGCGACCGGGGGTCCCAGGCCACCGCGGCCTGGAGCTGGTCGGTCCCGCCGGGCACGGTGACCGGCACCCGGCGCGCGTTCGCCGGTACGCCGTCGGAGTCGACGAAGGTCGTGCCCGCTCCTGCGGCCGGCGGCACCTGGCCGGCGGCGAGGCTGCGGGCCGGCGCGGCGGACCGCAGGCCGACTGTGACGCGACGGGCGTGGCCGCCCGGATTGGTGAGGCGCACCGTGACCGGCGTGTCCTGCCCCGTCGCGCCGGTCACGCTCGCCGTCGAGGTGGCGACGAGCAGCCCCGTCGCATCCCCCGGGGCCGGCCTGCCAGCGGATCCGGCACCGGTGCCGGCGGGCCGGGCGGCGGAGTCCGCGTGGTCGGTCAGGGCGGCGGCCAGCCGCACCGCGGCGAGGGTGTCCACCCGCCCGGCGCCCTGCTGGTCGGCCGGCTGCCGCAGGTCCGTCGCGGTGCTCAGCAGGATGCGTTTGACCTGTTCCGGGGTCGGTGTGCCGCCGGTGTGCCGGCGTACCGTCTGGATCACCAGCGCCGCCGCCCCGGCCACGAACGGTGCCGCCGCGCTGGTGCCGCCGAACAGGAAGAACGGGCTGGGGGTGCCGCCGTCGAAGAAGGAGACGCAACTCTGGTAGCGCGCGGTGTCGGTCGAGCAGGCCGCCCACCCGGTGTCGCCGGGCGCCACGAGGTCGACGGTGCGCGGCTGCTCCTGCGCGGTGCCGCCGGAGCTCAACGCGGACACCGAGTCGGAGCGGTGGCCGCCGTCGCCGAGCGGCGACCCGCCGTACCCGAGTTGGCCGTACGCGCGTAGTTGCGTGCTCGCGCCGACGGCGATGACGTCCGGGTCGCTGGCCGGCGAACCCAGGGTTCCGTCCGGGCCGGCGTCCCCGGTGGCCACCACCACTGTCACTCCCGCCGCGACGGCCGCGTCGTTCGCCAGCCGCAGGGCGTTGGCGGCCGTGTCCGGATAGCCGAAGCCCACAAGCGACTCGTTGAGCACGTCGACGCGTTCGTGCAGCACCGCCCACTCGATGCCCTGCAGGACGACAGACGTGGGCGCCGCGACGTTGCTGAACACCTTGGCGACGTGCACGGTGGCGGCCGGTGCGACGCCGAGGATCCGCATCGGGCACGGTCCGTCGGGGCGGTGCGCCGGGTGCGCGTACCGGCCGGCGTCGTAGACGCCGACGCCCTGGGCCGCCACGACGCTCGCGTCGCCGAAGGATTCCAGGATGTACGAGGGGGCGTCCAGACCGTCGCCGGTGAAGTCGGCGTAGCCGGCCACCACCGACCGCCCGTCGCGGACGAACTCCGCCGCCATCGGGTCGATCGCCCCGCCGAGCACGCCGACCCGCACCCCCGACCCGTCGGCCAGGTCGTGCGCGCCGGGTCCGTGGGCCGATCCGACGGTACGCGTCAACGCCAGCCCTTCCGGATCGGTGAGCGGCGGCTCGTCCGGCCCGGCGCAGCCGCGGTCCCCCGTCGTGGCGCTGCCGGCCGTTGGCGCGGGTGGGTTCGGGGCGACCGGTTGGCGCAGGCGCAGCGGGGTGTCGGGCAGTACGGCGCGTACCCCGGGTCGGGTCGCCAACTCCGCGACGGCCCGCTCCGGCACTGTCGTGGCGATGGCGTTCACCAGGCGCAACGGCGCCACCCGGGTGGCGCCGACGCGGCGCAGGTCGGTGAGCACCGGCTGCTGGTCGGTGGTGATCCGGGCGGCCCGGTCGGTGCGGCGGCCCCCGGCGGTGGCGTCGTGCTGGTCGGCGAGGACGACGATGACGGCCCGGTCCGGACCGGCGGCGACCGGCGTCGGGGCGGCCACCACGGCGACCGGTGTGGTGGCCAGGGCCGGTGTCAGGAGGGCGGCCAGGAATCGGTGCGGCGCGGTCAGTGGCACGGGAGGCGTCCTCACGTCGTGGTGTGTGGCGGTGTGGTGGACGAGCCGATCAGGTGGCGCTGCGGCGTTCGGTGACGAGGACCCAGCCGAAGGTGGCGAGTTGCAGGGCGACGAGCGCGAGGAAACCGACGCCGTTCCAGAAGGCGAGCCCGTCGACGGGAGCGTCGAGGCCGTCGATGGCCAGCCGGACCATAGTGGCCATGGCGGGCACCGTGAGGGCCAGCAGCGCCGCGGTGACGGCGAGCGAGCCCAGCAGGTAGAACGGCGCGTACCAGCGGATGATCCGCAGTTCCCGGGCCGGCACCCCGCCGAGGTCGGATCCGGGGTCGCGGCCGACCAGCCGCCGCACCTGGTTGGCCAGCCACCGCCGGGTGTCGCCCATCAGGTCGCCGAGGCGCAGCCAGTTGCCCAGGACGTAGTAGATGTCGGTGCGCATGAACACCAGAAACTGGTAGACCACCGACAGCGTGAGCGTGTAGACGACGCCGCGCACCAGCCGTTCGTGCACCCCGGCGAGTTGCAGCACCAGGCAGGCCGACATGAGCAACAGGTCCCAGGTCAGCCCGGCCAGGTACGGGGCGTAACGGCGACGCCGGGGCACGGAGCGGACGGCTGACATCTCCGTCTGCGCGACCAGGAACCACAGCCTTCGGCTGATGGAGAGCCGCCCCGTGACGTCCAACGCCCGCACGGTCGCCGCGTGCGCCAACTCGTGCAGCAGCACCAACACCCAGGCCACCATCGCGACGACCAGGGCGTTGGCCAGCACCCCGTCCAGCAGGAACGCGTCGGCCGGGGTGGGCCGCAGCGAGGGGACGAGCGCCAGCAGCAGCGGTGCGGTCAGCCAGCCGCCGACGTAGAGCACCCGCATCGGTGGTGCGAGCAGCCAGGAGACCCGCCGCGGCGACAGGTTCGCCAGCACCGCCACACCCCGGCGGGGCGCCTCGGCCCCGGTCGCCGGTGCGCCTCCGTCTCCCGTCGTGGCGTCCAGCCGCAGGAAGCCGCAGGACGCGATCCCGTCGAGGAAGTCGGCGAGGTCCGGCTCGGTGCCGTACCGGTCGGTGAACCGCCGGCGGACCTCGCCGAGCGGCAGTCCCGCGCCGAGCCACCGGACGAGGTCGACGCCCTCGGCCGGCAGCTCGACGAATTCGCCGGTGTCGACCCGGCCCACCTCGCACACACCGTCCTCGCTCTCGCCGATGTGCAGCGGATACAGGCGGACGACTGTGGTGTCGGCGAGCGTGCTGGTCACGGCGCGGACCCGGACGCGACAGTGGCCCGCAGGTCGTCGGGGCGGGGGACCCGACCGTCCGGGCCGCAGGCGGCGCAGTCGTCGAGCATCGTGCCCTCGGCGAACTGCGTCTCCATCCGGTGCACGTCGACGACGAGCTTCCGGCCGACGATGACCGGCTCCGCCATGCCGGTGAGGTGCTTGACGGCCTCCAGGGCGGCCAGATTGCCAATCATCCCGGCCATCGGCGCGTTGCACGGGTTGATGGTCCGGTCGCCGATCACCCCGACCACGTACTCGGCCATCGGCGTGTACTCCGGGTGGTTGGCCGCGGCGTCCTGCTCGACGCACTGGAAGCAGGCGGTCTGGTAGGGCACGTGCAGGAAGAGGCTGACCGTGAGCCCGTCGTTGGAGCCACGCATCCACGCGGTGCCCTCCCGCAGGGCCGCCTCGTTCAGCCACTGGTAGAGCGTGAGCCGGGGCCGGTCAGCAGCACAGATCACCAGGTCTCGGCCGGTCATGCAGGCCCGGGCGGCCTCCACCCCGTCGACCCGCGCGTTGCGCGCGCTGATCCGCACGTGCGGGTTGATCTCGGTCAGCCGACGGACGGCGGCGCTCACCTTGGGCTGCCCGACGTCGGCGTCGGTGTAGAGCACCTGACGGTTGAGGTTCATCAGTTCCACGTCGTCGTCGTCGACGAGCAGGATGTCGCCGACCCCGATGGCGGCCAGGCTCATTGCCACGTACGACCCGAGGCCGCCGATCCCGAGCACCGTGACCCGGGCGTCGCGCAGCCGTAGCTGGAAATCGGCAGCGGTCAGTGGCGGCTTGTGGAAGTAGGAGAAGAACTCCAGGTTGCGCCGGTACCGCTCGCGCTCCACCGCCGGCAGCCGGTCCGGCGGGGGTACGGCGGCATCCTCCACGAAGCCCATGTCGACAAGCGCGTCGACGGACTCGTCGACCTCGGCGGCGGTGATGCCCGGAGCGTGCTCCGCCATCGCCTGCGCCAACTCGGGCCGGGTCCGGGTACCGTCCAGCAGGTTCAACAGGTGCCAGGTGTTGCCGTGCTCGTCGTCGACCATCTCCGAGGCGATGCCGTAGTCGCCGCCGCCGATGCGGATGCGGCCGTCGCCCAGCGGGATGGGGGGAAACACGCTCTTGATTCGGGGTCGCCTCATCCGTACTCGCTCCTTCTGGTCCTGGGGGTCGACAGTCGCCCCGGTCGTCGTGGCGGTCCTGGTCACCGCCCGGGCGGGCGGTGACCAGGACACTCGGGTCAGCAGTCCGTGCAGGGGCTGCAAGCGCAGATGACTGTGGTCTCGATCTTCTCGAGACGACGGATCTGGATCTTCATGGCGACACCTCCCTCCCGGGTCTCACGGCCGACCTGACCGCGGCCGGCGGTGCCCGGACCAGCACCTCGGTGAAGTGTGTGACGGGCCGCCGGGCCGTTGGTGAATCCCGGACGATCCCGGACGGCAGCCATCGGTGTCCTCCGTGTCCACTCGGCGGATCAAGGACAGATCCGGTGACCCTGCCGGACAGCAGGGGTCTAGTAGGAGCACAAGCCCGAGATCAGCACCGTCCAGGAGCCGCCGTGACCGAGTCGCCGTCGAGTGGAAGCGGGATGGTGGCACCGCCGGATCCCGGGCTGGCCGGCTCACTTGACGAGGTGGCCCAACGACTACGGCTGTTGAAGCTCTGGGCCGGTGACCCGTCCTACGACACGATCAAGAATCGGATCAACGCGGTCGGGAAGGCGACGGGCCGGCCCGGTGGTGTGACCGCCAGGAGGACGACTGTCGCCGACTGTTTCAAGGGCGGCCGAAGGCGGCTCAACACCGATCTGGTGATCGCCGTTGTCGAAGCGTTGCATCCGGACGTCGGATACGTGGCGCAGTGGCGGCAGGCGCTCCGAGTCGTCGGCGGGGAGGCCCGGGCGGCGTCGCAGGTGCGGGTCCAGGACAACCTGCCGCAGGATCTGCCTGGCTTCGTCGGTCGGAGCGCCGCGCTCGACTGGCTCCGACGGGAGCTGGACCGGGGCGACCGGGCCGGCGAGCGGGTCGTGTTGGCGATCCAGGGCATGGCCGGCGTCGGCAAGACCCAACTCGCCGTCCGGGCCGCACACGCCCGGCACCGGCGGACACCGTTCGACCGGATCCTCTTCGTCAACCTGCGGGGATTCCACCCGGACCCCGGCCAGCCGCCAGCCGACCCGGCCTCGGTCCTGGAAGGCTTCCTGCGCCTGCTCGGCGTCGCCGGGCAGCAGATCCCGTACGACCTGCCCGCCCGGGTCGCCACCTACCGCCGCCTCCTGGTCGGCACCCGCACGCTTGTGGTGCTTGACAACGCCAGCGACGCCGAACAGGCCCGCCCGCTGCTGTCCGACACCCCGGGCTGCCCGGTGCTGATCACCAGCCGGCGCGATCTCAGCGAACTGCCGCACGCCACACCGCTCACCGTCGACCTGTTCACTCCGGACGAGTCGGCTGCGCTGCTCGCCGGGGGCGGGCCGCCCCTACCCGGCGGCCCCGACCCGAACGCGGTGGCCCGGATCGCGCACCGGTGCGGCCATCTCCCGCTCGCGCTCGGGCTGGTCAACGCGCACCTCAGAAGCACCTCCGGCTGGACCTTGACCGATCACGCGGACCGGCTCGACGAGCGTCACCACCAGCGGCGACTCGACCTCAGCGTGGAACTCGCCTTCGATCTCTCCTACCGGGAGCTGTCCACCGAGCGGCGACGGCTGCTGCGTTTCGTGGCGGCACACCCCGGCGACGATTTCGACGCCCGCGCCGTTGCCGCCCTCACCGGCATCGACGCGTCCGACGCGGCGGTCCACCTGCACCACCTGCACCGGGACCACCTGCTGCAACAGGCCACCCCCGGCCGGTACGCCCTGCACGACCTCATTCGCGCGTACGCCGCCAGCCGGTGCGGTGACGAAGACCCACCACCCGAACGGCGGGCCGCGCTGACCCGGCTGTTCGACTACTACGTGGACACCGCTGCCGCCGCCACTGACGTCCTGTACCCGGCCGGGTCGGACCGTGCGGCGTCACCAGGTGCCGTGCCGCTCGCGGCTCCGCTCGAACCGGACGCCGCCCGCGACTGGCTGGACACCGAACGTCCCGCGCTCGTCGCCGTCGCCGCGTACACCGCCGCCCACGGCTGGTCCGCCCACGCCACCCGACTGTCGGCAAGCCTGTTCCAGTACCTGCACGGCGGGTATTCCACCGACGCCCTCGCCATTCACGAGCACGCGCGTACCGCCGCCCGCCGTGGCGGGGACCCCGCCGGACAGGCCCACGCCTCGACCAGCCTGGGCGCCACCTACGCCCAGCTCGGCCGATACGGGCCGGCCATCGAGCACCTCCAGCAGGGCCGGACCCTGTTCCGGCAGGTCGGTGACCAGGTCGGCGAAGCCCGCGCGCTTGTCAACCTCGGCGTCATCGAGTCGCAGCTCGGCCGCAACCGGTCCGCTGCCGCCAGCTACGGGCAGGCCCTGGCCCTGTTCCGGCGCGCCGGCCACCAGGCCGGGGAGGCGCACGCGCTCAACAACCTCGGTGAGGTCGAAGCGCACCTGGGTCAGTACGGGCTGGCCACCGAGCACGTGCAACGATCCCTGACGCTGTTCAAGCGGATCGGCGGCCGCACCGGCGAAGCCTGGACGCTCAACACCCTCGGCGACATCGAGATTCGGCTGGGTCGGCACCAGGCCGCCGGGATCCATCTGGAGCGGGCCCTGGCCATGTACCGCCAGCTCGGCAACCACACAGGTGCGGCCTGGACCCTGAACAGTCTCGGCACCCTGCACACCCGACTCGGCCAGCTCAGCTGCCACCACCAGCAGTCGCTCGACATCTTCCGCGAGACCGGCGAACGGTACGGGGAGGCCAGCGCCCTCAACGGGATCGCCGAGGCCGCCCGCGTCGCGGGCAACGTCGCCGACGCCCTTGCCCAGCACAGCGCGGCACACGCGATAGTGGTCGAGATCGGCGCGTACCACGAGCACGCCCGCAGCCACGCCGGCCTCGGTCACGCCCACCGTGTCCTCGGTGCCATCAGCTCCGCCCGCGATCACTTCCAACGGGCACTCGCCCTCTACACCGACCTCGACATGCCCGAGGCCGAACAGATTCGTGCCCACCTCGCCGCCCTGGACAGCAACGGCGCCGGGCACCCGAGCCCGGACCTGACGGCACAGCTGCTGGTGGGCACGATGAGCTGCGGGTGACCGTCGGCCCCCGGGCTTTTCCGCCGCGCCGCGCGGCCGGCGAGGCGACCGACCGGCCGACGCCTCGGTACGCGTTACCCGGGCCCGCCGCCGGGCCGCGGACCGAGCTGACTGATCTCGTACCCGTCGGGGTAGCTCTTGGCGTTGATCCCGTCGGCGAACAGCGCCGTCCTGCGGGGCGCGCCGAACCACAGCTGCGCTCTCGCCCGCGTCTTCAACGCCACGTGCAGGCCCGCCCGGATCGGCCACCCCGGCGGGTCGACCCGCATCGCGCGGCGCAGTGGCGCGTCGTACATCGCGCTGACAAGCGCGTTTCCCAGCGGTGCGAGCGGCCGGGGGAGGCGGGCGAGCATCAGCATCCGGGTGGCCCGCTCGATGGCCGCCGCGTCGTCGTTGGGCTGTAGGTGTGCGGTGTCGTGGGCGTCGAACCAGGTCTCGAAGTCGTCGTACGAGCCGGGGATGTCGGTGATGCCCATCCGTCGGCCCAACTCCCGGTAGAACAGGAAGGTGGCCTGCCGCTCGTGGCAGCAGGGCGGTCGCCAACCGTAGCTCTGCAACCACCGCGTCGGGATCACCACGAGGCAACCGAGGACGTAGCGGAAATCGTCGTTGCTGATGTCGTAGGGGCGGTGGATCTGGTTGACGCGCCGCACCGCGTCCCGGCCGCGGGGCTGCTCGAACCCGTTGAGCACCATCTCGTACATCAGCAGGCCGGTGTCGTCGAGCCGCTTCTGGGTGCGGTCGGTCAGCTCACCGGTGGCGGTGTGCACGGCGGCGATGGCGGGGATGGAGAAGGACCTGTTGAAGGCCAGGTTGAGCCCGAGTTTCAGGTCCCACGGAAACTCGTACCGCAGCATGGTCTGGTAGATGTCCAGGTAGTCGCGCTGCGGGTCCAGCGCACGGATACGCGTCAGGTTCGCGTGGCGGCCTCTCATCGGCGGGCGTCTCCAGTGGTGCGGTTGCGGGTCGCGGCGAGCGTCTGCGCCACCACCGGCGAGCGGGCGTAGGCGTCGGTGACGAGCGTCAGCCACGCCACCTCGCCGGCGTAGCCATCGTCCGGGCGGTGCAACTCGTCGGCGGGCTGGGGGGTGTCGGCCGCGAGCCCGGCGTCGTGCCGGCGCAGCGCGCAGGCCAGGTGGGCCGCCTCGATGGTCGCCCGCCGCTGCTCGGCGGTCAGTCCGGCCCGCTCGGCGAACTGCTCGGCAAGCGCCGTCACGCTGACGTCGCTGTACGGACGCAGCGCCAGACGGCCGTCGCGGATCTCGGCCACCCGGCGGGTCAGCGCGTAGTCGATGTCGCGCGCCGCCGTGAGCGGCCGGCGCAGGGCGCTGTCGAGTTCCAGCTCGGGCAGGGCCGCGACGAGGTCCCGCCAGAGCGGCTCGAGCCGCCGGTAGGAGTGCAGATCCTCCCACCGTCGCGTGATCCGCAGAGTGGGCCCCCAGGCCGGCATGGTGAGGCCGACAGTGATGAGCAGCGCGCCGATGGTCACCAGGACCGCGGCGATCTGCCGCTCGCCGGTGGGTTGGTAACCGGCCCAGTAGGCGACGAGATACACGATCTTGTTGGTGCTGTAGAGCAGTGCGAAGGCCGCACCAACCGCCGTGATCCGTAGGCCACGGCGCAACCAGGGCCGACCGCAGATCTTCGCGAAGCCCCAGCACAGCCGGGCGATGTCGAAGCAGTAGGCGAAGAAGCCGAGCACCAGGAAGACCAGCAGGTAGGCGGTCACGACGGGGTCGGTCGCGTACTCGACTGTCAGCAGCACCGGGTCGTCGTAGCTGAGGGTGTAGGCGAAGAGGCCGGCCATGACGAGGAAGGCGAGCCCGGTGACCCGCACCCAGACGCGGGCGCGGGCGGCGGCCCTCGCCGGGGGAAGTGCGAAGTGCAGGAGCATGATCTCGGCATTCGCCGAGATGGTGAGCGCACAACCGTGAGAGATGACCTTCGCCAGATTGGGCAGGCCGGACGCCTCATCGACAGCTGTCGCGATCGGCGGGATGGCGGCGGTGATCCCGGCGGCGAACGCCCCGAGGCCCACACAGATCGCCCGGCGGGCCCGGCTCGGGTGGCGGCGCTGCAGGCGCACCATGTAGCCGAAGGCGACCCAGCCGGCTACGGCGCACAGGGTGTACAGGGCGGCTTCCATCGCTCGACTACCAGTGGGGTTGCTCGAGGGAGTGCCGCAGCCGGCCGTACAACTCGGCGTCCTGGCCGTCGAGCGGTTCGTCGTCGACGTCGCCGCGCCGGCCGCGGAGCCGCCGCAGGAGCAGCGATCCGATCATCTCGGCTTCGCGTTCCTCGGCCGCGGCATAGTTGCTGCGGCCGAGGCTGCGCTGGACCAGCTGTGGGTCGAGGTCCGGCAGCAGCAGTCGGGACGCGTCCGCGTCGAGCACCTCGGTCGCCCGGTGTCCGGCGAGCAGATGACCCAGTTCGTGGCCGATGATCAGCTGTTGGTGCAGCGGTGAGGTGTCCTGCTCGAAGAAGATGGCGTCGAAGTCGCGGGTCGGCACGCACATCCCGCAGACGGTCTGCGCCGGCAGCCTGATCGGCATCAGGTGGATGGGTCGGCCGCGACGGGCACCGAGTGCGTCGCACAGCGTCTGGATGTCGAACGGCTCCGGCACCTCGAGCTCGTCGAGAATCCGCTCGCAGCGCCTGCGTAGTCGGTGCAACTTCACGTAAGCGTTCTCCTGCTCGTCGGCGTACTCCCACCGGAGGATGTGCACTGTCAGCTGCGATCGTCGGGCGCGGAACCGGTCGTAGCGGTGCCCTCGGCCACCGCCCGCAAGCGGACCACCATCTGCTCGATGAGCTGCGTGTCGGTCGCGGAGAGTCCGTTGTCGGTGAGCACCTGACGCAGCGCCACCTGCTTGACGTCCATCCGGCGCAGTTCGCTGAGCAGGGTGATCTGGTCCTGTATCCGGCGGGCCGCCGCGTCGTCGACGAAGTAACCCGAGTTGACGCCGAAGGCGGCGGCCAGGGCACGGACGTGTGAGGTACGGGGATCACTCGCCACACCGCGACGTAACTCGCCGATGTAGGCGGCGCTGATCGTGACACCGGTCTCCGCCGCCGCTTCGTTGATCTTGTCGGCGATCTCCCGGTTGGTGTACTTGCGCCCCGGCTCGTCGGAGTCGCCGAGCTCCTCCCGGGTGGGGCGGATCTCGTCGAACAGATATTCGAGCCGCGCGGCCAGGGTGTCGAAGGGCGGCAACGCCTGCTCCGTATGCCGATCGTCGGCCATGATTCTTCACCCTCCAAACACCGAAACGACAGTGTCGCAGATGCATGCCGCAACGAAACAGATGTTGACACGGGCACGGAACGTGAGCGTATGCTCGCTCCTGTTTGGAGCAACGCGCGTTGAGCGGTCAGCCAATCTGCTCAACGCCCGTTGCGTGGCGGGCAGCCCCGAGGTCCGCCGGCCGAATGGGGAGGAGCCGTGGGAGGGGTCAGCTCCGCAAGGAGCACGACGGGGGGACTCCTCCTGCAGCACTGCCACCGCGGCAGCCCGCCACCCCGCCCGGCGGCCGGGCGTCAGATCCACCGCCAGGGGCGGACCGCCCTCCGGACCCGTCCGCGCCACCGGGCCCGTCGCGGGTGCAGGAAACTCCGGACGTCGTCGAGCGCATCATCGGCGGTGCCGCTGACGTGCGGCAGCGCGCGAGCGCGGCGCAGGGCGGCGACCACCCGGCGTTCGTCCAGTTGACGGTGGACCCTCGCGAGGTGCCCCAGGCAGATGGCAGCGACAGCGGAGACGTCGTGGTCCTCGTGTTCGAGCAACCGCAGATGCAGCTCCTGCGCCTCTCGCCAGTCTCCGTCGCCGTACAGCGCGGTGCCGACCATGGCATCCAGCGCGGCGGGCAGATCGCCGCGGTCGAGCGCGGCCCGCACCTCGGCCGGTGTCGACGACGGCGGGTTGCCGAAGACGCGCTGCGGCGGCACCGGGGCGTCATCAGTTGATGTCATCCACGGCACCCTACTGGCGGCCGGTGGCCTCGGACAGCGGCGCAGCCTCGATCGGTTCGGGTTGCGGGAAGGCCGGGGTCGCGCCCGGGGCGACGGCGGGCTCGGTCTACTGCTGGCCGGACGGCCCGCCGGCCCAGAGCGCGGTGACGAATTCGTCCGCGCCGATGCTTGTCGGTCGGTCGCTGACCTGGCCGTCGCCAAGTTCGATCACGCGCCAGACGCCGTCGTCGCGGCGGGCGAGGTCGACGGAGACGAACGGCAGGTCGAGGGCGGCGACCAGCGGGGTGAGCGTGGTGAGGTCGAAGCTGGTGGGTGAGAGGTCGTCGGGGCTGTCGGGGTGCGCGCCGATGAGCACGCAGGTGCCCCCGATCCACCAGGTGCGGTATTCGGCGGTGGTGAAGCGCTCGAAGGTACGCAGGACGAAGCCGCCGGTGAAGTCGTCGGCGCGCAGTTCCCGGAAACGGCTGGCGACCCGCCAGGCGGGGGAGGGGTCGGTGAGGTCGGGGATGAAAGCCGCCTCGTGCCAGTGGTGTTTCATCGACTTCGTGTAGTCGCGCAGCACGGCGGCACCGCTACCGAGCCGGATCCGGGCCTGGTCGAACGCGGTCCGCTCCGCGCTCGTCGTCCAGGCGGAGGTGGGGGTGACCGGGGCGAGGCCGTCGTACCAGCCGGGGAGTTCGTGGGCGCGGCGGTACTGCTCGGCGCTGGTGCGCAGGGTGACGCCACGGGCGGCGAGGGCGTCGGCGAAGCCCGCGTACTGGTCGCTGCGGAGCATCCACCCGCGGTAGACCGCGACGCCGCCGGCGGGCACGGCCCTGACCGCGGCCTGCGGATCGCCGCTGGCCAACGCATCGTGGTCGACCACCGCGACGTCGAGCCCGGCGGCGCGGGCCGCGTGCGCTTCGGGCGCGAAGTGGTCGTCGGGCCGGCGCGGCCGTAGCGGATTCGCGGGGACCAGCAGCATCATCCGAGCATCCTGCCGCAGCGACGTCAAAGATTTCCGCCCCGATAGTCGGATCTGCGGGGCGCAGTTCGTGTTCTTCCGTGCGGGTGAGTCCGTCGCCCAGGTACTGGGCGTCAGGTGGTCGGGTCAGCAACGGCGGCTGGCCCTGACGACCACGTCGTGCATCGAGACGGCTCGGCCACCGTGACCGGTCAGCGCCCGGTGTGACTCCCGAGCGGTAGTGACGTCCCAGCGGAGCGGGTCGAGGCGTGCGGTGATGTCGGCGGCCGTCACCGAGGCTGCGGCGGGCGGCACGGACTCGTCGTGCCCATGCCCGGTGGCGCGGGCGTGGTCCTGGTGGTGGAGGTGCCCGACGATGAGCAGGGTGCCGGCGGGGGCGACCCAGGTCGCGATGCGGTCGTAGAAGTCCAGCTGTGCCATCGCGGGGTGCGCGTAGTGGGTGGTGACCAGGTCGTACTGTGCGTCCGGCTGCCATGTTGACAGGTCCGCCTGGACCCAGCGCACCCGATCCGCGACGCCGCTGGCGGCGGCGCGTTCGGCCGCGTGGGCGAGCGCCGCGCTGGCGATGTCCGCCGCGGTGACCTGCCAGCCAGCGGTGGCGAGCCAGATGGCCTCGGCCCCGGCGCCGCAGCCCGCGTCGAGGGCCGTTCCGGGCGCCAGGTCGCTGACCTCCCGCACCAGGTGCGGGTTGGGCTGGCTGGTGGCCATGGCGGTGGCCCGATCGCCGTCCCAGATCTGGTCCCAGTAGTCCCTGTCGAACGAGTGCGTCATCGAGCGCCTCCCTTGTCGGCAGGGGCACGGCCACAGCCGCCCCCGGCCCGCCACTGCCGATCATGGCTACCCGGAGGGCAGCCGGCTGTTCAACAGTGACCAGCGGTGGACGCGACCGCAAAGTTCTTTGCCAAATGGCAAACTGGCACCATGGACGAGGCAACGGACCGCACCCTCGACGCCGTCGGGCCGCGGCTCAAGCAGTTGCGGCAGCGGCGCGACATCACCCTGACCGACCTCGCCGGGGAGACCGGCATCTCCACGAGCACCCTGTCCCGGCTTGAGTCCGGGCTCCGGCGTCCCACCCTCGAACAGCTGCTGCCGCTGGCCCGCGCGTACGGGGTCACCCTCGACGAACTCGTCGACGCGCCACCGACCGGCGACCCACGGATCAACCTGCGTCCGCTGCCCACCAGCGACGGTTCCACGATCCTGCCGTTGACCCGCCGGCCCGGCGGCATCCAGGCCTACAAGTTCGTCCTCCCCGCCGGCCGCGACGACGCCGAGCCCGACCTGCGCACCCACGAGGGCTACGACTGGGCCTTCGTCCTCAACGGCCGACTCCGCCTGGTGCTCGGCGAGCACGACCTCATCCTCGAACCGGGCGAGGTTGCCGAGTTCGACACCCGCACCCCGCACTGGTTCGGTGCCACCGGTTCGGGTCCTGTGGAGTTCCTCAGCCTCGTCGGCAAGCAGGGCGAACGCGCGCACGTCCGGGCCGCACCCCGGCGGCCCGAAGCCCGTTAGAGACGGGTCCGCAGCCGGGCGACGGCTTGACGGCGGGTGAGGTCGACCACGACCAGCCGGCCGTTCTCCTCCCACACGGTGAGGGTGTCGGCGTGATGGCGCATGCCGATCGCCCCGGCGGCGGCCGGAAACACGACGCGCAGGTGGCTGCCGCCGATCTCCACAGTGGTGTCGGTGGGCCGGTCGATACGCACCGCGGACATGGTCCCGCCGGTCAGCAGGGTCGGCTCCGCCGCCACCGTTCGGGCCGCCGCGTAGTTTTCTTTCACCCGGTACGTGTCGGTGGCCTCGTCTCGGCTGGTGGTGATCAGCGCCGAGGAGGCGAGCAGCACGACGCTGGCGAGGCCGTCGAGTTCGGCAGGTCGGCGCGTCCGCAGCATGAGTCCGGGCAGGTCCCAGCGCCACACCTCGGTGTGGTCCGCGTCGGAGCCCGGTTGACCGGTGATCCGGAGCAGTGCGGCGAGGCTGGTCGGGCTCCGGGCGATGTCGAGCACCGCGACGTCGGAGTCCAGTTCGCGCCACGCGACGCGGGGTACGTCGGCGCTCAGGTCGACGAACGCGATGCCGTCGTCGTCGACCACGGTGAGCAACGCGCCGTCGTAGCTGGGCAGCACACGGTGCGCCCTGATCGCGACGGTCGGCCGCAGCCGGCGGGTGCTCAGGTCCAGGCCGCGGACCGTGCAGGCGGAGCCGCGCCGCGCGACGAGCAGCACGTTCGCGCCGTGATCGGCGACGACAAGCTGGTGTGCGGGCACGTCCCAGCTGGCCCGGGTCTGGCCGTCCAGGCCGATCAGGCGTACCCCGAAATCGCCGTGCGCGGTCAGGATGGCGCGGCCCGAGAGCAGCACTGCGTCGTGGATCGGCAGTTGTCCGGGCTCGCCGGCCGCCGAGATGTCGACAGGGGTGTCCGGGCCGGCGATACCGCTCGCGGGCAGTGGTGGCAGGTCGGCGGCGGCCAGCCGGTCGGCCCGGTCCCGCAGCCGGCCGGCGAACCGCCAGCGCTCGCCGGCGTCCGGGCCGGGACCACCCGCCGGGTCGCGGACCAGGAGCCGCAGCGCGGCGGTGCACAGCCGCCGGTCCGTTGCCCGGTCGGTGCAGCGCAACCCGGCGAGCGCCGCCACGAAGCCGCGCTGGGCCGGCGCCAACTCCTTGTCGCGACCGTCGAGCAGGGCTATCGCGGTGCTCACGCTCGTGCTGCTCGGGCGCCAGGTGACCAGGTGTGCGAGAAGGTGACCCGCGGTGGGGCCGCCGAGCGCCATACCGGCCTGGATGTTCGTCACCACAAGCGGACGCAGCGTGTCGTCGGGCCAGGCCGCCTCGACGGCACCGAGATGATCGTCGGCGGCCTGCCGGGCGCGTACCCACTCGGCACGCAACTGCCGGGCCGCCGCAGCGTCGACGCGGGCAAGGCGCTCGACGGCGGCGGCGAATGCCCCCCGGGTCCGCGCCACGAGCAGCGCGCGGTCCCGGTCGCCGGCCCGCCACCACAGCCGCACCGCCATGCCCGGATCGAGTTCCCGTCCCTCGGCGAGCGTCGCGGCGAGCTGGTACCTGCGGTGTCGCTCCAGCAGCGCGACCGCCTCGGCCGGCAGGTCCAGCAGATCCGCGAGGACGAACGCGGATTCCGCGACCCGGCCGGCCCGGTCGAGCTCGGTGGCCGCCCGCCGGTAGAGCGTCCGTAGGTGTTGCTGGGCCCCGACGTCGAACGGGACCCCGGCTGCCCCCGGCAGCTGCGGGTGCGGCACCAGATCACCGGTGCGCGGCCGGGGGAGCCGAAGGGTGGGACGCCCACCCGGTCCACCCACCGCGATCGCCGCCCGCAGGGCACGGTCCCAGTCCCGACGCTCGAACGCGGCGGTGAGTCGCCGGACGTAGCGGTGCTGCGCGTTGCGGGCCAGCCGGACGGCGCTGCTCGCCCGCACGAGCCGGGCGAGCAGCGCGTCCCACCAGCCCCCCGACGACCTCCCGCGACCGGACTGCCCGCCACCACCCGCCGCGCCTGCGGTGCTCCGGGCGAGCATCGAGTTGATGACCCAGAACAGGCCCGTACCGAGGGCGAGCACAAGCGTCGGGTGCGGTGCCGCGACGAGCGCGGCGAGGCCGTACCCGACGATGGCCGCGACGATCTTCGCGACGAGGGTGTCGGGGAGCCGGCGCCGCCGGCGCGATCGGGTGGCGGCGGACCGCAACCGACGGGTCCGCCGCGGCGGTGGCCCGACAGCGGCCACCGCCCGCAGGTCAGGTGCCGGTGGGGGTGGCTGCCAGGGTGCCGGCGTCGCCGCGGCGACGACCGCGCGGTCAAGTGCCGCGAGCGGCTCGATCCGCAGGTCGGTCAGGTCGAGCCACGAACTCCGGTCGACGCGGGGCAGCGCCGCCCGGCTGAGCCGGGTCGTCGTGCCCGCTGTGGGAACCAGCACGTCCCCGGGCTGGGCACCCTCCACCGAGGTGCCGTGTGGGTGCAGGACGCCACCGGTCTCGACGAGAACGAGACCGGCAGCCAGCTCCGCGCGTACCGCGACGGCCTGGTCGAACTCCAACAACCACGCCCCGGTGGGCAGGTCGAACAGCGCCGCACCCGACTGCCAGGTCTCGACCACCCGCCGGCGTGCCTCGACCTCCCCGACCAGGGGTACGTCGACAAGCAGGGCGCGGGCCGGTAACTGGCCGCGGAATGCGCTCATCCGCTGCTCCGGACCGTGCCCAGAACCTGGTTCGCGGCCAGGTCGGCGATCTCGATCAGCCCGCCCGGCCGTGGCACGGCCAGCCACGGCTGGTTCGGGTGCAGCGCCGCCGCGCCCACGCCGCCCGACCAACGGGTCAGTGTCTGGGTCCCGGCCGGCGAGACCAGGCGGACGATCAGCCCGCCGCCGGACAGGGTCACCAGGTGCGGGCCGTCGAGGTCGACCAGACCGATGACCGTCGTACCCCTGTCGATCGTCACATCGCCCACCAGCCCGGACGCCCCGTGGATGCGCCAGGTGGTGTCCCCGAGCGACCAGGCCGTCCTCGCCCCGACGCCGAGGACCACACGGGCGGTGGCGGGGATCCGCACCGCGTCGGGCAGACCGGTGCCCCAGATACGGGTATCTCCCCGCCGGGCCAGCCGCGGCTGGCCCGGTTGCCGGCCGGGGGCGACCGTCACGACGTCGGGCAGCGGGCAACCGGCGGACAGGTTCCACCAGCCGCCACCGAACTCGCACAGCAGGTTGCCGCCCTGAAAGTAGAGTGGCGACAGCGGTCCCGTCGTCGCCGCGTCGACAGCGGAGACCGACAGTCCGAGGGTGGCCAGCGGCACCGCGAAATGCTGCGTCTGGCCCAGCGGTTTACCGATCACGACCGGCCGCAACGTCTCGTCGACACAGGTCACCATCACGAGTCGGCGACCGAACCGGGCGGCGGCCACGGCCGGGCCGGGCAGGTGATGTCGTCGCGGCCGGCCGGTCGGCACCCGCACCGAGACGACCTCGGCCGGTCCGTCGCCGCGGGCGATCAGGTACGGCGCACCGCTCGGGAACACCGGTGCCCGCAACGGCCCCGCGCCGGTGCTGGCCGGGGCCGCCCGCAACGCGGTGCCGCGCAGGATCCGCAGCGCGATGTCACCAGGCGGCAACGGGAGATCAAGGTGTCGGTCGCCGACGCGGGCCCGTACGACGCTGGCGCCGTCGACACCCCACTCCTGCTCGTGACTCACCAGCACCCGGTGCCGGTCGGGCAGCTCGCTCGCGAGGTGTGGTCCGGTCAGCACCCAGGCCTGATCGGCGGCGTCCAGCTTCTCGGTCCACTCCCGTACGGTCGACGGGTCCGGTTCGGTGGTCCGGCGGGCGACCAGCCAGCCGGCGAGCTGTCTACTCAGGTCACCGTCGCGCCAGCCGCCCGGTCGTTCACCAAGCACGCCCAGCACCAACGACCGCCCCTGGCCCGCGGCCCGGCGATGCAGCACGACGAGCGCGGCGAGCTGCACCAGCCGGGCGGCGCCCAACTGCCCCGGGCCGGTGTCCACGAGGACGACCACCCGGCCGCGGGCCGCCGGGGACCGGGTCGCCGGCGCCAGGTACAGCAGCTCCCCGTCGGCGGCGCGGCGGACGAACTCGTCAGGTAGTTCCTGCCACAGCTGCAACTGCGAGGGAAGTAGCCGCTCGATGGTGCCGCGCGGGGCCAGTCCGTCGTAGCCGTCGGGTTGGCCGCCGTCCGTGCCGCTGTCCTCCGCCCCGGCGAACAGTTCGTCGATCCGTCGTACCAGCGGACCGATGGCGAGCGCGACGTCACCCGTCAGCGCCGACAGTGCCGACGCCCACGGCACCAGCGACGTCGGGAGGGTCCGGTGGTCGCTCATGCGGGCGCCAACCATCGGGCATCGACCGGCTCCCGCGGCAGCGGGCCGGCCAGGACCAGCCCGGGCAACAGGGCGATCAGTCCGGCCCGCTCGTCGGTGAGGTGGCGCAGCGGCTCGCGCAACAGATCGGCGCACGGCCAGGGCTGGGCGAGGGTCGGAACGAGCACGCCGCAGTCCCAGCCGAGGTAGACAGCGCCATCGGCCCACGGCAGATCCGCCCGGTCACCGAGCACGATCAACCAGCGCTGCAGCCGGCCCGCGCAGGCGCGCAGGCGGGCCCCGGCGGCCACCCGCAGCAGCGTGTCCGCGCGTAACTCGGGCACCACCGCGTCGGCCGCGACGACGGCGGCGGCGGGCAGCGGGACGTCGCGCTGCCGCCACCGCAGGGACATCCGCGGTGCGCTCACCGCTTGATCGCGGCGACCAGGAGGCCGCGGATGTCCCGCACCGCAGGCGGGGCATCGGCCAGCACGAACCCCGCGTCGATCTCCCGCAGTGTCGCCTCCAGGCGCAGCCGGTCCTCCTGCGTCAGCGGCGCGCTGCCCACCTCGTCGAGCAGTCGACGGCCGGCGTCGACAAGCCGGGCCGCCTGGGCCTGCCGGCCCCTGGCGAACTCCTGCGCCGCGTACACCAGACTGCCGTTTCGTCCCTGCGCCAGCAGGTCGGAGAGCACCTCCCGGGCCGACGCCTGGGCGTCCAGGGTCGGCGCGATCAGCGGAAGCACCCAGAGGTCATCGGCGCTCGCCGTGGTGCGTCCGTCCAGGGCCGCCGCGGCGGCCACCAGCCGCTGCGAGCGCACCACCCGGCGGTCACTGAGCGGTACGCCCGCCTGGCGCAGTTGGCGGATCGCGGTGGCCAGTGGGCCGCGCACTCCCTGGAGGTCACAGCCACCGGCCGCCCGGGACAGCCGGTCCACCGCCGCCAGCAGCGATCCGGGCGGCTCGGCCGGCTGGGCACCCGTCTGCCAGCCCACCTCCAGCAGCTCGTCAAGTCGCGCGTCCGGGACCGGAGTGACGAAGACGCGGGCCAGGAACCGGTCCGCGAAGGCGGCAAGCGCCGGATCATCGGGCAGACTGTTGGCGGCGCCCACGCAGACCCGCAGCGGGCACGGCAGGAGGGTCGAGCCCCGTCGGAACACCCGCTCGTTGAGGATTCCCAGCAGGGTGTTGAGCACCGCCGTCGAGCCGAGGAAGACCTCGTCGAGGAAGGCCACCTCCGCTTCGGGCAGCATGCCCGCCGTCTCGAACTCCACAGTCCCCTCGCGCAGCCGGCGCAGGTCGACCGGGCCGAAGATCTCGCTCGGCTCGGTGAACCGTCCGAGCAGGTACTCGAAGTACCGGCCGCCGAGCTGGTCGGCGGTGCGCCGTACCGCTTCCGACTTGGCCGTACCGGGTGCGCCGATGACGAGCACGTGCTCGCCGGCGACGGCGCTCAGCGCCACCACCTCGGCGACCACCTCCCGGCCGACAAGACCGGTTCGGGCCCGCGCGACGGCCTCCCGCACGACGGCCGCGTCCGTCGACAGGGGAGCCAGCTGCCTGGAGATCGTCTGCACCGGCGAAGTCTACGAAAACAGCACGTCCACCGCCCTCCCCATGTGATGCCGTTCGAGCCGCGGGACTCACGCGTCGCGGTAGCGGAACGTCAGTGCGGCAAGCGTCAGGGCGGCGAACGTCCACGCGACCGTGGCGACGGCGCCGTGCGCCGGGTCGAGGACGGCGGTGTCCGGCAGGTACGCGGCGCTTGCGGTGGACCCGGCCCGCAGCAGCGGGCCGGCGACGAAGTACAGACCGAGCAGCAGGATCGCGGCGGGCACGGCGCTGCGGACGACGGTGGCGAACGCCGCCGCCAGCACTGTGGTCAGCGTCAGGTACGCGGTCGCGGCGGGCGTCCAGGTCGCCCCGTCGGCCGGCAGGGTGCTGGTCGCCGCCGTCGCGGCGGCCACCGGGAGGGTCAGGGCGGCCAGCGCGAGGGCTTTCGCCACCTGTAGGGGCAACCGACGGGGCATCGCGAGCACTGTGGTCCGGATCTGGTCGCCCTCCTGGTACTCGGACGTGGCCGCCAGCACGCCGAGCACCAGGAAACCGGCCTGGGTGTAGCCGAGCGGGGCCAGGGCGGCGTCGTCGCCGAGCGGCTCACCGTGGGACTCGGCGGACGCGTACGCGTACGTCAGCAGGACGGTGGCGGCCCAGGTCAGCAGCGCGGTCCGGCGCAACGACGGCAGGGTCAGCAGTTTGCGCAGCTCGGCGCGGGCGGTGTTCACGCGTCGCGCCGCTGGAACAGGACGGCGCCGACCGCGAGCAGCGCGACGATCCAGGCCGTCATCACCAGGCCGGCGGTCACCGGGGGGACCTCGACGGGGAAGTCGGTGCCACGGATGAACATCTGCGCGCCGACGATGTCCGGCAGGTAGGAGGCGAGGTCGGTGACCTTTGTCAGCAGGTACGACACGGACACCACGGAGCTGTTGATGATGAGCAGGGTCAGCGGCACGATGCCGTTGCGGGTGATCAGCGTGATCGCGTACGCGAGCAGTGCGGTGAGCGTCCAGTAGAGGATCGCGGCGGCGATCCGCGCCGGGGCGGGTAGGGGAGCGTGTGCGCCGTGCAGCAGCTGGGTGAGGGCCAGGGTGGCGGCGGTGGTGACAGCCGCCTGTGCCGCGACCACAAGCACCAGCGCGGTGGTCTTCGCCCCGAGCAGACGCAGCCGGTGCGGGACCGCGACGAGCGTGGCGGTGAGCTGGCGGGCGCCGGGGGCATCCCGGGCGGTGGACGTGTACTCGCTGCTCACCACGATGACACCGAGGACCATCGGACCGATCAGTCCGATCCCCAGGTCACGCAGACCCAGGTCGGACAGGTCGGTGAGGGTGCCGTCGGCGATCGCGCGGCGGGTGTACGGCGCGTTGAGTAGGACGATCACCGGTGCGACAAGCGTGCCCAGCACCAGACCGACCCAGGCGGTGGGCAGGCCGAGCAGCTTGCGTAGTTCGGCGCGGACCAGGTTCACCACGGGCCACCCGCCTCGGTGGCGGTCAGTGCGAAGAAGGCGTCCTCCAGGGTGCGGTGGGCGCCGGTGACCTCGGCGAGTCCACCGTGGGTCACCACCCGGCCCTTGTGGATCACGACGACGTCGTCGGCGATCTCCGCCAGTTCGCCCATCAGATGGCTGGAGAGCAGCACCGTGCGGCCCTGCTCGGCACTGTCGCGCAGGAATCCGCGTATCCAGCGGATTCCGGCCGGGTCGAGCCCGTTCACCGGCTCGTCCAGGACCAGCACCGCCGGATCACCGAGCAGCGCGGTGGCGAGCCCGAGCCGGCGGCTCATGCCGAGGGAGAAGCGGCCGGCGCGCTTGCGGGCGTCGCCGGTCAGGCCCACGGCCTCGAGGACCTCGTCGGCGCGTGAATCCGGCAGGCCGTTGCTGGCGGCCACCCAGCGCAGGTGGGCGCGGGCGGTGCGGGCCCGGTGCGCCCCGCTGCCGTCGAGGAGGGCACCGACTGTCGTCAGCGGGCGGTCCAGTTCCCGGTACGGGCGTCCGCAGATCAACGCGGTTCCGCTCTGCGGGCGGTCCAGGCCGAGCAGGATCCGTAGCGTCGAGGTCTTGCCGGCGCCGTTCGGCCCGAGGAAACCGGTGACCCGGCCGGGTCGGGCCTCGAACGTGACGTCGGACAGGGTCCGCGTTCTGCTCCTGGTCTTGTTGACGCGATCGATGGTGATCATGCGTCGAGTCAACAGGTGCTCCGACCGGCACACATCGGACCGTTCTCGGATCCCGCCGGCCGGCTCGGCCCACGGACCGTCAGACCCTGGTCTGAGAACTACAGTCGGGCTGATGAACGCCCACCCGCGCCCCTGCGGGCGGTCCAGGACCGTGCCGGTGGCCGCCGTGGTGGTCAGCGTGCTGGTGATGTCCCTGTGCACCGTCGGCACGCAGGGCCCGCTCGCGCTCATCCTGCCGCCGCTGATCGTCGGCGGCGCTGTCGCGACAGCGGTGTGGGCGGTGCGGCGGTCCCGCGCCGACCGCATCGCCTACGAGTCGCGGCTGACCGCCTGGGCCGCCGCCGAGGCGGTGCTCGCCGAGCGGCTACGGATCGCCCGCGACCTGCACGACATCGTCTCGCACGGCCTGGGTCTGATCACGGTCCGCGCGGCGGCCACCCGGCACCTGCCCAAGTCGACCGAGGTGCAGGCGGCGCTCACCGACATCGAGGACGCCAGCCGGCACGCGACAGCCGAGCTGCGCCGCATGCTCACCGTCCTGCGTGAGCCGGCCGCCGACGGCCGCCGTGCGCCGGTGGACAACCTCGACGACCTGCCCGGCATCGTGCACGGGGCGTCGCTGGCCGGGATCCGGGCCCGGCTGACTGTCGAACCGCTCGGCGCGGTGTCGCAGGGCGTGCAGGTGGCCGTCTGCCAGACCGTGCGGGAGGCGCTCAGCAACGCCGCCCGGCACGCGGGACCGACTGACGTGCGGGTACTCGTGTACCGGGACGGGAGCCACGTGGTGGTCACGGTGGCGGACACCGGCCCGTCGGCCGACGGGTGGCGGGCGTCACCGGGCGCCGGACACGGGCTGGCCGGGTTACGGGAGCGGGTCGGCAGTCTCGGGGGCACCCTGTCGGCGGAGCGCGTCGACGCGGGTTTCCGGCTCACCGCGCGGATCCGGGACGAGGCGGCGTGAGCGTCATCCGGGTGCTGTTGGTGGATGACCAGGCGCTGCTCCGACACAGCCTCGCCATGATCATCAACAACGAGCCGGACCTGGCCGTCGTCGGCGAGGCGGGCGACGGCGCGCGGGCCGTGGCGTGCGCCCGTACCGCCCGCCCCGACGTCGTGCTGATGGACGTCCGGATGCCGCACCTGGACGGCCTCACCGCCACCCGGCGCATCTGCGCCGACCCCGCCCTGTCCACCGCCCGCGTCCTGGTCCTGAGCATGTTCGAGCTGGACGAGTACGTCTACGAGGCGTTGCACGCGGGAGCGTCGGGGTTCCTGCTCAAGGACGCCCGCCCCGAAGAGTTGATCGAGGCGATCCGGCGCACCCACCGGGGCGAGTCGCTGTTCGCGCCGTCGATCCTCACCCGGCTCGTCGCGCACTACGTCACGGCGCCGCGACCGGACCGGCCGACACCGGCACTGCGTCGGCTGACCGGACGTGAGGTGGAGGTGCTCACCCTGATCGGCGGAGGCCTGTCCAACGACGAGATCGCCACCGCGCTGGTGATCTCGGTGAAGACGGTGAAGACGCACATCACGCACCTGATGGCGAAGCTGGCCGTGCGGGACCGGGCGCAACTCGTGATCGCGGCGTTCGACGCCGGCCTGGTCCGGCCACGCCGCTGAACCCGACCACGGCGCACGCGGCTCGCCCGGGTGCTCCGTCAGCTACCGCGCCGGGGTGAGGATCACCTGCCCCAGTTCCTGGGTGCAGCGGGTGAGCGCGACGTAGAGGCCGTTCCAGCCGCGCGGTTCGGCCGCGATGCCCTGCGGGTCGACCAGGAGCGTCGCGTCCCACTCCAGGCCCTTGGCCTGGGTGGCGGTGAGCACCGGAACGTCGCTCAGCACGGCCAGGAGCACGCCGACGCGCTCGGCGGGGGCGATGACGCCGACCGTGCCGCCCCGCCACCGTTGCTGAAGCTCGTGCACCGCCTGGGCGGCGGTGCCGGCGAGCTCGGCGGCTGTGGCGCGGAGCTCCCAGGGGGTGATGCCGGTGGAGCGCACCGCCCGTGGTGGCGCGTTGTGGCTGCCGGCTCTCTTCAGGACCGGTTCGGTGAGGGCCATGACCTCGCGCGGGGTCCGGTAGCAGATGGTCAACTCCGCAGCGGTCCACCGGTCGCCGAAAACCGCCTGCACGGCCTCTGCCCAACTGCGGTGCCGGTGTGCCGCCTCGGCCTGGTCGATGTCGCCGACCGCCGTGATGGAGCGACTGGGACAGCGCCGTACGACCATCTGCCACTGCATCTCGGAGAGCTCCTGCGCCTCGTCGATGACAACGTGTCCGTACACCCAGCCGCGCTGGCGGCGTGCGCGGTCGGCGACGAACTCACCCTGTGGTTGCGGGGCTTCGTCAGTGCCCAGCAGGTCGGCGAGCGCGTCGAGCAGGGCGATGTCGCTCGACGCCCACGCTGTGGGCTCGGCCGCGACGGCGGTGATCTCCGCCGGGGACAGCAGCGGGGCGAACCGGGCCAGCCGGGCGTGGTCGGTCAGCAGGGTGCCCAGCAGGGTTTCCGCGTCGAAGGTGGGCCACCAGGACTCGACGAACCGGGCGATGCTGGCGCTCGCGGCGATCCGCGAACGAAGGTCCTCGACCTCCTCCTCGGAGAGCAGGCCGTCGACGTCACTGCCGGTGGGGGCCCTGCCGACGTGCTGCTCGCGCGTGAGGTCCCGGTCGACGCGGGCGAGGATGTCCTCGAAGCCCTCCTCCATCTCGGCCATCAGCGTCTCGCGCTGCTCGACCACTGCGTCGGCGAGGAGGTGGTGCAGGTGCTCGGCGAAGACCGCGCGGGCCCGATGGTACGGCCGTCCCTGCACCGCCGAGGCGAGCGCCTGTGCCACCAGGGCGGCGGGGATGGCGTAGAACTCGCCCTCCCAGCGCAGCTTCAGCTCGCGGGGCCGGGGGAGCAGCGAGGTGACGTAGCTTTCCAACGCGGTCTGCCAGAGGGCCCGACCCTTGATCTCGGCGAGTTGCCGGCTCTCGTCGCGGCCCACCCGGACCCCCGGCAGCAGCGTGTCGCACGTCGCCGAGACGACTGCCGTCTCACCGAGCGCCGGCAACACCTGGGCGATGTACCGGAGGAACCGTGGTGAGGGGCCGAGGACCAGGACCGCCTGCTCGGCCATCGTCCGGTGGGCGAACAGCAGGTACGCGACGCGGTGCAACGCGACCACCGTCTTGCCGGTGCCCGGGCCGCCCTGCACGATCAGCGGGCCGGTCGCCTCGGCCCGGATGATGTCGTCCTGCTCGCGTTGCAGCGTGGCGATGGCCGTCGACATGCGGCCGGTGCGTCGCTCGTCGAGGGCGGCCAGCAGGGCGCCCTCGCCGACGAGTTGCGCCGACAGGGCCCCGTCCAGCGGCTCGTCGTCGACGCCGACGACTGTCGGTCCGGTGGTGCGGATGTGCCGGCGCCGGGCCTGACCCTGTGGGTCGACAGCCGTCGCGGTGTAGAACGGCCGAGCCGCGGCGGCACGCCAGTCCAGAAGCAGGGGCTCGCTGTCCATGTCGTCGTCGCGCAGACCGATGCGGCCGATGTGGCGCACCGTGCCGTCGCGGCCGTCGAGGCGGCCGAAGACCAACCCGTCAGTTGCTCGCCGCAGCTCCTCGTACTGCTGCCGGAGCATGCGCTGGCGGGCCTGCTCCACCGGGTCCAGGACCACTGCCGAGAGCTCCGTTCGGAGGTGGTCGGCCACCCTGTCGCGGCGGGCCGTGGCCAGGTCGAGAAACGCCTGTTCCTCGGCGACCGCGGACTGGCGGGCGGCATCTTCTGCGACAACGGTCGGGCGCTCGCCGTCCGGTGCTCCTTCGCTGACGCCAGCAGTGCCGTCGTGCAGAGCAGAATCCTGTCGCATTCGCAATCCCCGTGCTTGTGGTCCCCCGGGGCCACGGCGGAGCCGCGGCCTATTCCCGGGCGAGCATAGAACCCATTCTTGTCATCGGCCACAAAACCTGTCGCCAGAGGTGGGAATCTCAATGCCTTGCGAATCCGGGCCACTCGTGACGACCACCGATCCCTATTGCTTATTGAAAACTGCGGTCCTTCCTGAGCCAGTGGTGGCCCGTGCCCTTCAGTGTGGACGGGCGGGAGTTCCGTACCGCCGAGCACTACATGATGTGGCGTAAGGCCGTCCTGTTCGGCGACGAGGCGACAGCGTCGAGATTCTGACGGTGACGCACCCCCATGCGGCGAAGACCCTCGGACGGCAGGTCGACGGTTTCGACGAGCAGGTGTGGCAGGAGCATCGCGACGACATCGTCCTCGCGGGCGCGGTGGCGAAGTTCGGCCAGCACCAGAAGGTACGCGAATACCTGTTCGGCACCGGGACCCGGGTGCTCGTTGAGGCGAGTCCGCTGGACCGGGTGTGGGGCATCGGGTTGGCTGCCGATCGCCCGCACGCCGTGGATCCCCACCAGGTGGCGCGGGTTGAATCTACTCGGCTTCGCACTCATGCGGGCCCGCACGATGCTCGGTGTCGAGGAACCGACGCCGCACGTCAGGTTGCCTGAATGACCGGCTGCCGACTGAGCGTCGGGTCAGCGGCCGGCGGGCGGGCGATGGCGACGCTGCGCAGGCCCATGGCCAGTCGGGTCAGGGCGAGTGCGGTTGCCAGGGTGACCACGGCGATGATGGCGTGGCCGATGTCCGGGGCCCACAACCGAAGTTTGGCAAGGTCGGCGCCCTGCCAGAAGGTTGGCAGGAGCCAGGCGGTGCCGGCTGCCACAGCGGCGGACCCGCCGGTCCAGGCGATGGTGGTGATGAGAGATCGGCCGCGCGAGTGGGTCGACATGCTGGTGCCCTGCCGGACACTGCGGATGAGGCGGATCCAGGATCGGGCCAGAACGACGATCAGCAGCACGGCGACGCCGAGCAGTCCGGCCAGGACCCAGACGTGAGCCGGGTCGGCGGCGGCGGTCGTGGGTGTGCCGCCGTGCAGGATGCGGGCGAGATTGAACGCTCCGGAGCTGAGCGGCGCGTCCATCGTCAGGCCGTAGATGTTGGTCATGATGATGACGGCGAGGTTCGAGTCGGGTACGAGCACGAGGTGGGCGAAGTAGTCCGGGGTCGCGCCGGCGTGCCAGACGATGCGGGCGCCGACGCCGTCGAGTGTGCTGTTCCGCCAGCCGAACCCGTAACTGCCGTGACCGGTGGACACGGTGCCGGTGTGCATCTGCTTCGTGCTGTCGGCACCGAGGACCCGGGTGTTTCCGTAGCGGCCACCGTTGAGTTGCGCTGTCGCGTAGTGGGTCAGGTCGTCGAGGCTTGCCGCGAGGAAGCCGTACGGCACTCCGGCGGTGTCGAACGGCGCCGCGAAACGCTGCGGTTGGCCGAGGTAGTAGCGGTGTCCGGCCGGAATCCCGACCGCACGAGCCTCGTCGACGGTGGCCGCCGCATGTGTCATCTGGAGTGGATCGAGCACGTGCCGGCGCAGGTAGGTGCCGAAGGTGTCGCCTGTGACGTTCTCGACGAGCGCGCCGAGAATCATGTAGTTGGCGTCGCTGTACTCGTGGCGCTGTCCCACGGCGGCGGTGGGTCGCAGGGTGGCCAGGTCACGCACGGATCGGGTCAGACCGCCAGGCCGATTGTCGTACCGGTCGGTCAGGCCGGTGCTCCAGACCTGCGGTAGGCCGCTCGTGTGAGTCAGCAGTTGGCGGACGGTGACCGTCCGGGCCGTGTGCGCGTCACCCAGGGTCAGCCATGGCAGGTATGTGGACGCCGGGGTGTCGAGGTCCACCCGGCCGGCCTCGACCAGTTGCGCCACCGCGAGCGCGGTGAACGACTTGCTCGTCGAGCCGAGCAGGAACGGGGTCTGTGTTGTCATCGGTCGACCGTCACCGTCGACGCCCCAGGCGCCGCTGCGCAGCACCTGGTCGCCGCGTACCACCGCGTACGCCAACCCGGGGGCGTTGATCTGGTCCAGGTAGGTGTGCAGGTATTCCTCACCGGCGGTCAACTCGTCGCCGGGCACGACGCGGTCGATCGCCGGGTCGGCGGCGACCGGTGCGGCCGTCGTGACCAGCGCGGTCAGGCAGCTGGCCAGCGCGGCCAGCCGACGCGCCCGCCATCGTGATCGGGTCCATCCACTCATGTCGTAGGTCCTTTCGCGTCAGCCGATTTGGCTCAGCAGCTTTTCCAGCGCGGCCAGCCGATGCGTGACCTCGCCGAGCTCGGCGCGTACGCGCTTGAGTTCGTCCGCCATGGCCTGGCCACCATCGGCGCTCCGCTCGGCCAGCAACCGGTAGCCCTCCTCCCGCGCCGCCTCGTGACGGGCGCGGTAGAGGCCGAATCCGACGAACCCGGCGACGACGATCACCGCCGTCACGATGACCGTCAAGGCGATGGTGGACGTCTGCGCCAGGTCCGACGCCAGCTGATGGGTCATTGCTCACTTCTCCTGTTCTCCGGCCGGCCCCGTGCCGGTCAGGGTCTGCGCGGCCAGCGCGACCGCCTCCAGGTCCAGGGCCACCGTGAACGGCGTGGCCTGGAAATACTTCACCGAGCTGCCGTCCGGCGCGGTGACCAGCTCGCCGGTCACCAGCTCGGCGGCCTCCAGCTTCTGCAGGTGCATGTAGAGCAGCGGCCGGTTCATCTGCAGCCGCCGGGCGAGTTCGCTGACGTAGGTGCGGCCGTCGCTGAGGGCGGCAAGGATCCGCAGGCGGTGCGGGCTGGCCAGCGCGGCCATCAGCGACACCAGCTCGTCACCGGTGCGCGGGGTGCCGCTCATCCAGGGAGCCTTCCTTGGCGCGGGCGTCAGAAATTCCTGACGGGGGGGTGTCAGGAAATTCTTACACCACCCTTCCATGGTGTCAACGCCGCCCCTGGCGACGCGTGAACTGTCCGCCCACACTCGTCACTCACTCGCGGTGTCGCGACGGACCGGTGGTGTCAGGAACAGGTGAGCCGCCCCGGCGGCAGCAGGTGACCGCGGATCGGACGGGCCCTGCGTTTGCGATACCCTCCAGAGGCCCACGCCGGCGTCGAGCAGTTCGCGTCCGTCGGTTGTCGATGGTCCACGGGGCGCCTGAGATCCAGGGAGATGCCGATGCCGGAGCCCGAGCCCGAGCCCGAGCCCGTTCACGACGATCACGAGCCGGCTGCCGACGCCACGGTCGAGGCCGAAGGCGACCAACCTACCGCTCCCACGAATCGGGCGGCCCGACGCGCGAAGGGCAGGGTCGCCTCACCCCAACCGCACGGCAAGGGTCAGCACTTCGGCGGCCGGGGCTCGGTCCAGAGCCCGCGCCAGTGGGGTAACCGGCGAAGCGGCTGACCGTCGGCGGAGCCTGGTCTGAGTGGACGGCTCTCCACCACACCCACCTCGTACCCGGAATCTATGTGGGGTGGTCGACCGCTGGCGGCGGTGCGGAGCCGGCGGCGAACCTCGCTGCCTAACCTGCTTCCTCGTCGCGGGCCCGCTGCTGGCTTTCTCGCAGTCGCAGGTAGTGGTCGGTCAGGTGATCGGGGTCGATGTGCGCGGCGGCGGTGACGGCGGCGTCCAGCACGCCGTCCATCCAGAGCCGGGACACGCCGTGCATCTGCCGCGCACCCTCATCCATGAGTTGCGGGGCGAGACCGGGTTCGGGGCCAGCGGGACGAGCCGGAAGTGCGCACGGACGAAGTGGCGTCAGAGTCCCGCCTCCTTTCAGTGGGGGTCGGTGGGCATGGCCTCCCGCAGCCGCACAGCGCCTGTCGTGCCTCGGCGAAGTGTCCCGCCCTGCGGTGCAGTCCGGTAAGCGTGAGCAGGGCGTGGGCCCTGTCGAAGCCCGGTTCGGCCAGGCTCGCCGCCTCAGTCTGGATGCCGACGGTGCCGTCGAGGAAGCCCAGTTGAGCCAGGTGGAACTGCGGTTCGTTGAGCGTCTGCCGGGTGCGGGGCTCGGTGGCGGCCCAGTCGAGCAGGAAGCGGCGCGATGCCTCCCGGTCACCCTGGCGCGCGGCGTGGTTGGCCCGAACCAACTGCACGCCCAGCGCGCCGCCCGTCCCCGACTGCTTCGGCTGACCATCTCCTCACTCGGAGCGTCGAGCGGCACGACAGGCACCGACAGCGGTCGGGGACATCCGGTCCCGCTTGGGCTCGATCAAATGATCGGGTCCGGGGCGGGACCGGACGCGTGCGACGGGTGTCAGTACGGGTATCCGGGAATGTTCAGATGCACGCTGTACAGGCCGGAGTCGTTGCGCTGGCCGGAGGTGATGTAGAGGGTCTGCCGGTCAGGCCCGCCGAAGGCCACGTTTGTGGTGCCGGAGTTGGCGGCCCGGATCGTGCCGAGCTGCGTGCCGGAGGGGGAGTAGACGTGGACCTGGCCGTCGAAACCCGACGTCCAGTACACGTTGCCGGCACAGTCGATCGTCCCGCCGTCCGGACCGCCGATGTAGTTCACGAAGACACTGCGGGCGCCGGTGCTGCCGTCGGGCGCGACCGCGTACTTGTAGATCTTGTTTTCGGAGTACGCGCCCACGTACAGCGCGGTCCCGTCGGGTGAGAGCGAGATGCCGTTCGGCTGGCGCAACCGGTCATCCACAAGGGACACCTGGCCGCCGGAGACGCGGAAGACGCTGGTGCGACCGTTCATCTGGTCGGCGCGGTTGCCGCGCTGGAAGTTGGGGTCGGTGAAGTAGACGACGCCGTCCGAGCGCACCGCGACGTCGTTTGGTGAGTTGAACGCCCGGCCCTGGTAGTTCGCCGCGACGGTGCTGCGGGACCTGTCGCTCAGCCGGTACGCGGACACGCTGCGCTGGTCGTGGGTGGCCGCGATGAGCTGCTGGGCGTCGGCGCTGAGCGCCACGCCATTGCTGCCCGCGTTGGCGATGAACGTGTCGAAGGTCGCCGGTGGGGTGAACCGGCGGATGGTGGACGGCTGGACGTTGTACGGCCCGGTGCCGGCGGCCATGTCGGACATCAGCAGGTAGCCGCCGTCGGCGACCCAGACCGGCCCTTCGAGGAACGAGAATCCGCCCTGGATCCGGGTGGCCGACAGGGAACTCGACGGCAGCGGCGAGCCGTATCCGACTCCGTCCGGACAGACCCCGGCTGGTGCGCCGGGCGGACCGGCGAGCGCGGCGTGAGCGTTAACATGGGCCGTGTCCGCTGCCGTCGAGGATGCGGCGGCGGCCCCGGCGGCGAATGGTGCGGAGCCGACCGCGAGGCACAGCCCGGCGAGTGCGGCAATGGTGGGACGCCAGGTCATCGAATGGCTCCAATCGGCGTCGGCCGTGGTGCGGACCGGCGGTAGGTGGGGTGCGAGGACGTGGGGGATACCGGCACGTCAGGGGATGCGGGACGGCGCTGTTCCACCCGGCAGCCTAGGTGACGAACGAGAGCGTCGCGACATTTTCCGGAAGGCCGACCTACTCGACATTACAAAGTCGCTGGTCAATGCGTAAAGGATGGGTTAAATCTTTGTCCGGTCGTCCCGGTGCCGCGGCGGTCGACGGCGTCGCGTCTGGCCGCGCACGGGATCGTTTCAACCGGCCGGGTCCGTGGGTACGCTCCCACCGCTGATCCCCCGATCGACGGAGACCTATCGTGATCATGGCTTTGCTGCTCGACCTCGCCAACATCGTCGGCGGCTTCCTGCTCGCCGTCGCTGTGCTCCGGTTGCTGCCGCGGGTCGGCGACGACCTGGGCCGCCTCGCCGGTCGGGCCGCCCCGATCGCGTGGGTGGTTGGCGTCGTGGCGCTGGTGACCGGTGGCTATTACCTCATCGTCCACCTGGTGTCCGGCCCCCGGGTGTTCCACTTCGAGGTGGTGGGGATCGGTGTCGGGCTCGCCCTGCTCTGGGGACGGCTGACCGGACGGCCGGCGCCACGTGACGAGCCGGCGGCCGGAGCGACAGGGGTCCGCCTGTTGCTCGCGATCTTCGGTCTCATCGCGATCGTCGTCGGCATCCAGGGGCTGTTCACCCCGGACGGCTGAGGACGCCACCCACCTCCGTCCGGATGGTGCCGCCCGGGGAGCCGGCCGGCACCGTGAGCCCGGTGGTCGTCGAACGGTTCAGTTGGCGTCGCCGGTGGTGGCCTCGCCGGCGGCCGGCGGCTGGTGGGGCCGGCGGAACCGGTCCTCCCGGGCCGGCGCCGCCGGTTGGCCCCGGTCGGTCGACCGCGTCGCGGGCTGGTGCGGCACCCGGGACGCCTGGCCCGCCTCGGTGACCAGGCGCTCGGTCTCCTGGACCAGATAGTGCGGTCGGCGCTTCGTCTCGTAGTAGATCCGGCCGATGTACTCCCCGATCACGCCCAGGATGGTCATCTGGATGCCGCCGAGCCCGATGACGCTGACGATGATTGTGGTGTAGCCGGGAACGTCGATGCCCTTCTCGATGGCATCCGCCACCACCCAGGCCATGTAGGCGATCGCGATGAGGGTGAGGAACAGGCCGCCGTAGATCGCCAGTCGCAGCGGCCGGTTGTTGAACGACAGCAGGCCGTCGAACGCGTAGTTGAACAGTTTGCCGAGCGTCCACCTGCTCTGGCCCGTCTGCCGGGTCTCGTTGCGGTGGGCCACCACCACGGTGCGGAAGCCGATCCAGGAGAACAGTCCCTTGGAGAACCTGTTGTATTCCGGCATCGCGAGTATCGCGTCCACGGCCAGCCGGGACAGCAGCCGGAAGTCACCCGCCCCGTCCTGCAGGCGTACGTCGATCCACCAGTTGATCATCCGGTAGAAGGACCGCGAGGCGACCATGCGGATGAACCGGTCGCCCCGCCGGTCGCGACGGGCGATCACCTGATCGAAGCCCTGGCGGTACAGGGCCACCATCTCGGGCAGCAGCCGTGGCGGGTGTTGCAGGTCGGCGTCCATGATGACGACCGCGTCGCCGGTGGCCCGCTGTAGGCCGGCGAGCATTGCCGCCTCCTTGCCGAAGTTGCGGCTCAGCGACGTGTAACAGACCGCGGGGTCGGCGGCGGCGAGCCGGCGCAGCGCCTCGAGGGTGCCGTCCTCACTGCCGTCGTCGACGTACACCACCTCGACGTCCAGGTCCGACAACTCGGCGAGCGTGGCCGTGACGGTCTCGTGCAACCGCTCCACCGACGATTCCTCGTTGAAGCAGGGCACCACGATGGACAACCGCACTCTGCTCACCCGGCCCGGCCCGTACCCGGGCATCCGGCGCCGGTGCCCGCGGCGCTGCCCCGGTCAGAGGCGGTAGAGCAGCGTGCCATCGAGGTCCTCCCGAGTGATGCCGAGCCCGTCGACGGGCCGGGCCGCGATGCCCTCCCAGGGCGTCCCCACCGTGCGGTCCGGCACGGCCAGCACCGACCGCACGCCGATGCCCCGCAGGTACGCCACGCTACCGGCGTCCGGGAACGACGCCACCGCCATCCGGGTCTGCGCCTGGCTGACCGGCTCGAATCCGGCCAGCCCGTTGGTCACCCGGGGGAACCCGTCGGTGGTCCACAGCATGTACGTCAGATCGCCCACCCCGCCCGCGGGCAGCACCAGGATCGGGTCCTGGGCGGCCCGCATCGCGGCCGGCGGCGGAGTTACCGTCGGGTGGGGTGTCCGGTTGACGCCCTCCAGGGTGACCAGGGCCAGCGGCACCAGCAGGACCATCGGCATGAAGACCCGTGTCCAGCGCCGGTCCGGGCTCTGGCCCGACGATTCGGCGAGCGCCGTCACCGCGCCGGCGGCCAGCAGCGCCAGCAACAGGCTGGTCCAGTGCATCATCCGGCCCGGTGTGCGCAGGGCGTCCCAGCCCGGCAGGTGGGTGGAGAGGGTCAGATAACCCGGGTCCCCGTCACCACCGAGGGTCGAGCCCAGACCCAGCAGCACGGTGCCGAGCACGCCGAGACCCAGTGCGACCCGGTGCCGAGCCGGGTACATCGAGATGAACAGGCCCGCCGCGGCCAGCGCGATGAGCGTGATGCCCGGCAGCAGCGCCATCTCCGGCGGCCAGGACAGCTGTTCGCGGGCGGCGGCGTGCCGCTCACCCCACAACCACGAGTCGCCCGGCGCGGTCACGAAGCCGATAAGTGGCGGGGAGAACATCTTCGTCCACTCGAGCCCTCGTTCGGCCTGCGGGTTGAGGTCGACGACGCGCAGGTAGACCAGGCCGAGCAGCACCGTCGTCAGGCCGAACACGGCGCCGCCGGCCAGATCCGCGAGCAGCAGACGCCTACCGAACGGCGGGCGTTCCCGCTTGCGCCACCAGGACCAGCCGTAGCAGCCGGCGGCCACCAGCACGGCGGCCAGCAGGAAGTAGACAAGTGGCAGCCCGATGCCGAAACCGAGCGTGACCTGCCAGGCGGCGACGAGCCAGCCGGCCAACGCCCAGCCGGGCCGCCGGCGCTCCGGCCGGTAGCCGTCGCGGAACGACCAGCCGTGCCCACGGGCCAGCATCGCCAGGCACAACGCGATGCCACCACTGGACAGGATGTTGAGGTGACCGGCGTGCGCCAACCGCCAGGGCGCGAACGCCCAGGCGATCCCGGCGACCGCCCCGCCCCACCGGTTCGCGCCGAGCTGCCGCGCCAGCACGTACGCCCCGAAGGCCGCGAGCGCGTGCAGCAGCACGTAGAGCACGTTGTATCGGACCAGGGCGGCCTCGAAACCGGAACCGAGCATCCCGATCGGGGCGTACCCGAGCAGGGTGTCGCTGTAGGCGTAGGTGTACTTCTCGGGGAAGAAGGTGTTCGAGTGCCAGAGGTCGGCCGGGCTGCTGAGCAGGGCGTGACCCGACCAGGCGACCTGCCATGCCTGCAACGTCGGGTCGCCGAGGTCGTTGGGGATCGTGCTCGCCGGGTGCCGCAGCGTCGGCCAGGTCAGCACCGCCGCCAGCAGCAGGCTGCCCAGTGCCGCCAGGGTCCACTCGGGGCGGGCCCAGCGCCACCGCTCCCACCGGCTCGGCGTCCGGTCGTCGGACGTCTCTTCTGGGCTCGTGTTCTCGGCGGTAGCTGCGGCGCCGGTGGACCGGGTATTCACGGGATAGATCCTCTCCGATGGTGCCGACCTTGTCCATCAGCAGTCCGAAGCGTGGGTCCGCGTGGCGCCGGGTGTGGGCTGGTCCGAACGGGTCGGCGCGCCGGTGTGGGTGGGCCGTCGGCGGCCGACGACGGAGCCGTCGGCATCGCTTCGGTCCGCGCCCTCCGGGGGTTCAGTCGCCTTCGAACACCGGCACGTCACCCTGTCGGTGGGCGGCCAGGCCCCGCCGCATGTCCCGGGTCCGCAGCCCGTCGGCGAAGAGGTCGTGCTCCACCGCCAGGTGCTCGGTCAGCGTGTTGCGGTGGCTGGCGTCGACGAGCCGCTTCGCGGCGGCTACCGCGTGCGGTGCGCTCGCCGCCAGGTGCCCGGCGGTGCGCACTGCCCGATCCAGCAGGTCGGTGGCCGGCACGACCTCGTTGACCAGGCCCTCCCGGAGAGCCCGGGGTGCTCGCATGATCGGTTGTTCGAGCAGGAGGGCGAGCGCCCGCGCGGGCCCGACGACACGGGGCAGGAACCAACTCATCCCCCCGTCCGTCGACGCGCCGAGCGCTCCGTAGGCGAAGTGCAACACGGACCGCTCCGCGGCGATACGCATGTCGCAGGCCAACGCCAGGGCGAACCCGGCACCCGCCGCCTGCCCGTTGACCGCCGCGATCACGCAGGCCCGCATCTCGCGCACTGTGCGGACCACAGTGCCCAGCGCGTCGGTCAGGGGGCGGCTGTACGCGGCCGGGTCGCCCACCTGGCCGGACAGCGCCCGCTCGAAGTCCGCCAGGTCACCGCCGAGCGAGAAGGCCCTGCCCGAGCCGGTCAGGACGACCGCGCGCACCGTCGGGTCGCCCGCCAGCGCGGTGAGGTGCCGGAGCAGGTCGCCGAGCATCTCGGCGTCGAGCACGTTGCCGGTGTCCGGGCGGTCCATCGTGAGCACGACCACCGGTCCGTGATCCGTGCGGGAGACACACGGTGTGGTGATGCGGTGGTCACTCATTGAACACGAGGACCCAGTCGCCGACGCAGGCCGGTTTGGTCTCGCCCTCGATCTCCACCCGCATCTGCACCACGACCCGGCACGCGCCAGCCATCCGGCGGGCCTCCAGGAGGGTCGCGGCGCCGCGCACCCGGGCACCGACCGGCACCGGGGCGCGCATGCGCACCTTGTTCAGGCCGGCGTTGATGACCAGGCGGACGCCGTCGACCTCGATCAACTCGGCCAGGAAGGTGGCGCAGAGCGAGAGCGTGAGCATGCCGTGCGCGATCGTCGTCCCGAACGGACTCTCCGCCGCCGCCCGCTTCTCGTCGACGTGGATCCATTGTTGATCACCGGTCGCGTCGGCGAACGCGTTGATCCGGGCCTGGTCGATGAGGTGCCATCCGGTGGTGCCGAGCTGCTGGCCGGTGTGCTCGAGCAGCGCGTCGATGGTGTCGTATCGGCTCACCGCGTCCACCTTTCCGGCATCGATGGCAGGTCCGCAACCCCACCGGCCGATAACGGCGGCGTGTCTGTTGCGGCTGAGTGATCTTGCGGCGCTCGTCCCAGCCGTCGAGCGAAACAGATGTTACCGAAGAATAAATAGGTGCGACAGTTTCAGGACCCTTGATTGAATCGTCGACATTCTATATGTTGACGGGGTCCGTGTGGCCGCCTCGACCATCTCCTTCAGGCCGGGATGGAGGTCGTCCGTGCGGTCTGAACGCCATGGATGCCACGGGGGGTTCGCGGGTGAGTGTTGCGCTTACCAACATCGAAATTGATCGAAGTCAGCCGTCCGCCACACGCCGTCTTGAATTCGCATTGCCGACCACCGGGTGTGCCCTGGTCACCGGAGCTTCGCGAGGGATCGGCCTGGCGGTCGCACAGGCACTGGCCCGGGGTGGCCTGCCGGTGGGGATCAACTTCCGGTCCGACGAGACGGCGGCGCGGGCCGCCGCGCAAGCGATCACAAATGCCGGCGGTCGTGCGGTCGTGGTGGGTGCCGACGTGTCCGACGCAGAATCCGTGGACCGCCTTTTCAATGCACTCGAAGACGAGTTCGGTGCGGTAAGCGTGCTCGTCAACAACGCCGGCGTCCGCGCTGACGGTTTACTGGCGAACCTCGACGACGAGCAGTGGCGAACGGTGCTCTCCACCAACCTCACCGGCTCCTTTCATACAATGCGGCGCGCTCTGCCGAGCATGATCAGGGCCAGATTCGGGCGGATCGTCAACGTCGCCTCGGTGCTCGGCGCCCACTCGATTCCCGGCGTGGGCAACTACGCCGCGGCGAAGGCGGGTCTGGGTGCGCTGACCAGGTCGGTCGCGGTAGAGGTGGCGAGAAAGGGCGTGACCGTCAACGCGGTCGCGCCGGGGTTGGCGCGTACCGACATGACCCACGACGTGGCACACCTCGACCAGTCGGTGCGCCGCCACGTGCCGATGCGGCGAGCCGCCAGCCCGGACGAGGTGGCCGCCTGCGTGTGCTTTCTCGCGTCGACGGCGGCCGGATACGTCACCGGCGCGACGCTTGCCGTGGACGGGGGGCTCTCGGCCGCCGCGTTCCAGCTCTCCTGATCCTCGCCCCGGTCATGCGGGGCCCGTGTAGACCGACATTCCTGGAGGGCGATATGTCCCAGAACTCTCAGCACAGCCAGGTGGAGATCGAGGAGTTCGTACGCGAGCAGGTGGAGGCCATGGGCGCGGACGCGGCCGGCATCAGTGCCGGCGCCACGCTCGAAGAGATGGGGCTCGACTCGCTTGACGTTGTCGAGTTGAGCCAGGGCGTCCGCAAGGAACTCGGCATCCAGGTTCGGCCCAACGACTTCGCCGAGGTGAAGTCACTTGCCGACGCGCTCCAGGTGATCTATGAGCGGGCGGGCTGCGCATGACCAGACGGGTCGTGGTGACCGGCATGGGAGTGGTCAGCGCCCTGGGGGTGGGAGCCCAGGCGCTCCACGAGCGGGCCGTCGCGGGAGACTCCGGCCTGGACGGCGGCGTCGGCAGGTGCGACTCGTTCGACTGGCGCGGGGTGCTCACCCGACGGGAGGCGCACCGCACCGACCGGTTCTGCCAGTTCGCCATCGCCGCCGCCGACGAGGCGCTCGACCAGGCCGGGTGGGGTGATCAGCCGCCGTACCCGGCGGAGCGGGTGGGCTGCGTGATCGGCTCGGCGATCGGGGGCATCGCGACGATCGAGTCGCAGGTGGAGGCGTTACGCCGCGACGGCCCGGACTACGTGTCGCCGTTGTCCGTACCGATGCTGATGGCCAACGCGGCCGCGGCCCAGTTGGCGATCCGCTACCAGTTTCGCGGTGAGGCGTCGTCCATCGTCGCGGCCTGCTCCGGAGGCGCGCAGGCGATCGGAGCCGGGCTGCGCGCGATCCGGGCCGGCGAAGCCGACGCGGTGGTGGTCGGCGGGGCCGAAGCCGCCCTGACGCCGTTCACGGAGGCCATCTTCCGCTCGGCCGGCGCGCTCTCGCCGACCGGCCGTTCGGTGCCGTTCGACCAGAAGCGCGACGGCTTCCTGCTTGGCGAGGGAGCGGCCGTCCTGGTGCTGGAGAGTGCCGACGCGGCCGAGCGTCGGGGCGCGGTGCTCCTCGGCGAGGTGCTCGGGTACGGCGCCACGACCGACGCCTACCACCTGACCGCTCCCGAACCGACAGCGTCGCTCGCCGCGAAGGCGGTCACCCTCGCTTTGGCCGACGCCCAACTCCCGGCGGCCGACGTCGACTACATCAACGCGCACGGCACCGGGACGGTGCTCAACGACCTGGCCGAGACCAGGGCCCTGCGCACCGCGTTGGGCGCGGCGCTGACCAGCATCCCGATCTCGTCCAGCAAGTCCTACCTGGGGCACCTGTTGGGTGCCGCGGGGGCGGTCGAGGCCGTCGCCACGTTGCAGGCGCTGCGGCACCGGACGGTCCCGCCGACCCACGGGCTGACCGAGCCCGACGAGCGCCTCGGGCCACTCACCCACGCCGCACGGGCCGTGTCGCTGGCGGTCCGCGAGAGCGGGTCGGTGGGCCTCTCCACATCCTTCGGGTTCGGCGGCCACAACGTGGCCCTACTGTTGCGGGCGGCGAACTGAATGGCCACGAACATCGACGCGACGGCGCGGCCGGCGGCCGCGGTGCAGCCGCCGGTGCCCAGCTCGCTCGGGCTCACCACCGACTCCACCGTTCCACGACGGTTCGCGCACCGACGCAGCACCGAAGGGGTCTTCGTCACCGGCGTCGCCCGGGACGGGGAACGGCTGGTAGCCGTGGGCCACCTGCCGAGGTTGCACCGGCTGTACAACGACACCGCCGGCCGCCACCACGACATCCTCCTGATCGCCGAGGTCCTGCGGCAGGGCGTCGAGGTGATCGCGCACGCGCTCCTCGAGGTGCCGTTGGACAGCCAGTTCGTCCTGCGTTCGGTGGACGTCCGGGTGGTGTCGACCCAGGCGACCATCGTGGGGGAGGACACCGCCGAGATCGTGATCGCCGTACCGGTCGACCGGGTCCGCCGCAACCGGCGCGGCGCGGTGTACGCGATCGACGGGCCGGTACGCGCCTGGATCGACGGGCGGCCCGCCGCGACGATGACGGGTTCGGTGGCCTTCCTCGCCCACGACGGGTACGCGGAACTGCGCGCCGACAGTGCCGGGCGGGTCCTCAACGTCCGACCTGGGTTGCTCGCGATGGCGGCTCCCGGTGCCGTCGTCGGCCGGTACTTTCCCGGCAACGTGCTGATCACCACCCCGTCCGGACCACCGCGTGACGCGTCCGCCGAGGTGTTGCCGCTGCGGCACCCGGCCTTCTTCGACCGTCGGCTCGACCACTATCCGGGCATGCTGATCGCCGAGGCGTCGCGCCAGCTCGCGGTCGCCGCAATGGTGGTGCACGCCGACGTCGACGCCGGCTCGCTGCGCACGGATGCGGCGGCGATGGACTTCGTGTCGTTCGCGGAGCTGGACGTCGCGCTGTCCTGTCGGGTCGCCGGCTGGGACACCGACACCGACGGTGGCGGCCAGGCCGTGACGATCTGGGCCGAACAGAACGGGCAGGTCGTCACCCGCTCGCGATTCGTGCTCAGTCCGGCGGATACCCGCGGACCGGAGTTGGCCTCGTGACCGCCGTCGTCGCCGGAGCGGGCGCCGCCCTGCCGGCCACAGTGGTCGGCAACGACCGCTTCGCCCACCTCGGGGTCAGCAGCGAGTGGATCACCAGTCGGACCGGGGTCGGCCAGCGATACCGGCTCGGCGACGGCGAACGGCTCGGCGCCCTGGCCGCACAGGCGGGTGCCGCGGCGCTCGCGGACGCCGGGGCCACACCGGCCGAGGTCGACTTCGTGGTCGCCGCGACCTCGACCGCCGACCGCGTCTCCCCGGGGCTCGCCCCGGGGGTGGCGCACCTGCTGGGGACCGGCGCACCGGGCGCGGTGGACCTCAACGGAGCATGCACCGGTTTCCTCTACGCCCTCGACTACGCCATCGGCCGGATCGAGACCGACCGGGCCGACTGCGTGCTCGTGATCGGAGCCGACGCGATGTCCCGCCTCACCAACCAGCAGGACCGGTCGACAGCCGTGCTGTTCGGCGACGCCGCAGCGGCGGTCGTGGTGCGGGCGGCCCGGGGGACCCGGCGGGCCCGGTGCCCGCAGTACCTCTCCTTCGGGTCCGCCGGCGAGCACGGGGATCTCCTGTACGTCGACCGGGACGACCAGGTGGTGCGCATGCAGGGCGGCGAGGTCTACGAGTTCGCAGTGGAAGCGATGGTCAACGAGGTCAAGGCCAGCTGCTACGCCTGTGAACTCGCCGTCAGCGACCTCGACGTGCTGGTCAGTCACCAGGCGAACGCCCGGATCGTCGGCGCCGTGGCCCGGCGGCTCGGCTACCCGGCGGATCGGGTCGCGATGTACCTCGACCGCTTCGGCAACACCTCGGCGGCCTCTATCCCACTGGCTCTCACCGAGGCCCAGCGGGAGGGGCTGTTGACGGCCGGGGCCCGGGTCGGGCTGGCCGCCTTCGGCGCGGGTCTGACCTGGGGCGCCGGAGTCATCAACTGGAAGGGCTGCGCACACCTGGTGCGGGGCACGGACTGTCCGTGACCGGTGCCGGCCGGCTGGTCGGCCGGGAGGTGCGCGGTACGACACGCACGACCGAGGGAGCAGAGATGGAAGTCAAGTCAGCCGCACCCCGCCTCTACGTCGGCGAGCACGCCACCCGGCCGATGCCTTTTCCCGGGATCGTGACGGCCTCGCACTACGTCATGCCGAACTTCGCCACAATGGACTGGCACCAGGTCGAGCCCGCGCAGGTCGAGGCCAACATCGCCAGCCTCGGCGATCCCGGTGGCAACCTCAACGACGAGCTCATGTTGTACATCCACGTGCCGTACTGCAAGTCCTTCTGCCACTACTGCAACTTCAACCGCTACCACTACCCCAAGCAGGACGAGGATCGTCTGGAGCGGTACACCGACTACCTGATCAAGGAAATCGACTGGTACATGCGCCAGCCGTACGTCCAGGCCCGCAGGTTCAGCGCGATCTACGTCGGTGGTGGCAGCCCGTCCACGCTGCCGCTGGGCGCGGTGGACCGGCTCTCGGCCCACCTGCGCAAGGTCGTGCCGGGCTACGACACCATCGAGAAGTCGTTCACCGGAGAGCCCCGGACCCTACGCCGGCCCGGGATGATGCAGCTCCTGCAGGGCCACGGCTGGAACCGGATCACCTTCGGGATCGAGACGCTCAACCCGACGATCCACCGCAAGATCGGTCGCCTGGACACCCGCGAGGACGTCGATTCGGTCTTCGACCAGATGCGGACGCTCAACTTCGACGCCGAGTCGTGTGTGGACATCATGTACGACCTGCCCGGCCAGACACTCGACGGCTTCGTCGACGAGTTGGCGGAGCTGGTGTCGACGTACTCCCCGTCGGAGATCGACGCGTTCTCCACCATCTACCTGCCCTACCGGCCGCTCCACAAGCTGATCATGGACGGGCGGGTCGAGCAGCCGGGCACCGCCTGGCAGTTGATGGCGATGCGGGAGCACCTGTACGACTACCTGCTCTCGCAGGGTTACCACAACACGCTCGCCGAGACCTACTCCAGGAGCCCGGTACGCAGCCAGTACCAGACCGCGCACTGCGCGCGGCAGGACATCATCGCTGTCGGTTGCGCCGCCCGGGGCAACGTCAAGGACATGGTGTCGATCAACCCGGACAAGGTCGACGACTGGCAACGCAACATCGACGAGCGGGGCGTGTCGACCGAGACCATGCAGTCCATCGGGCGCGGCGGCGTCCTCGACCGGATCATGGTGATGTTCCCGCGGTACAAGGAGCTCACGAAGGACCTGCTGCACCGCTTCGCCGACCTGCCGGACCACGAGCGGGTGCTCGGCGTGCTGCGTGAGCACATCGAGGCGGGTGTGGTCGAGGAGGAGACGGACCGCTACCTGGTCAACAAACTGGGCGTGCTGTGGCACGGCAACCTCCAGACCGACTACCTGCGGCACACCCTGAACACCAACGGGGAGCAGATCATGGCCCACCTCACCGAGGTGTCCGACAACTTCGACAACGAGAACAGGTTCGCCGTCACGCCGCAGACGGTCTACATCAAGGAGCACGACGCCGAGTTCCCCCGGCTGATGAAGTAGGTGCCGCGGGTCACCGTCGTCGGATGCGTCTCCCCGACCGGCCCACCGGACGCTCGACCACTTCCGCTCGGCGAAACGCCCGGGTGCCGTCCTCTGACCTGCCCCTCCGACACCACCGATGGGATGGATCGTGACTGCTGAGACGAGCCGGCGGGACACCCCCGCCGGACTGCCGCCGCGCCCCGCGACCGCGATCGTGGTGGGCGGTGGGTGGTCGGGCATCGCCGCCGCCTGGTACCTGCGTCGGTGCGGCGTGCGGGTGACCCTGCTGGACGACCAGCACCGCCTGGGTGGACGCTCGTCCGGAGAGAAGTTGGGCGAGCGGGACGTGACCCTCGGCGGTAAGAACATCGGCACCCGGTACACCGAGTTCCGGTCCTTCGTGCAGGAGTTGGGCGGCGGGCCCTTCGAGCACTTCGGGATCAACACGTCCCGGGTGGAGGATGGGCGGCTGCGTACCGTGGACGGGCAGTCCCGGGCCGCCGGCATCGCCGGCTTCCTCCGGCGCACCCCGCCCCGGGACGTCGTCCGCTTCTGGCGGATGACCCGATGGGTACGCGGAGACGACCGGGACCGGTTCCTGGGCAGCCCCCGGTTCCGGGACCTCAGCCGGGCGCACGACGACCCGAGCATGGACGGCTACTTCGGCCGGTACCTGCAGAACGCGCTGGTCCGCCCGATGACCGTGCGGATGAACGGTGCCGAACCCGATGAGCTGCACCTGGCCGACTTCGGCGCGAACCTGGGCATGCTGCTCGACCGGTTCGAGCAGCTGACCGACGGGTTCGAGCCGGTGTTCGGCGAGTTCGCCGCAACCGTGTCGGTCCAGCTGGGGACGCGGGTCGAGGAGCTGCTCGGGGACGGCTCCCGCACCACCGGCGTACGGGTGCGGACGCGCTCGGGCGACTCCGAGACGCACCTGGCCGACCTGACCGTCCTGGCCGTGCCGGCCAGCGCGGGTGCCGCGCTGCTGCGGCCGGGCCACCCCGAGGTCGCCGCCGAACTGGACCAGATCCGCTACTTCCCGGCCGCCGTGGTGATCGCCGAGTACGACCGGCCGGTGTTCGACGTGGCCGCCCGGGCGATCTTCTTTCCGCCGGGCAGCGAGGTCAGCAACGCCGGCGCCTACGGCCGCGACGACCGGCACATCGTCCGCTACACCTTCAGCGGCCGGCCGGCTCGGCGGAACCTGCTCTCGGCCTCCCTGGAGGAGCTGCGGGTCCGGGCCGAAAGCCAGCTCGCACCGCACTTCCCCGCCATCGCGCAGGCTCGGCTGCGCCACCAGGTGAGCCGCCGGTGGCAGCAGGCGTTCTGCGCCTACAGCCGACGGCATCCCGACCGGCTGGAGCGCATCGACAAGCTCCTCGGCGGGTCGGACGGTCTGCTGGTGACCGGCGACTTCCGCCGGGGCACGTCGATCGAGGCGTGTTTCCGGGCCGCTCGGGAGCAGATCGGGTCCGTCGTCGACAACCCGGCGGACCGAAGCCCCGCGGTGACCTGACCGGCGCCCACCGGGCCCGTCGGCGGCGCCGGCGCCACGAGGACAACGAGCACCTACGCACGAGGGAGGTGGCGCATGGCCACCACGGACCAGAGCGGTCAGGTTCGGTCGAACCACGACATACGGGCACCGGGGTCAGATTTCGACCCGCCCGGCCGGCCCGCCGGCACGTCGGAGACCGTGGACCTGGCCACGGCGCTGGCGGCGTACCGCGCCATGGTCATCGGGCGTCGCTTCGACGTCCAGGCGACCGTCCTTGCCAAACAGGGCTCCCTGTCGGTGTACCCGTCCTCGTACGGGCAGGAGGCGTGCCAGGTCGGTGTGGTCCTGGCGCTGCGGCCGACCGACTGGGTCTTCCCCACCTACCGCGACTCGGTGGCCGTGGTGACCAGGGGAGTGGATCCGGTCGAGACGCTCACCCTGCTTACCGGGGACTGGCACTGCGGGTACGACCCGATGGCCAGCCGCACCGCGCCGCACTGCACACCGTTGGCGACGCAGGCGCCGCACGCGGTGGGCCTCGCGCTGGCGGCGCGTTGCACCGGCGACGACACCGTCGCGCTGGCGCTCTGCGGCGACGGGGCCACCAGCGAGGGCGACTTCCACGAGGCGCTCAACCTCGCCGCGGTGCGCTCCGCCCCTGTGGTGTTCGTGGTGCAGAACAACGGCTACGCCATCTCGGTGCCGTTCGCCAAGCAGACCCGGGCCACCTCGCTGGCGTATCGGGCGGTCGGCTACCGGATGCCCGGCGTCCGGGTGGACGGCAACGACCTGCTCGCGGTCCATTCGGCGGTGACCGCCGCGGTGGACCGGGCCCGCCGGGGGAGCGGGCCAACCCTGATCGAGGCGGTGACGTACCGGATCGCCCCGCACACCAACTCCGACGATCCGTCGCGTTACCGCGACGCGGCCGAGGTCGAGTGGTGGCGTGGCCACGACCCGATCCGGCGGCTCGCCGCGCACCTGCGCCGGCACGGCGTTCTCGACGACGACGTGCAACTGCGGATCGACGCCGACGCCGAGGCGTTCGCCGACCGCACCCGCCGGGGTGTGCGCGGCCGCCCCGCCCCGGACCCCGCCGACCTCTTCGCCCACGTGTACGCGACCCCCACCCCGCAACTGGCCAGACAGGCCCGGCAGTTGGCCGCCGAGATCGCCGGCAACGCCGAGCCCGAGGAGACGTGATGACCGCCCCGGCCCAGCCCGACCCGACCGGCACCATCGGCATCGCCCCAGGCATGACGTTGGCGAAGGCGTTGAACCGGGCGCTGCACGACGAGATGTCCCACGACGAACGCGTGGTGGTCTTCGGAGAGGACGTCGGCAGGCTCGGCGGTGTCTTCCGGGTGACCGACGGTCTGGCCGCCCGCTTCGGCGACCAGCGGTGCTTCGACACCCCGGTCGCCGAGTCGGCGATCCTGGGCATGGCCATCGGCATGGCCCTCTACGGACTACGTCCGGTGGTGGAGATGCAGTTCGACGCCTTCGCCTATCCGGCGTTCGAGCAACTGGCCAGTCACCTGGCGAAGATGCGCAACCGGACCCGGGGAGCGGTGTCGCTGCCGGTGGTGGTCCGGGTGCCGTACGGCGGAGGTGTCGGCGGCGTGGAGCACCACAGCGACTCCTCCGAGGCGTACGCCGCGCACACGCCCGGTCTGCACGTGCTCACGCCGGGGACCGTCGAGGACGCGTACGGCATGCTGCGCGCGGCTGTCCGTGGCGCCGACCCGGTGGTGTTCTTCGAGCCCAAGCGGTTGTACTGGAGCGTGGCGGATCGGGCACTGCCGGCCGAGGTGGCGCCGGTGGGCCGGGCGTTGATCCGCCGCGCCGGCACCCACGCGACGCTCGTGGCGTACGGCCCGACGGTCCCGATCGCGCTGGCGGCGGCGGAACTCGGCACGGCCGAAGGGTACGACCTGGAGGTCATCGACCTGAGGTCGCTCGTGCCGTTCGACGAGCAGACCGTCCACGAGTCGGTACGACGGACCGGCCGCGCGATAGTCGTGCACGAGGCGTCCGGCTTCGCGGGGTTCGGCGCGGAGGTGGTCGCCCGCATCTGCGAGGAATGCTTCCACCACCTGGAAGCGCCGGTGCGGCGGGTGACCGGGTTCGACATTCCGTATCCGCCGCCCCGACTGGAACGGTTCCACCTGCCGTCGGTCGATCGGGTGCTGGACGCCGTGTCGTCGCTCTGGCGGGACCAGTGACCGGCCGGGCCGGGACGACCGGCGGGGTTCGGCGCACCTTCCACCTGCCCGATCTGGGGGAGGGACTGGTCGCTGGCGAGATCATCGCGTGGCGTCTCGCGGTGGGCGACCGGGTCGACGTCGACCAGGCGGTGGTCGAGGTCGAGACGGAGAAGACAGTCGTCGAGCTGCCCTGCCCGTACCGGGGGGTGATCGTCGAGCTGCACGCCGCAGCCGGTGCGGTGATCCCGGTCGGCGCGCCACTGGTCACCGTGCTGGTGTCGGAGGAGTCCGATATGGACGGTCCGACCGAGCCGGACCGGCCGGTGGCACCGCCCGCGGCGGGGCAGGCGACGACCGGCGGCGTGCTCGTGGGTGCCGGACCGGACCCGCACGCGTCGATGCTCACCCGGCGTGCGGCCGGGCGGGAGCGGGGGACCGGTGCGGCCGGCCCGCCGGTGCCGCCGCCGACGGCGCGGGCGGCGGCCGCTCCGGCGGTCCGCCGGATGGCCCGGGAACTCGGGGTGGAGCTGCACCGCGTAGCCGGCACCGGACCGGGTGGGCTCGTCACCCGCGATGACGTCCTGCGGGCGCACGCCGCGGACGGGACCGCGCAGCTCGAACCCGGCGACGACGATGACTGACACGACGACCTGGTGCACCGCCCGGGTGGCGGCAACCGTCGACGAGTTGGGCCGGCTCGCCGCCGACGGTCCCCGTCTCGGTACCCGGCACGTCGTGTCGGCCCCGTTCACCGGTGAACCGGTTGCGGAGATCGGGTTGGCCGACGAGGGCGACGTCCGGTCCGCCTTCGCCGCCGCGCGTACGGCTCAGCAGACATGGGCACGACTGGACCACCGCACCCGAGCCCGCCCGTTCATCGCCCTGCACGACGCGTTGTTCCGGCGGCAACGGGAGATCCTGGACCTGATCCAGGTGGAGACCGGAAAGGCCCGCGCGCACGCCTTCGAGGAGCTGCTCGACGCCGCCGCCATCACCCTGTATTACGCCCGCCGCGCCGGTCGGTTCCTCGCACCCCGGCGGCGCTTAGGCGCGATCCCGTTCTTCACCCGCGCCCGGGAGGTGCGACTGCCCCGGGGCACCGTAGCGGTCATCACCCCCTGGAACTACCCGCTGGCCCTGGGCCTCGCCGACGTGGTGCCGGCGTTGCTGGCCGGCAACGCGGTGGTCCACAAGCCGGACACCCAGACGACGCTCAGCACCCGATGGGCGTGGCGGGTCCTGGTCCAGGCCGGGCTGCCGGCCGACGTGTGGCAGGTGCTGCCCGGCGACCCGGCCGAGATGGGTGAGGCACTGATCGCCCACGCCGACTCGGTGTGCTTCACCGGATCGACGACCGCCGGACGGGCGGTGGGGCGGATCGCCGCCGACCAGCCGGTGCCCTGCACCCTCGAACTCGGCGGGAAGAACGCCATGGTGGTGCTGCCCGACGCGGATGTCCCCGCCGCGGTCCGGGGCCTGCTGCGGGCGGCCTTCACGTCCGCCGGGCAGCTGTGCATGGCCACCGAGCGGGTCCTCGTGGCCGCACCACTCATGGACCGCTTCCTGCCGGAACTGGTGTCGCAGGTGCGGCAGCTGCGCGTCGGCGCCGGGTTCGACTTCGACGTGGACATGGGCTCGCTGACCACACCACGACAACTGGCCCGCGTGATCGACCATGTCGAGGACGCCCGGTCGCGGGGCGCGACGGTCCTGACCGGTGGCCGGGCCAGACCGGATCTGGGGCCGCTGTTCTACGAGCCGACGGTGCTGACCGGGGTGGTGAGCGGCATGAAACTCCACCGGGAGGAGACCTTCGGCCCGGTGCTGTCGGTGCGGTCCTTCCGCACCGAGCAGGAGGCGATCGACCTGGTAAACGACACCGACTACGGGCTCACGACGAGCATCTGGAGCCGCGACGTCCGCAGTGCCCGGCGGCTCGCCGGGGAACTGCGCACCGGTCTGGTCAACATCAACGAGGGCTACGCCGCGGCGTACGGCTCGCACGACGCGCCAGCGGGCGGGATCAAGGGCTCCGGAGTCGGTGTCCGCCACGGGCGAGACGGCCTGCTCGCCTTCACCCGCCCCCAGACGGTCGCCAGCCAGCACGTCATGACGTTCGACCGGCCGGCCCGACTCACCGCCGAGCACCACGCGCGGCTGCTGACGGCGGTGTTCCGGACGTTGAAGGCGACCCGCGTGCGGTGACCACAGCAGGGGGCACGGCGGGGCCGGCCGGTCCGTGCCCGGCCCGCCCCGAGCGCCCCGGCCCGGCTACCGCTCCCGGCGGGACGCGACGAGCTGGACGCCGAGGTTCGCATCCTGCCAGAGCCACCTGATGTGGCCCAGCCCCGTCCCGCGCAACAGATCCTCGACAATGCCCCGGGCGACCGGCTGGGCACCCGCCAACGCCAACTCCAGGCCAAGGACCGCCGCGCCGAGTTTGCGCTTCGGCGGCAACGGCAGGACCACCACCAGCCAACCCCCCGGCACCAGCGCGCGGGCCGCGGCCTCGACGCGCCGTTCGAGGTGCGTGTGCGAACATCCGACGGCCGGGACCCAGGCCAGGCACAGCCGGTCGTCGGGTGCGAAGGAGTCGAGGTCGCCGACCCGTACCTCCGGAGCCCGGCCCAGCGGGTGCCGGGTCTGCCCGGCCTCGTCGACCGGAACGCCATCGGGCTCGATGGCCAGCACCGGAGCGATCGGGAACTCCCGAGCCAGCGCGTCCATCGACCGCCCGCCGTCTCCGGCCGCGCAGCCGATCCGCAGCTCCGGCCGGTCGAGCAGGTCCTCCAGGCCCTCCAACCGGCCGAGCAGTTCGTTGGCGAACACGTCGGCCAGCAGCGGCGCGTCGTCGCCGCGGCCGGCGTCGCGTACGTCGGGTCCGCCCACGCTCCCCGCGCGCAGGCCGGTGCCGCCGTCGACCGCGCGCCGCAGGCGGGCCGCGAAGGCTGCCGTCCGGGGACCGCCCACGAGCAGCCGTTCCAGACCGGGGTTGACGACGTAGCTGTCCTCGGGCAGCGGCTGCACCAGCTGGGTTTCGCCAAGCGCGCTCAGCAGCTCACGCGCGCTCTGCGTGGCCAGGCCGGCCTGGTCGGCCGCCGCCGCGACGGTGGGCGACCGTAGCAGCGCCGCCAACAGGCCCGTCCGTACCGCCGTCGCGCACGCCTGGAAGGCCGTCGCCTGCCTGGTCAGCTCCGCGAGCCGGTCGTCCGTCCCCTCCGGCGAGCCCACCAGGCCGGCCGCGAGCAGCACGTCGTCGATGGCCGCGGACACCTCGGGACGCTGCGCCCCCGCGCCCTCCCTGGCCGCCAGCGCGGACACCGCCCACCAGGAGTCGGCGAGCCGGGTCACGGTGCGCTCGGCCACGTCCTGCTTGAGCCGGCGGCCTTCCAGCCCGACGATCGACCGCTGCCCGAGCTGGATGAGCAACATCTCCTGCGAGCCCTGGCCACCGATCAGCCCCAGGATGTCGCGCATGTACTGCTCCCAGGGGAAGGCGCTGATGTAGCTCTCGCCGCCCTGAAGGGTCATCACCAGCTGGCCCACCCGGATCGCGGCCTCCGAGACCTGATGCTTGGCGGTCGTTGCCAACGCGTCGAAGTACGGGTCGCGCTGGTCAGCCCTGGTCCCGTCGAGAGCCCGGTAGAGGGTGGACCTCGCGGACTCCAGCAGCATGCGCATCTCGCCGATCGACCGCTCGACGTTGGGATAGTCGAGCACCCGGCGCCCACCGCGTCGTCGGGCCGAAAGCGACTCGACGCAGGCTTCGACGATCCCCTCGATCGCGCCGAGGACACCACAGCCGCTCATCGTGCGCCGGTTGCGGGCGTAGGTGTTGAGCTCGCTGAGCGCGTCGGAGCGCCAGACGAGCCGCCACTCGGGCAGCCGGACGTCGTGCAGCACGAGCTGGCCCATGCCCATGGTGCGCATGCCCATCGTCTCCAGGCGCACCGGTGTGACGCCGGGATCGTCGCGCTCGACGGCGAACGCGAGCATGTCGTTCGACGCCTCGTCGCGTACGTAGCAGATGAAGAGGTCCGCGAACACGGCACCGGCGATGAACCGCTTCGCGCCGTTGAGCACCCAGTGCCCGTCCTCGAACCGTGCAGTGGTCTGGTAGTCGTACGGGTCGCGGCTCTCGTAGGCACCCTGCACCGCGAAGCGGCGCCCGGCCACGAGGTCCGGCACGTAGCTGTCGATCAGCTCCTGGCGGCCGCTCGACAGGATCATCTCGGTGTTCTCGACGGTGATGTCGAGCAGCACCGGGAAGCCCGGGTCCCGGGAGATGCGGGCCAGCTCCGTGATCACCACGCCCCACTCGAACTTGTCCCGTCCAGCGCCACCGATCTCCTTCGGCAGGCCGAACCGCAGCAGGCCTATCTCGCTGGCCTCCTCGAACAGGCGACGATCCAGGGGCTGGCAGGCGCGGTTGCGAAAGCGCGCCCCGGGGTTCGCCCGGTCCAGCAGGAACCCCTCGAAGCGGGAGACCGCCTCGCGGCGCAGCGCCTCCGCCTCGGCGTCGATTGTCAGTCGGTAGGCACCCCCGGCCGGGCGGTCCATGATGTCCGCGGCCCGCAGGCGGCTCGTCACGGGACGTTCACCCCCTCCTCGTCGGTCCGCGCCTTGGTCAACGCGGCCAGCTCAGCCGCGACATCGGCGAGCGTGTGGTCGCCGAGGAAGCGGTCCAGCGGCGCGGTCGCGCCGGTGCTCTCCTCGATCTCGTAGGAGAACTGCGCGGCGGTGAGCGAGTCGATCCCCAGCTCGCTCAGCGGCTGATCGGTGGCAACCTCGTCGACCGGCACGCCGAGCAGGTCGGCGAGCAGCGACCGTAACCACCGGAGGGTCGACTCCGCGTCGCTCGGAGTGTCCAGGGTGTCGATGAGGTCCTCCTTCATCCGGCGGGGCCTACCTGCGGTACTGCGCTGCGAGCCGCAGCGGCACCAGGGAGAACGCCCGATCGTCGTCGTCCAGCTCCTGCAGTCGTGTGACCAGTCGGTCCTCGGCGTCGCGGTCGGGTTCGACAGGCAGGCCGAGCCGCTGGGCGATCCGCCGCAACGCGACGGCGAGCCACGCCGGGTCGGCCGCCACACCGCCGAGCACCAGGCGACGTTCGTGCCACAGGTGCAGACAGCAGGCCGCGGCGTGGACCAACGCGTGCCGGCGGGCGTGGTCGTAACCGCTGTGGGTGCGGTGCGCCGCGTGCCGGCCGAGGGCCGCGCGGGTCTCGTCGCGAACCGCGATCAGTTTCCGGCCGAGTGCGGCGAGCTCGTCGTCGGCGAGCCGCTCGACCGCGACGTCCAGCAGATCCACCACCTCGTCGGCCTGGCCGTAGACGATCGGGGGCCGAACCGCCCGTGGAGCCCAGGCGGTAACCGGCTCGCCGAACCCGAAGAGCAGGTCCAACGGGAGCTCGGCCGGCCCTCGTCGCCGGGCGCCGCTGGCGAGCTGGGCGCGGATGGTCTCCAACTGGACCAGTTTCGTGCCCTCGAACACCGGCGTGATGGCGGCGTCCCGGGCGATCTTCTGGAACGCGCCGTCGGCCACGTTCTCCCGCAGGTACGCCCGGGCGCTGAGCACCTCGCCGCAGGCATCGACCGCGTCGACGCAGAAGTCGGGCACCACGTACTTGGCCACCGCCGACCACAGCGGCATGCGGTGCGGTGCCACGTCGAGGGCGCGTGCGGCGGCCAGCTGGGTGGCCTCGGCGGCCAGCAGGTCGGCGAAGGCGGTGGCGAGCAACGCCCGCACCGGGGGCAGGGCCAGCGCGGACCGGCCGTACAGGATGCGGCCACGGGCGTGTCGCAGGGCGATCCGCAGCGCGGTGTCGGCGGCACCGAGGGTCATGCCACCGACCATGGTCCGGGTGAACTGCAACATGCCGGACACCATCTCGATGCCGCGCCCCGGGTTGCCCAGTGTCGCGTTCGCGTCGAGCTGACAGTCCTGGAACTCGAAGCCGCTGAGGTCGTGAGCGCGCAGGCCGACCGAGCGCACCTTCGGCAGCCGACGCACCCCCTGCTCGCCGAGGGCGGCGAAATCCACAAGGAACAGGCCGAAGGAGGGCTCGGAGGCGGCCAGCACGGTGGCGAACGATGAGCGCCGGCCGTTACCCACAAGCCATTTGCGGCCGTTGAGCACGAACCCGTCGGAGACCGGGGCCGCCGTCGTGGCGGTCGCCAGCAGGTCGCTGCCCGCGGCCTCCTCGCTGATCCCCGCCGTCCCGAAGGCGCGGGCCAGGATCAGCTCGGCGACCCGGCGGCGCTGCTGCGGCCGGCCCCACACCCACACCGGCACCGCGGCCAGGAAGGTCGAGCCGAGGCCCACCGAGATCGCCAGGTCACGGCGGGACATGGCGCGCAACACGCCCAGCAGAGACTCGAACGAGGCCAACCGGCCGCCCTCGTCGACGGGTACCAGGTACTCGTGGCAACCGGCGGACCACACCGCCTCGAACGCGGCGGTCGGCTCCGTCTCCAGCTCGTCGGCCCGGACGCCGGCGGCCAGTGAGATGCCCTCATCCGGGTCGAACGGGCAGCCGAGCCGCTGCTCCAACTCGGCCGCGGCGTCATACCCGGCCAGCGACGACACCTGGGTCGACGAGGTCATACCCGCTCCACCACGTACGCGTACGGCAGGCCGTCGTCGGCCAGTCGCAGCTCGCTGACGAAGGCGATCTCGTCGCCCAGCTGGTAGCCGGTGGTGTGGACGTCGAACTGGTCCCAGAGCTGCCCGGCCCGCAGCCAGGTGACGTCGACGCGACGAATCCCCTCGGTGAGCGCCCGCCGTAGCTGCGGTGCCCGCGAGCCGTGCCGCAACAGCAGCTCCTCACGGGCGGCGCCGGCGAAACCCAACGACTCCGCCCAGTACCACTGATCGGCGACCTCGCAGTGGTGCCGGTGCACGCGGGTCGGCAGCGTCACCGAGGCGAGTCGTTGACCGTCGCGCTCCAGCATCGCCCGCAGTGCCGGAACACGGCTGCGGAAGGGGGAGCGCTCGCGCTCGTCCGCCCCGAACCGGTCGACGATCCGGTCGGGAAGTGGGGCGGGTGTGCCCGACAGCGCCTGGTCACCGCTGAGCTGGAGCGGCACCGACGCGGCCCGGGTACGCACCGCCACCCCGTCGGGGCCGGAGAGGGTCATCTCGACCTCGAGTTGGGACGAGCGCGGCCCACGGACCCGGGCGCACACCTCGACGAGTGCGTCGTCCGCGTCCTCGAAGCGCAGCGGCTGCTCGTACACGAGCTGCCACGCCCACAACACCAGCCCGACGCGGTGCTGCGAGACAAGCGTGCGGTGGCTGCACACGTGATCACGCAGCCAACGGGTCCCGGCCTGGAAGCCCAGCCGACCCACCGCCACGGTCTGGAGCTGGTGTGGTGTGAAGTAGCTGGCATCGAGCACGACCTCATAGGCTGAGCTGCGCGGCATACGAGCTAGCCTCCCGAGACGGCCGTGACGATGTCGACGCGGTCGTCCTCGACGGCCTCCCGGTCCAACTCGTCGAGGGAGAGCTGCTCCCCGTTGAGCGCGATGAAGTGCGTGGCGCGTACCGCGCCGTCGCGGTCGGACAGCACGTCGCGCAGGTTGGGGTAGCGCGCCGCAAGCTGGTCCAGGCCCTCGCGCACGGTCTTGCCCTCGACCTCGATCTCGTTCTCGTAGTTGGTGAACCGGAGCAGGATGCCCCGAACCTTGATGATCATTGGATGCGTCCCTTCGGGGTGACGGCTGCCGATCGTGGACCACTCACGCCGCTGCGCCGAGCCTCTGCCAACGGGTCACCTCCGCCAGCTCGCCGGACAGGTACTGGCGGCGGGCGAGCCAGCGCTGGACCTTGCCGCTGGAGGTCTTCGGCATGGTGCGCGCCTTGATGAGCACGATGGCGTACGGTGCCACGCTCGACTCGCGCGAGACGCAGCGGCGAATGCCGTCGATGATGCCCAGGTGCTGGTCCTCGGTCATGCCGGGGTCGACCTCGTAGACCACCACCAACCGCTCGACGGCCCCGTGGTCGTCCTCCACGGCGAAGGCGGCACCACAGTCGCGGCGGATCCCGGCCACGTCGGTCTCGCAGATCTGCTCGATGTCGACGGGGTGGTAGTTGCGGCCGTTCAGGACGATGAGATCCTTCGCGCGTCCGGCCACGAACAGCTCGCCGTCCGCGACGAAGCCCAGGTCGCCAGTGCGCAGGTAGGGTCCCTCGCCGGTGGCTGTCAGCGCACCGAAGGTCTCGGCTGTCTCGCTCGGCCGACGCCAGTAGCCGGCGGCGACGCTCGGTGAGTCGAGCCAGATCTCACCGACCTGCCCAGCCGGGACCGGCTCGCCGGTGGTGGGGTCGACGATCTCGATCCGGGTGCCCGGCCCGGGTGCGCCACAGCCGACGATCCGTCGGGAGGGCTCTCCGGCCGTCGCCGGCCGGGCCACCCGGGCCAGCTCAAGAGCCTCGCGGGCGACCGAGACCGAACGCCATCCGCCCAGGCGGGTGCCGCCGCTCACCAACAACGTCGCCTCGGCCAGGCCGTAGCAGGGATAGATCGCCTCAGGTCGCAGCCCGTACGGCTCGAAGATCTTGAGGAATCGTTCGATCGTGTCGGGCCGGACCGGCTCCGCGCCGGTGAAGCTCAGCTCGACCGAGGAGAGGTCGAGGTCGACCAGGTCGGACTCCTTCACCCGCTTGACACAGAGGTCGTAGGCGAAGTTCGGCCCGCCGGTGTGGGTGGCGCGGTAGCGGGACACCACTCTCATCCAGGACAGCGGTCGACGCAGGAAGGTGACCGGGGACATGAACGTCGCCGGGATCCCGCTGGCCACCGGGGTCAGTAGACCACCGATCAGGCCCATGTCGTGGTAGGGCGGCAGCCAGAAGACGGCCGACGCCCCGGCGTGCAGCCCGAAGCTGCGGGTGATGTCCGCGGTGTTCGAGATCAGGTGGTCGTGGTTCAACATCACGCCGCGGGGCAGCGAGGTGGACCCGGAGGTGTACTGCAGGACCGCGAGCGTGTCACCGGACGACCTGGGCGCGAGATCGTGCGCGTCGGGGTCGGCCAGGTCGGTCGAGACGACCCGTGGCACCGGCTGCACTGACGAGTCGGCCAGCCAGTCGGTGATCATGGGCGCGGCGGGGGAGGTGGTCAGCACGAGGCTGGCGCCCGCGTCCTCGATGATGGCCATCAGCCGTGACATGGTGCGTGGTTGGCGCGTCGCGCCGGGTGGGAACGCCGGTATGGCAACCGTGCCGGCGTAGAAGCAGGCGAACAGCGCGGTGAGGTAGTCCAACCCCGGCGGGTAGAGCAGCAGGGCCCGCTCGGGCCGGCCGTCGGTGACGTCAAGGATGTTGATCGCGACCGCGCGGGCGCGGCGGTCCAACTCGCCGTAGGTGATCTCCTCGGCGTGCCCGTCGTCGAGCACGAATCGGAAGGCCAGGGACGCTGCCGACTCGCGGGCTCGGGTGCGCAGAACGTGCGCGAAGCCCGCTGACGGGCAGCGTGGCAGCTCCGCCAATTTTCCCCCCGTGATTCAGATGTGGTCTGCGAGCAGCGATAAGCGGCGTCCCGGCCGGCGAGCCGGGAGTCCGCGACCACAACGTACCATCGGCGGCAGTGACTTAGTCCAGTCCATTGCGGAGCCCCGACGATCAGGTGCGGCACATGTTGGTGGACGGTGTTTGGGTGGCCTGCTAGCCTCCCGCCCAAGGTGCTTCACCTGGAGCGTCGGCCAGGTCTAACGGGGGATTTTGATGGACTCGATGCCGCCACTTGTCATGCCCAATGTGGAGCTCACCAAAGAGGACGTGACCCGGTACAGTCGACATTTGATCATTCCTGAAGTGGGTGTTTCCGGGCAGCGCCGGCTGGCCAGTGCCAAGGTGCTGGTGATCGGTGCCGGCGGCCTGGGCTCGCCCGCTCTGCTCTACCTCGCGGCCGCCGGGGTCGGCACGCTGGGGATCGTCGAGTTCGACACGGTGGAGGGCTCCAACCTGCAACGCCAGATCATCCACGGCGAGTCGGATGTCGGCCGGCCGAAGGCGACGAGCGCCGAAGAATCGATACGCAGGATCAACAGTGGCGTTCGCGTGCGACTGCACCAATTGCGGCTCGATTCGGACAATGCGGTCGATCTTTTCCGCCAGTACGACCTGATCGTGGACGGCACCGACAACTTCGCCACCCGGTACCTGGTCAATGACGCCGCCGCATTGGCGGGAAAGCCCTATGTCTACGGCTCGGTCTACCGATTCGAAGGTCAGGTTTCGGTTTTCTGGGAGGCCGCGCCGAATGGTCGCGGCATCACCTACCGCGACGTCTACCCGGAAGCGCCGCCGCCCGGCCTGGCTCCCTCCTGCGCCGAGGGCGGCGTGCTGGGAATGCTCTGCGCCACCGTCGGATCCATCATGGTGACCGAGGCGGTAAAACTGATCACCGGCGTCGGTGAGCCACTGCTCGGCCGTTTGATGATCTACGATGCGCTGCGGATGGAGTTCACCACGATGACGCTTCGCCGCCCGACGACGCGTCCGCCGATCGACAAGCTCATCGACTACGAGGAATTCTGCGGTGTGGTGTCCGGTGCGGCCCGCGAGGCGGTGACCGAAGCCACCGTCACCCCCCGCGAACTGTACGACCTGCTGAACGCCGGCGAGGACATCGAAGTCATCGACGTCCGGGAGCCGGCCGAGTGGGACATCGTGCACATCGCCGGCGCGACGCTCATCCCGAAGGACCTCATCCTCTCCGGCGAGGCGCTGTCCCGACTGCCCGAGGACAAGCGGATCGTGCTGCACTGCAAGACCGGGGCGCGCTCCGCCGAAGTGCTCGCGGCCCTCAAGCGGGCGGGGTTCACCAACGCCTCCCACCTGCAGGGCGGCGTCATCGCCTGGGCGAAGCAGGTCGAGCCGAGTCTCCCGGTGTATTGATCCGCAGCCGCCCCGACCGCCCGGTGCGGTCAGGCCGCTGTCGGCCGCCGACCGCCCGTGGGGTCAGGCCGCTGTCAGCCGCCGACCGCCCGTGGGGTCAGGCCGCTGTCAGCCGCCGACCGACCAGGCGGGCGAGCGAGTGCGCGGCGGTCACCGGTCGCACCAGCACGGTGATCTCGCTGATCAACCCGTCGTCCCCGGTGGCGAGGACGTCCATGCCGGTGATCGACTTGCCGTCCACGGTGGCGGTGAACTCGAGCGCGTGCCGGGGCGAGCCGGCGGCGGAGCGGGCTGAGTCGATGCTGCGGCCGTCGAACTCCGCCGTGTAGGCGAAATCCTCGAACACCTCCGCCAGGGCGGTGAGCAGCGGTGCCACAGCCGCCCTGCTCCGGTAGGGCTTGGGCATGACCGGGCTGTGGAAGGTGATGTCGGGCGAGAGCGTCGCAAGGATCCCCGGAACGTCCTTCTCCAGCACCCTACGCCGGAAATCGTCAACCACTCCCACTATTTCTCCTCACGGTAAGGAACTGGTATCGAGAAACAACTCAGCTTGCCAGATACGGCGTTGCCGGGTCCAGATTCGGATCGCGTGACAACACCATCTGGTGCAACCGCTTGAGTCGTGGGCCGGGCTCCATGCCGAGCTCCTCGACCAGTCGGCGGTGCAATTGTCGATAGACCCGCAGAGCTTCCGCTATCCGGCCGGATCGATAGAGCGCCAGCATCAGGTGCTCGTGCAGATTCTCCCAGGTCGGATATTCGGCGACCACGCCGTATAGTTCACCGACGAGGTTGCGCCGATAGCCCAGTCGGAGATCGAGGTCAATCCGACGTTCGTACGCGATGATCCGACTCTCGTCGTACTGCCGCGCCACGTTCTCGAGCAGACCCGATCCACGCACGTCGGCCAGGACCGGACCGCGGTAGATCTCGAGTGCCCTGGACAACTCGGTGGCCTCCACCGCAGGCAGGCCGGCCGCCTCGGCGCGATCGGCGGCGGCGAGATGCTGCTGGAAGATCGTGAGGTCGCAGCTGTGCTCGGCCAGCGAGAGCTGGTATCCCGAGGGATGACTCACCACGATCCGGGGGTTGACCCCGTCGCCGAGATGCCGGCGAAGCTTCGAGATGTAGACCTGGAGTCCGGTGTTCGCCGTCCTGGGTGGCGCGCCACCCCACAACTCCTCAATCAGGCGCTGCGTCGAGACAATCTGATCGCCCTGCGTTATGAGAAGTGCGAGAAGTGACCGCAGTTTCAATGCTCGCGGTGTCCGATTTTCACCGTCGTCGGTGACGATGACCGGACCAAGGATACCGAATCTCACCTAGCATTCCTCTCGACCAACCGAGGGATTCGGCCATTGGGTAGCATTAATCCGCCGCCCACCACAGGTGGGCGGCAATGAATGCGTAACCTGACCGTAACCCCCCATTCCCCCATTGGCTCCGTGAGCGTCCCCCAGACACCATACACGAGACTTAAGGTGACCCAAATCGATCGAGTGCAAACGATGCAAAGGGTGATTTATGCGGGCATCCCAATAGCCGGGGCGCAGCCAGCATTCATCCGACGCCGACGGCCGGCGGGACTCATCAGTCGTGGTTGCGGCCGGCCGCGTTGGGCGACGTCAAGAATGCAGAGGTTCGCCGCGGTTGGGCCCGAATTGGGGTAACTCATCTCGTCCGCCGTCGATGGGTCGACCGAGCGGCGGCGTCCGGTCTCGGCTCAATACACCCCGGCCTCGAGACGGCTGGCGTCGCGCCCCACGGCGGACGGCGCGAGCGCGGCCAAGGTCTCGTCGAGCACCAGGAAGAAGCGGTCGATGTCCTCGGTGGTCAACTGCCCCATCGTCGCGACGATCGCCGCCTCCCGAGCCACCGACGATGCCGGGTAGATGACCACCCCGGCCGCCGACATCGCGTCGCAGAGCGTGGCCGCGGTCAACGGCGGGGGGACCTCGAACGCGGTGACCGAACTCGAGCGATCGGGCGCGGGCACCAGCAGCCGCAGGCCACGCCGGGCCACCCCGACCCGCACCCGCTCGGAGTGGGCCGCGTACCGCGCCGAACGCGGGAGGACGCCCTCGTCGAGCGCGAGCGCCAAGGCCTCGTCCAGGGCGAGGAGCAGCTGCACGGCCGGGGTGAACAGCGGCGCGTCGTTGCGCTGCTGAGCCAGGTAGTGCTGGTGCAGGTCCAGGTAGAAACTGCGCGGGCCGATCGCGGCGAGGGACTCGAAGCGCTCCGGCCGGGCACAGACGAAGCTCAGCCCGGCCAACGCCTCGATGCACTTGTTCGCCGAACCGACAAGCCAGTCCACCGGGTCGTGCGCCAGGTCGAGCTGCTCCGCTCCGATGCTGCTGACCCCGTCCACGATGAACTCACGCCCAGCGGCTCGGACGATCCGGGCTATCGTCGGCACCGGATTGAGGACACCCAGGCTGGTCTCGTGATGCACCATGGCGACGTGGGTGATGGTCGGGCGCGCGTCGAGCGCCTGCCGCACCGCCGCCGGCTCGACCGACCGGCCGACCGGTAGCCGCAGTGTGGTGTGGCGCAGCCGGTGGACAGCGGCAATCTGCTCCAACCGGTCTCCGAAGCGGCCGTTCGACACGATGAGCAGGTCGGCGTCCGGCGGAGGAACGGAACAGAGCACCGCCTCCAGCGCGGCCGTCCCCGACCCGGTGAGCAGCACCGACGTGTGCTGGTCCGCGCCGCCGCACAGCGCGGCGAGTTTGCGGCGTACCTCGGTTAGGCAGCGTCGGGTCACCCACTCCCGGTGACCCAGGTCGGTCCGGGAGACCGCCTGGCGCACCGACGGCGCCACCGCTACCGGCCCCGGTGTCAGCAGCAACCGGCCGCCGGCCGGGCTCCGCGCCGGTGTACCCACGGCTTTCGGCGCGTCGGTCATGACGCGCGGTCCGCGACGGACGCGGCCACGGCCGGTGACAGCCGGCGGGCGGTGTCCGCGAGCACGGTGGCGACTCGCACGTGCCCGGCGGTGTTGAGGTGGATGCCGTCGTCGCACCACAGGTGCTCGGCCTCCGGGGGTGCCACCTCCACCCGGACGACAGCGCCCCGGGCCGCGTCCGCGCGGAGCAGTTCGTCGAACTCGGCGATCCACCGCTCCATCCGCCGCCGCCGGAACGCGGAGACCGGGAGCTTCGCCGAGGGCGTCGGCAGCGCCGGCATCAGCACGAGCGCGCCGGCCCGCGTACCCCAGTCGAACAGCTCCGTCAGAGCGGTCCGCACCGTACTCATCGGGCTGCCCTGTACGGCGTCGTTCATCCCGCAGTTGATCACCACGAGATCAGGCCGCAGCTGTCGTACCGCGGCCAGTTGGTCGGCCGCCACCCGCGCCGCGGTGGCACCCTCGGCGCCGGTGTTCACCACGTCCCCGGCGCTGATGCCGAGGAGGTCGGCCAGCCGGCGGGACCAGCCGATCCAACCGCCGGCCGGATCCGGATCCCCACGCCCCAGAGTGAGGCTGTCTCCCATCGAAACGAGCTGCACCGTCGTCACGCTCCGGCGGAAGCCACGGGGTCCGCTGTCTCGTCACGACCGGCGGTAAGCGTCATCAGGTAGCCCACAAGCGCGTCGATGGTCGGGTACAGCCGGGCGGCGCCGAGGTCGACCTCCTGCTGGATGCGGTCCTCGATGTCGCTCACCACGCTGAGGGCGTACACCGAGTCGACGCCGTATTCGGCCAGGTCCACATCGGTCCGGATGGTCTCCGGGCCCCGGTCGAGGTAGAAGGCCACCCGTTCGGTGAGCCAAGTCCTCAGCTCCGCCGCGTCCTCGTGCACAAAGTCAATCACTGCCACTCCCATCAATCAGCACCGACAGAGCCGACCCCGGCCCGCGCGGACCCGCCCGAGCGGGCCGGCGGCGACCGGGCGAACGCCGGCGTACCGCGTCGTCACCTCGCGGGCGGTGCGACGCTCGCGCACCAGCGAGCGACGCGCGTTGCCACTGGTCGTGGCGGTGGGGATGACGGCTGGCGGGCGGCGTACCGCCTCGGCCACGGCGCGACCGATCGCATCGTCGCGGAACCCTCCCCCCGGCCCCGGACGGCCGCCCGATCGGACGGCGTCCCCAACGTAACGGAGCCGGCTAATACGCGGCTTAGCGAGAAGCTGCGCGGCCCTATCCCGCCGTTGACTCGTCGTCGCGCAGCCCCGCCCGCACGGCTAGCCTGATCGCCTTGGTCACTGATCAATGCGGGGGTCCGTCGTGGCACACCGATACGCCGCTGTCGACATCGCAGCCGAGCTTGACCTGCTGCTCGGTGACCCGATGGCGGAGGGCACGCCATTCTCGTTCGAACGGATCGTCGAGGCGGAGGAGCGCGACGCCCTGCCGGACGGCGCCGTCGACGTCCTGCGCGACTGGGGCTTCGCCGAGTTCCTGGTCCCCACCGCCCTCGGCGGCCGGCTGCGCTCGCTCGACGAGTTGCTCTTCGTGGCTCGGGCCGTCTCCCGGCGTTCGCTGGCCTTCACTGTCAGGTACGGTTCCGCGCTGCTCGGCGCGAACCCGGTGTGGTTGTGGGGCGACGACGAACAGCGCGGACGACTGGCCAAGGAGATCGTCGGCGGTGCCCTGAGCGCGTTCGCCGTCTCCGAGGCCGACCACGGCAGCGACCTGCTCGCCTCCGCCGTGGCCGCCGCGCCCGTCGCGGGGGGCTTCGTGCTGAGCGGGCAGAAGTGGCCGGTCGGCAATGCCACCCGGGCCCGGTTCCTGACGACCTGCGCCCGGACCGGCCCGCGCAGCTTCTCCCTGCTGCTTGTCGACAAGCAGGAGCTGAGCCGGGACAGCTTCCAGGAGCTGCCCTTCGTCCGGACCGTCGGGCTGCGCGGGCACGACCTGAGCGGCATCAGCTTCGACGGGGCGTTCGTCCCGGCCACCGCCGCGATCGGCAACCAGGGCATCGCTGTGGTCCAGGTGTTGAAGGCACTCCAGATCACCCGCGCCGCGATCCCGGCGATGTCGCTCGGCACGATGGACTCGGCGCTGCGACTAGCCCTGGGCTACGGCCACGAGCGGCGTCTCTACGGTGCGCCCATCGCGGACCTGCCGGTCATCCACGACCACCTGGTCCGCGGACACGTCGATCTCCTGATCGCCGAGTGCGTCTCGGTCGGCGCGGCCCGCGCCCTGACCCTGGCGCCGGAACGGCTCAGCCTCTGGTCGTCGGTGGCCAAGTACCTGGTGCCTGTCATCGGCGACGAAACGGTGCTCAGCATGGGCACGGTTCTCGGCGCCCGCAGCTACCTGCGCGAGGGCGTCGCCCACGGCGTCTTCCAGAAGCTCCAGCGCGACCACGCGATCGCGGCGATCTTCGAGGGGACCACCCACGTCAACCTGCACGGCATCGCCGGGCAGTTGCCCTTCATCGCCGCGCGCCGCCACGAGCAGGGTGACCCCGGGCAGCTCGACGAGCTGTTCGACAGCCTCTTCTCCTGGCACTCCGACGCGCCCACCTGGGAGCCGGCCGGCGCCGAGCTGCGCCTGACGAACGAAGGGCGCGACGAGCTGACCCAGGGCTGGCCCCGGCTGGTCCAGCGTGTCGAGGCGGCCTGCGCCGGCCCGGACCGGCCCCCGGTCGCCGACGAGCTGCTGGGGGCCATGGCCCACGTGTCGCGGATCCACGAGGAGACCTACTCCCGCGTCACCCAGTGGGACGCCCGGTCACTTGTGGCCATGCGCGCGGCGCAGACGCACTGTCTGCTGCACGCGGCGTCGGCCTGCGTGGCGACCTGGTTGGCCAACCGCGAGACGTTCGGCGGGGCCTTCGCCGACGGCGGCTGGTTGCTGCTGTCCCTGCAGCGTCTGCTCGCGCGGCTCGGCGAGCGGGTCGACCTCGCCGAGCAGCCGGGCCGGGAGCTGCTCGCGACCGCCGTCCGCGCCGCGCAGGAGTGGCCCACGTACTTCTCCATCCGCTGCCTCGGCAGTGCTCCAGCCGCTGACTGATCACGACGGAGGACATCCCTTGCTCAACGAGGCACTGCGGCCAATCGTCTCGCCGATTGCCCGCGCCCTGTACCGACCGCTGATCGAGGGTGCCGAGAACGTCCCGCGGCGGGGGCCGGTCATTCTCGCCGCCAACCATCTCTCCTTCGCCGAGAACTGGCTCATCCCGGTGGCGACCCCGAGGTCGGTCCGCTACCTCGTCAAGATCGAATATTTGCGGACGCCGTCGCTCGGCGGCCGGATGGCGGGTTGGTTCTTCAACGAACTCGGGTTCGTCGGCGTCCAGCGCGGCGGACCGCGCGACGCCACGTCGTCGTCGCTGGCGGCGGCGATGGGCGTGCTCCGGGCCGGCCAGGCCTTCGCCATCTACCCCGAGGGCACCCGCTCGCTCGACGGCCGGTTGTACCGGGGCAAGACCGGGGTGGCCCGACTGACGCTGGCCACCGGCGCCCCGGTCGTACCGATCGGTGTCATCGGCACCGACGTGATGCAACCGGTCGGGGTCCGCGTGCCCCGACGGCGTCCGGTGACGGTCCGCTTCGGCACCCCGATGACCTTCGAGGAGTACCGCGACTCGCCGGACCCCGCCGACTGGCGCACGGTGACCGACAAGATCATGCTGGCCATCTCGGAGCTGTCCGGCCAGGAGTACGTGGACGAGTACCAGCAGAAGCGCTGAGTGGGGGAGGGCGGCGGCGGGCTCGGCCCACCGCCGCCCTCCCGGTCAGCGCCCGGTGCCCGACGGCTGGGCCGGCACCACGTCCGCGACGGGCTGCCCGTCGACCGTCGACCCCCGCTCGACCGCCGACTTCGGGCCGGTGGTCGAACCCGCGCCGACAAGCGGCTCGGCCAACACCTCGGGATCATTGTGTCGCTCCGGGCCGGGCTTGCCGACCGCCTCGCGCACCGACGCCGGTTTCGGACGCAGGAGCCGGGCCGCGGGCAGCTCGACGAAGCGGTAGAGCAGCCACGCGACAGTGGTGCAGAGCGCGAAGAGGCAGACGATGGTCGCCAACTCCACAGGCAGCGGTGGCTGCTCCGCCGAGGAACCGATCACTCCGGCCGCCACCAGCAGATCCGTCACCACCGGGCCGAGCGGCAGGAACACCAGCAGGTGGGTGAGGTAGAAGCTGTACGAGATCTCCCCGAACCAGACAATCGGCCTCGCGTGCAGGACCGACCGGCCGCCCTTGGCGTCGGCGGTGGCCAGGGCGGCGAGCAGGATGGCGACCGGGATCAGCAGAGCGCCCACCCGCTGCACGCGTTCGGGCAGCAGCAGCGTCACCGCGAAGGCCGCCACCAGGATCGCGAGACAGCCCGGCACGCCGGGGCCGCGCCATGTGCCGCGGCGCAGCAGCAGACCCACCGCCACGCCGACAGTGAAGTCCAACGCCCGGTGCAGCGGGAGAACCATGGTGAACCAGTACGCGAAGTCGCCGCCGCTCGGCGCGGTGTCGAAGAACGGCGGTCCGGCGTCCTTGACCAGGAACATGTCGCCCACCAGAAACGGCAGCGTGCAGGCGAGCAGGGTGGCCACCACGATGACCCGACGCAGCGCCCGGTCCCCGAGCGGCACCAGCGCGGCGAAGAGCACCGGGAAGATGAGGTAGAAGAACGCCTCAGCGCTCAACGACCACGACACCGGGTTGAGCCCGTAGATGACGCTCTGCTGCGGCACCCAGCCCTGGACCATGAACATGTTCGACAGCACGTTCTTCCAACCGGGCGGCATGCCCAGCACCACGAGCACGACAGCCGCCACGGCAGTAGTGGTGGCGTAGATCGGGTAGATCCGCGACACCCGGCGCCGCCAGAAGACCCGCGCGGTGTCGCCGTCGCGGACCACCCAGGTGAGCACGATGCCACTCATCAGGAAGAAGGCGTTCATGCCGCCGAACGAGACAACGGCGACCCACTCCGGGATGGCGTGGGCCACGAACTCGATCCCGCCGCCCTCGACGGCGACGAGTTGCAGCGCCGTGTAGTGGACCATGAACGCCATCGCGGCGAGGACGCCACGCAACGCGGTGAGCGAGTCGAGCCGCACCACCTTCGTACCCCGGGCGGCCGTGGCCATCCCCGCCGCCGCGTGCGGCGCGTCGGTGACCGCGCTGCTCACCGACGGACCTTCGCCAACCGCGAACCCATCAGCTCGGCGAAGTTGCCGGCGAAGAAGCGGTCCTTGACCGTCTCGTCGAAGCCGGCGAGGAACTTCTCCGCCGCGCCGAGCGGGTCGGTGCCGCCCTCGGTGTGCGGGAAGTCCGTGCCGAACATGAACAGGTCCGGGCCGGCCTGCTCGATGAGCCAGTCCAGGGGCTCGACGAAGAAGGCGGTGAACTTCACCTGCCGCCGGACGAAGTCGGACGGGCGCATCGACAACGCCTGCAGGTCCGGCTCGGTGCGCCCGAACGCCAGCTGCGCGATGTCCAACTGCTTCATCCAGGGCGCCACCCAGAGGCCGCCCTGCTCGATGCACCCGCAGCGAAGCGTCGGGAAGCGGTCGAAGACCCCGTCGAGCACGAGCATCGTCAGGAACGTCTGCGGCGGGAGGTGCATCCCCAGGTAGTCCTTGGACCGGATGTTCTCGCCACCGCCGAGGAAGTCGGCCGGCGGGGTGCGCCCGTTGTTGCGGTACGCGTCCGGCACCAACGCGCCGCCCGTGCAGACATGCAGGAAGAACGGCATGTCGGCGTCCTGGAGGGTGGCCCAGAAGCGGTCGTACGCGGGATGCGCCGGGGAGAACTCCGGCGGCGCGACGGAGGGCACGATGACCCCGTCGCAGCCCAGCTCGATCGCCGCCTCCAACTCGGCGACGCTGCGGTCCGGGTCGGCGAGGGGCACGAACCCGACGGGCAGCAGCCGCCGGTCCACCGAACACCAGTCGACGATGGCACGGTTCAGGGCGCGACTGCCCCCGTACATCAGCTCGGGCTGGTCGTAGTACCAGAACTGCTCGCTGGCGACGGTGCTGAAGACCAGCTGCGCCGAGAACCCGAGCAGATCCAGGGCGCGGCTGCGCTCACCCGGGTCGGTGCCGCCGAAGCTCTCCCAGCCCTTCCTGGTCATCAGGGTCTGCTCGGCGGACGCACGGCGGTCCTGGTCCTGGTAGCGCTGCCGGATGTCGGTCTCGGCGGTGCGGGCCCGCTGCACCTTGTCCGCACCGAAGGAGCGCAGCAGTTCGCGTACCGAGGGCTCGGCGTACTCGGTGAGCCAGCCTTCCCGCTCCATCACATGGCTGTCGGCGTCGTGGTAGACCCGACCTTCTGCGTACGGCATCCGGCACTCTCCTTCAACTCGAACTCGCGGTGGACGTTAGATCGGATCGCCACCCTTCGGCGTGTGTGCGCAACGCAGCGACTGCGACCGTGTTAGCGACCGGTTAGCAGTGGCACCGGCAGGGCGGCCGGTACGGACCGGAACGTCGCCTCCGTCCGCATCCCCAGGAAGTCACCGTCGACCTGTACGGCGATCGGCCGGGTCGACAGCATCGTCAGTCGCTGCTGGTCCTCGGCGGTCACCACGTCCGGCCCGGACAGCGGCGCGTGCGCTGTCATCATCTGCCGCACCACCCGCATCGTCGCGAGCGTGCCGAGCGACGTCAGGCCGAGTACGTCGAGCCCTCTGTCGAACGAGGCGGTCGGGGCCGGCGCCACGGCCCGTTTGCCGAGGTACGTCCACGGTGCCGAGTTGCAGACGAAGGCCATGAAGATGGCCTCCCCGTGCGCACCGCCGGCGCCGTCGAAGGTCAGCGCGGGATGCCGGCGGTCGGTACGCAGGTGCTGCCGCACCAGCAGGGTGAGGTAGGCCGCGGCGGGCATCCGTGGCGGGCGGACGCCGACGCCGAAACGCAGCTGCTCGGCTTCCCGCACGATCTCCGCGTCGAGCCCGAGTGAGCACACGAAGGCGAACCAGCGGTCCCCGACGAGGCCGAGGCCGAGCCGCCGAACCCCACCCGCGGTCACCGCGTCCCGCACCAGCCGGGCCGCCGCGCCGAGCTGGTTGGGGAGGCCGATCGACCGGGCCAGGACGTTCGTGCCCCCGGCGGGCAGTGGGGCGAAGACCGGCACGTCGTCGGCCACACCGTCGGCGAGCAGCCCGTTCACCGTCTCGTTCGCCGATCCGTCGCCGGCGGCGGTGAGCACCACGTCGTACCCCTCGTGGCGGGCCGTACGGGCCAGTTCGGTCGCGTGCCCCCGCCGCGCGGTGTCCACCACGTCGAGCCGCAGTCCGCCGAGGATGTCGGTGAGTTCGTCGCGGGCACCGGGACTCATCCGGGTGGCCCGCGGATTGACGATCAGCAGGCACCGGGGCGGCATGATCGGGCGACCTCCTTCTGCGCCGGCGGGGCGGTTGCTGGCGAGGCGCCACTGTAGGACCCCCGGTGCGTGTTCGGCAGGGTGGTGAAGTGAGCCGTTAGCGGGCCGTTGTGACCGCGTCAGCGGCGGGTTTGCCGATGACCGCCCCGCCGCGGGGAGGCCGCTAAAATCCTGCTAAACCCAGGCCTTCTGGCGGGTGTCCGCAGCCCGGTCGAGCGGTCCGACCCGTGCAATCATCGGCACCTCTGCCGCCGCGAGACGAAGGACGGGTCGCATGGCGATTGGCATCATCGATATGGGGTCCCACGTCCCTGACCGCGTCGTGACGAACGACGACATCTGTGCCTGGAGCGGCGCCACCCACGACTGGATCACCAATCTGACCGGCATCGAGGAGCGCCGGTACGCGGAACCTGAGCAGACCACCTCGGACCTCGCGGTCCTCGCCGCGGCGCCCCTGGTCGCCGACCCCGGCGTACAGGAGCGGTTGGCCTGGCTGTTCCTCAGCACCAACTCGCCGGACCAGCCGTCCCCGGCGACGGCCGCCGTGGTGCAGGCGAAGCTTGGTCTGCCCGCGTTGCCGGCGTTCGACGTCGGCGTGGCCTGCGCCGGGGTGATCTTCCACATGGCCCTCGCCAACGCGCTGATGCGCGACGATGCCGGGCAGGTCGCGCTGGCGATCGGCGCCGACAAGGTGTCCTCCATCGTGGACCGCACCGATCGTCGCACCGTCGCGCTCTTCGGAGACGGCGCCGCGGCGCTGCTGCTCGGCTCGGTGCCCGACGGTTACGGCATCCGCAGCACCAGCCTGCTCACCGACGGTGCCCGCTGGGAGAACATCGGCATCTACGCGGGCGGCACCCGGTTGCCGCTGACACCCGACCGGTACGCCGAGGGTGGCCAGTTCACCCGGATGGACGGGCGGGCGGTCGCGGCGTTCGTGCTGCAGACGCTGCCGAAGGTGATCGATTCGGCATTGGAGAAGGCCGGGCTGGGCCTGCACGACATCGACCGGTTCATCTTCCACCAGGCGAACGGGCGCCTGCTGGCCGGGCTCGGCAAGAAACTGGGCATCGACCCGGAGCGGGTGCCGACCACTGTGGGCAGATTCGGCAACTCCGGTGTCGCCTCCCTGCCTGTCACGCTGGTGCAGGCCCACCGGGACCGACCCTTCCAGCGTGGCGAGAAGCTGCTGCTCGCCGCGGTGGGCGCGGGGATGACCGCCGGCGCCGCCGTCGTCACCTGGTACTGACCGTTCGAGAGGCTGCGGAGATCGGATGCGTCTGAAGGGTAAGAACGCCGTCATCACCGGCGGCAACCGCGGGCTGGGCCGGGCCATCGCCCGGCACTTCCTGGCCGAGGGCGCGACAGTGACCTGCGCCTCCCGCACCGGCACGGGTTGGGAGGAGCTGCACCGCGACGCCCCCGACCGGTCGTTCCACCTGCCGGTCGAGGTAGGCGATCCGGCGTCGGTCGAGCAACTCGTCAGCACCGCCGCGGAGCTGATGGGCAGCATCGACATCCTGGTCGCCAACGCCGCCGTCCGGCACGACGGTCGGATCGAGCGGCTGGCGCCGGAGGCCTGGACGGAGACGCTCACTGTCAGTCTCACCGGGGTGTTCCTCTGCACCCGCGCCGTCGTTCCGGTGATGGCCGCCAACGGCGGCGGCTGCATCATCAACATCTCCTCCGGCCTGGCCACCCGGGTGGCCGTCGGCACGGCGGCGTACAGCGCGGCCAAGGCCGGTGTCGAGTCGTTCACCCGGACCAGCGCCATCGAACTGGGCCCGAAGGGCATCAAGGTCAACTGCATCTCGCCGGGGCTTATCGACAGCGGGATGAGTGAGGCCCTGCGCCCGAACGTCGCGCTCTGGGAGATGTACACCAAACGCATCGCCATGGGTCGCGCCGGCCACGAGGACGAGGTCGCCGCCGCGGCGGTCTTCCTCGCCTCGGACGAGAGCTCGTACGTGAACGGACATGTGCTCGAAGTGAATGGAGGACTGCTATGGGCGTGAAGCCCTTCCGGTTCGGGGTGAGCCTGCACCACAACTGCGGCGCCGAGGAGTGGGCGAAGAAGTGTCGCCGGGCCGAGGAGTTGGGCTACGACGTCATCCTCATCCCCGACCACCTGCACATGCCCGCGCCGTTCCCGTCCATCGTCGCGGCGGCTGCGGCGACCGAGCGGGTGATGTTCGGTACGTTCGTGCTGAACGCCGCCTTCTGGAACCCGCGCCTGTTGGAGCGGGAGATCGCCACAACGCACCGGCTCACCGGTGGCCGGCTGGAGGTCGGCGTCGGCACCGGCTACGCGAAGGCCGAGTTCGACGAGGCGGAGATCCCCTTCGAGTCACCCGGTCGGCGGGTGCGCCAACTCGACACAGTGGTCCAGCGGCTGACGGCGTCGTTCGCCGACGCGGCACAGTGGTCGGACTGCACCTCGGCCCCACGGCTGATGATCGGTGGCAGCGGCGACAGGGTGCTCGGCATCGCCGCCCGGCACGCCGACATCGTCGGCCTCAGCCCGGTGGTCCGGGTCGACACCCCGGAGAAGTGGCGGGCGCTGCCCGCCGAGACGGTCGAGGAGCGCGCCGGGTATCTGCGGGCGCAGGCCGGTGACCGCTACGACGACATCGAGGTCAACCTCATGATCCCCGCGGTGGTGCTGGCCGACGACCGGCAGGCGGCCGCCGCCTTCGCCCAGCAGACCCGCACGCCGTACCTCACCCTGGAGCAGGTCCTGGACGCGCCGGCGGGTCTGATCGGCACGCCGGAGGAGATCGCCGACCAGTTGGTCCAGCGCCGGGAGCGTTACGGCGTCTCGTACATCACGGTCCACGAGGAGTTCATGGAGCCGCTCGCCGCGGCCATGGCCGTCCTGGAGGGCCGAGCCAGTTGACAGCGCTTCGCGGGAATCCCCGCTACATCCTCCTGGCGGTGTCGCTCGCGTCGTTCATGACCTCGCTCGACATGACGATCATCAACATCGCCATGCCGAGCGTGGTCCGCGACCTCGACGCCTCGTTGACCACCGTGGCGTGGGTGGCCAACGCGTACCTCATCGTGGTGGCCGTGCTGGTCATCGTGACGGGCCGGCTGGGCGACCTGTACGGACCCCGCCGGCTGTTCGTCCTGGGTTCGGTGCTGTTCACCCTCGCCTCGGCGGCGTGCGGGCTCGCGCAGAGCGAGGGTCAGCTCATCGCGGCCCGGGCGTTGCAGGGCCTCGGGGCCGCCCTGATGTACCCGCAGTCGATGTCGATCATCGTGGCCACGTTCCCGCCGCAGCGACGCGGCGGAGCGCTGGGCCTGTGGACGGCGGTCTCGGCGCTTGCCTCGATTCTCGGGCCGGTCATCGGAGGCGCCCTCACCAGCGCTCTGAGTTGGCGATACGTCTTCTTCCTCAACCTCCCGGTGGGGTTGATCATGATCGTGCTGTGTCTGGCGGCCGTGCCACCACTGGAACGCGGCCGGCGGCAACCACTGCACCTGCTGGCTGTCGTCTTCAGCACGGCCGCGCTGGTCTGCCTCACCTTCGGTCTGGTGGAGGGCGACCGGTTCGGGTGGGGGGTGATCTGGGGGCCGCTGAGCATTCCCCTGTTGCTGGTGCTGAGCGTCGTCCTGGCGGCGGCGTTCGTGGTGCTGCAGAAGAGGCGACAGGACCGTACCCCGTTGGTGCCGTTCGAGCTGTTCGAGCTGACCAACTTCCGGCTCATGATCATCGTGACCACGATCCTGTCGATCGGCATCGTCGGGACCTCCGTGCCACTGTCGCTGTACGTGCAGGCCGCCCTGGGCTACAGCCCGATGAAGGTCGGGCTTGTCATGACTCCGATGTTCCTCAGCATGGCGTTCGTCGCGCCCTTCGCCGGCAAGCTCAGTGACCGGCTCAGCGCCCGGTACGTGCTGATGACCGGGCTGAGCCTCTACGCCGTCGGAATGGCGCTCGTGGTCTGGGTCTCGAACGACGCGACGCCCTGGCCGCACTTCGTGCCCGGCCTCGTGGTGGCCGGTGTCGGCGCCGGCTGCACGTTCGCCCCGATGAACTCCATCGCGATGCACGACGTGCAGCCACCGCAGGCCGGGGCCGCGGCCGCGCTGATGATGACCGCCCGCCAGCTCGCCTCGGTCTTCGCCGCCGCCGTGCCCATCGCCCTGCTGCAGGGTCAGCTCGTCCGGCGGATGCCGGCGGAGGCCAGCGCGCTGGCACCGACCCTGCCGGCCGGTGTCGGCGACCCGTTCGTGGCGGCGTTCCGCCAGGTGTCGGCGGCCGGCCCGGATGAGACGGTGGGCGAGGTGTTGGACGCGGTTCGGCGCAGCGGAGCGGCGCCGGAGGCCGTCGACGCCGCTGGCCGGGCGGCGCACACCGTGTACACCCACAGTTTCGTCACGGCGCTCCGGCCCACGTTGCTGGTGCCGATCGCGTTGCTGCTCGTCGGCGTGGTGGTCGCGTTCCGGGTGCTGCCCACCGGGCGAAGGGTGCCGGCCGCAGCGGACGCCATCGATCGCCCGGGCCCCGCCGAGGAGGCCGACGCGCTGCCCCACCGGTAAGCTGATCAATGTGGTCGGGGCGTCGCGGCGGGTGTGATCGGAGACGTCAATGATCTACTGGGCACTCAAGTACACGGTCGGCGCGGCGGCGAAACTGGTCTACCGGCCGGAGATCGTGGGCCGTGAGCACCTGCCCGAGACCGGTGCCGCCCTGGTGGTCGGAAACCACCCCTCCTTCTCGGACTCGGTGTTCCTCTCGGCGGTCATGCGCCGCAAGGTCGTCTACATCGCCAAGTTGGAATACTTCACCGGCAGAGGGCTCAAGGGTCGACTGCGGCGCATGGTGGTCAGCGGAATGGGCAACATCCCGGTCGACCGCGCCGGCGGGCGCAAGGCCGCCTCGTCGCTCGGGACCGCCCAGGAGGTGCTGGAGCAGGGCGGCCTGGTCTGCATGTACCCGGAGGGGACGCGACCACCGGACAACCGGCTCTACCGGGGCAAGACCGGTGCGGCCCGCCTCGCGCTCGCCACCGGCGTGCCGGTCATTCCGGTCGCCATGCGCAACACCTACGAGATCCAGCCTCCGGGAAAGCTGATCCCGAAGGTCATGAAGGCCAGGATGGCCGTCGGCGCACCCATCGACCTGACGCCGTACCGGGACCTCCCGACAAGCGTCGCCGCACGGACCCTGACCGACGAGATCATGCGACGGCTCCAGGCCCTGTCCGGTCAGGACTACGTGCACATGTACGCGCAGGCGGCCAAGCAGGAGTTCGACCGCGGGGTGCGCCCGCCGTCCTGCCCGCAGGGCCCGCCGGGTCCGGGGGTCGCCGTCACGACGCCGACGGGCGACGCGGCGGTCAACTGACCGGGCCGGACGTCGTGTCCTCCCGGGAGAGGTGACCCCCCGTCCAGGTCACGGTGGTCAACCGCGACCCGAGCAGTCGCCGCGCCCGGGCCACCTGACGCGCGTTCGCGTTGACAAGCACCGCCCGCTCCGCGCCGGCCAGGACGGGCAGGTCCGACAGCGAGTCGCTGTACGCCACCCGCCAGGGCGGCGTCACCCCCTGGGCGGCCAGCTCCGCGACCTTTGTCGCACCGTAGTTGTGCACGATCAGCTTCGGTCCGCGAATGTGCGAGGCGACGAGTTCGACGTCGGCGAGACCGATCGCGTCGAGCACCGCACGTGCCAGGGTGTGCTCGCAGCCGGTGACCACGACGACCCGGTCGCCCGCGTCGAGGTGGGCACGGATCATCCGCAGACCGGGCGCGATGATCCGCTCGGGCTCGTCACCGAGGTCCGCGCCGAAACGGCCAAGTTCGGCGCGCAACTGCTCGGCGCTGCGGCCCAACAATCCGATTCGGCTCATCCACCACGCCGCCCGTGGACGGTACGCGGGAAGGGCGACCATGGGCGCGAGGAGAACAGCGAGGACGACGGCCAGGGGCAGTCGAGCACCCGCGAAGACAATGCGTCTCATGAAAAGCCCGAATGCGTCGCCGCGCAGCAGTACGCCGTCGAAATCGAAGATAACGGTGTCGGCGGAAGGCGCCCTCATCGGTCTATCGGCTCCCGGGCCACAGGCGGTTCGACATGCGCCGAGTGTACTGGAGCGCGTTTACGACAAACGGCTGGATCGCTTTCCGCCCGCTGAAGCGACGGTTTCCTCGTCCTGGTCGGTTGGCGGTCTCGACGTGGCGGTCTCGGCGTGGCGCAGGACGACGACGGCCGCCGTGGTCGGGATCCCGCGACGGGGTGGCCGGGCGGGCGCGGGGTCCTGCCGTCCGGCTCAGTCCGAGGGACCGCCGGCCGCTGGGGGCCGGGTCAACTCCGTCCGCAACACGTCGAAGGCGTCGTTCACCAGTTGACGCAGGTCGCCGTCACCGTCACGCTCCGCCCAGTACCGGATGGCCTCGGTCGTGGCCGCCAGTGCCGCCGCCACCAGGACCCGTAGGCGGAACTCGTCGCCGGGATCGCTCGCGGTGGGCAGCAGTGCCTGGATGAGCAGCTGCTGGTCGGCGTCGCGGCGCTGGCCGGTGCCGGCCCGCAGCGCGGGTGTACGGTGCACCAACCTCAGACGGGACAGCAGCGCCTCGCGGTCACTGTCGTACAGGTGGTTGAGCCCGTTCGTCAGAGCGTGTCGAATCTTGTCGAGCGCGGGTTCGTCGGCCGGCCGCTCGGCGATGAGGTCGACGATCATCGGGTCGTAGTCGTCGTGAAGTGCCGCGTCCTCCTTCGTGGGGAAATAGCGAAAGAACGTCATGTGGGAAACGCCGGCGGCAGCGGCGATTTCCTCGACCGTCGTGGCGTCGAAACCCTTCTCCAAAAACAGCCGCATGGCATTCGTCTGAAGAAGTGCGCGGGTGCGTTCTTTTTTCTCCCGACGCCAGTCGGAGCCCGGGGGCCGGGAGAGGTCGGCTCTGCTCACAGTGGGCTCAATCTGCGCGGATGCATCTGACCACTGTGGCAGCCTAGCCCCTGCTCGGCGCGGCGGTGGTCAGCCCGGCGTCGTCCGCGGCCGGCGCCGCCGGCGAACCGTTTCTCGGTAGGAACGCCAGGCACAGCACGGCGCCGGCCACGGCGAGGCCGAAGCAGCACCACATGACAACGCCCATCCCGTCCACGTACGCCTGGTGGGCGGAGCGCAGCAGCGCGGGACCGGACGGTCCCAGCGTCTCGGCGACGGCGGCCGCGCCGAACACCGACTCCCGCACCGTGTCGGCGGCGGCGGCTGGCAGCCCGCCGAGCAGCGGATCGAGTTCTCGGCGGTAGACGCCGGAGAGCACACTGCCCAGCGCGGCCACCGCCACGGCGCTGCCGACCTGGCGCAGCGTGTTGACCACCGCGGAGCCGCTGCCCGCGTCGTCGTCGCCCACCGTGCCCACCGCCGCCGCCAACGAGGTGGCCATCACCGCGCCGACGCCGAACCCGCAGCCGGACAGTCCGACCGCCAGCCAGGCGTACGGGGTGCTCTGGTCGACCCGGGTGAGCAGGAGCAGTCCGCCGCCCAGCACCACCAGGCCGGTGAGCACGATGCCCCGCCCGCCGATCGTGCGGTCCAGGCTGGTGGCCAGAGCGCCGGCTACCAGCAGGCCGATCATCATCGGGATGATCCGGAGGCCTGTGCCGAGCGAGTCGAAGCCCTGCACGGCCTGGAGGTAGAGCGGAACGACGAAGATCACTCCGGCGAGTGCGAACGCGACGATCATGATGGCGACGGTGTTCCAGGTGAACCGCGGCTCGGCGAAGAGCGAGAGCTTCATCAGCGGGTGCGCGACACGGCGCTCCCAGGCCACGAAGAGCGCGCCCGCGACCACCGCGCCGATCAGCAGGGTGACGGTCAGGCCGTCCGACCAGCCTGACTCGGGGCCCCGGATGACGCCGTAGACAAGCGCAACCGTGGCGACGGCGGCGAGGACGCCGCCCCCGATGTCCAACGGGCGCCGCGGGTCGCCGGGTGACTCGTCGATCAGCAGCAGACCAGCCACGAAGGCGATCGCCAGGATCGGCACATTGATCCAGAAGACCGACGACCACGAGTAGTGCCGGAGCAGGGCGCCGCCGACGAGCGGCCCGAACGGCATCCCCGCGCCGACCGCGGCGGTGAAGACCGCCATCGCCCGGGTCCGCTCGCGGCCGGAGAAGGTCGTGATGACCAGCGCCGGGGTCAGCGGCAGGATGATCGCGGACCCGACACCCAGCACGGCGCGGGCCGCGATCAGTTGGCCCGCCGTCTCCGACAGTGCGGCCGCCACCGAGGCGAGGAAGAACAGGCCGAGCCCGACCAGCATGATCTTTTTGCGGCCGACGCGGTCGGCGAGGGCGCCGAAGGGCAGCATCGCCCCGGCGATCGCCAGCGAATAGGCGTCCACGATCCACTGCAGATCCGCCGTGCCCGCGTGCAGCGCACTCGAGATGCTCGGGAGCGCCACGTTCAGGACTGTGAAGTCGAGGCTCAGCACCAGCACGGCCAGGCAGACCGCGCCAAGCATCCAGAAACGACGATCGACGTGTACGCGCATCTCACGACCCTTCACGTTAGCCACTAACATGTTAGAGGCTAACGTGAAGGGTCGGCCATGACAACAGGCGGGTGTCTTCCCGGGCGAGCGGGCGGCCGCGCCGAGGTCAGGTAGTCGGTAGCAACGGCATCGAGGTCCGCTCCGACGCGGTCGGGGTCACCAACCTCACGCGGGGCACGGTGCTGCTCAGTCGGCAGGTGTGAAGGTCGAGTGCAGGGCCGCGACCAGGCTCGGGCTGCTCCAGTAGGACGAGTGGGTGTAGAAGTCGTCGGAGAGGAGATGGTCCACCCGCTGGTCCACCGGCCCGGCGCGGTCGGCCCAGCCGAACAGCCGACTGGCGACGAAGCCGAGCGGGTCGAGCGGGTGCCACAGATTCGTCCACCGCAGCAGCGAGTCCGGCGGCAACAGCACCGGGCCGGTGCCGTCGTACGGAGCCAGTTGTCCACCGCGGGGGTCGAAGACGTGGAACAGCGGCCACTGGCATCCGAAGGTCACCAGGCCGGCGGTGTGCACCGGCTCCTCGGCGGTGGCCAGGTCGAGCGCGATGACCGCGCCGAGACTGTGACCGATCAGGTGCACCGGACTGCCCGCGTCGCCGCCGCCTCCGGACATCGTCCTGATCTGCTCACGGATGTGCTCCCGGATCGCCTCGCCGTGCCGCTGGTAGACCAGCACGTCGCCCAGCGTCAGGCTGAGGTAGTGGGCCTTGGCGTTGCGGACCCAGGTGTAGAGGCGCTCGCCGGCGTTGCCGATCGCCGCGCCGGCGATCCGGTCCAGCTGCGGAAGGTGCCGACGGATCACCCGCCGGACCGGCCCGGGGTCGCGCACCTCGTGCCCCGACGCGTCGTCGGCGACCGCCGCGAGCGCGGCGTCGGCAAGTGCCTCACCCACCGCGGCGAGCAGCGCCGCATCGTCGGTACGCCCCAACCACCGGGTCCCCGGCCAGGCCTCGGCGATAGCGTCCAACGCCGCAGCGGTCACCTCCGGCGTCGGGGAGGGCATCCCGGTGTCGGGCCGGGCCAGCCGCGAACCCGCCCGGCTGCGGACGAGTTCCAGCCGGGTCGGCGGGTCCAGCGGCACCGGACCGGCGAGGCCCAACTCCGCACCGTCGGGCTCGGGCGGGAATTCGCCGCGGGTCTGCCACGGCTGCCCGGGTTCGGGCGGCATCGCCAGCTTCGCGCCGAGCGCCGCCGCACCGAGGTCACCCCAGTAGACCGGATGCAGGCTCCAGCGGTGCAGCGCGGCGCTGCTCAACTGCGCCACCCGATCCTCGATGATCGACCGCTCCCGGTTGGCGATGCCATGGATGACGAAGACGGGCAGGTCGTCGGTCATGCGTCGGGTCCTTCCGGGACTGTCGCCTGCGGGTCGCCGTAAACCGCGTAGGCCAGGTGGGTGGGATCGGTGTTGTCCTGCCCCACCGCGCGCCTCGCGGCCAGCGACGCCATCGCCAGCGACGCTCCCGCGCGCAGTTCGGTGTAGAGGTACGCGGCGTACTCACTCGCCGGCTCGGAGCGGACGGCCCAGGTCGAGCCGACGAAGGCCCCCGCCCCGGCGCTGAGAAACTCGTTCGCCCAGCCACCCATCAGGGTGTCGTACGAGCCGCCGTCGGCGCTGTGGCAGGCGTTGAAGAACACAAGTGGGCAGCGTGCCGCCAGGCTGCGCCGTGCCGCCGCCGGAGGCAGCGCGATGGGCCGGAACGTGCCGTCGTCCATCCGTACCCCGCCGCCCCCGTCACCGTCGGGATGCTCCTGGTGGCAGGCGAGGTGCAGCAGACCGAAGTCGCCCTGTTCGATTCGCCGGACCAACTGTGCCGCCGAGGCGATCACGGTCGGCGTCGAACCGTCGAGCAGGGCGGCGATCCGACCGATCTCCGCCCGGGCGTGGTTCGGCGGGTGGGCGCCGAGGACGAACACGGGATCGCGCAGCGGCAACGATCTGGTGAGCGGGTACCGGCCGGGCTGACGGAGCACGGGCAGCCGCTCGGCGACGAACGTCTCCCATCCGGGTGGCCGCAGCAGCTCCCACGGCAGGTCGGCCAGCTCGGTGCAGATGACCAGACCGGTCGCCGACTCCAGAAGGGACGCGACGGCCGCCCCGATCTCCGGTGGCAGCGCCCGCCAGAGGGCCGTACCGAAGCCGTTGAGGATGCCACGATCCACAGCCGGGTGGTTCCGGCTGGTTCCGGCGGCCATGGTGTTCGCCGAGCGGAGCAGGTCGGCGAGCATCCGGCGCGGCACCGCGTCCGCAGTGGCCGTGATCCCGTCCCGCCCGACCAGCCGGAACAGGTAGCCGCTTCGAGTCCTGTCGACTTGCAGGGCGATCGTCCCCGGGCTCGCGTCGAGGTGTTCGACGCGCGTCGACGCGCGCCGCGGCGGCGCGTAGGACGCGTCGGCCACGACCAGCACCGTCCGGGTCGTCGCGGCCAGTTGACCACCCCCACCCGCCAGGAACATCTGGACCTTGATCTCGTGCGGCCCTTCCCGGTCGGCTTCGAAGGTGAAGGCGACGGTGCTCGAATCCGAGTCCGGGTGGACCCGGAGGTAGTGCACGCCGTGGCCGTGCAGCGTCAGGGTGGACGACTGGACAGCGACCTCCACGACCACGCCCTCGTCCGGGATGGCGAACGGCCGGACGGGCACGCTGCCCCCGCCACCGTCGCGGGTGATCGTCGCCCAGAGCGAGATCCGACTGCCCAGCCGCACCTTCCGGGGCAGCTCGGTGGTCAGGTACCGGGCCGGTGGGGCCATCCCGGGCGTACTGCGGAACCGGCTCTCGGCCGCCCGCACGGTCTCCATGGCCCACCGCTCGAGCGCGGGGTCGGCCCGCAGCGCGTGCGCGATCCGCAGATCGGTGAGCGGCCCGGGGTCCCGGGCGAGCGCCTCCGCGAGCATCCGCTCGATCTGCTCGGCAAGCGTCGTGTCGTGAACGAACTCGCCGACCCGGCCGCGGGCCTGATCCGCGACCCACCGCATCGCCCAACCGTTCTCTCCCACGATCACGCCCCGGTGAACGCGAAGGCCGCCCACACCGCCGGCGACGACCACGGTCGTGAGTCACCACTGCCGCTGCGGAACAGTTGCGGCAGCAGAGCTTCGGCGGCCTCCTCCGGAAGCCACGCCTCCTGCGCGTCCAACGCCCGCACCCACTGCTGCTCGACCTCGGCAACCGTCGCGTCGCGCAGCCACCGCTGCGCGCCGGCCAGCGCGGTGGCCGGCGACTGCGCACACTCGGTGCGCCAGCGCCGGTAGAACTCCGTCATCAGCAGTGCGGTGGTGTGGTCGTCGACCGGCCACATCGGTGCCAGCACGCCCGCCGCGCCGGCCTGGACCAGCCCGGTCGGCAGCGAGATCACCTCGTCCGGCAGGTCCCGCCCGGGTACGAAGGCCGAGCAGGCGGACAACACCGCCAATCGCAGGGTCAACCGCATCGGCATGATGTCGGACAGGTGGAGACGGCCGTCGCCGGCGAGCCGCAGCGCGCTACGCAGTGGATCGGTCGGTTCGGCGGTGCCGTGACAGCCGAAGTGGGCCAGCCAGGCGGTGGGCAGCTCCGTGCGTACCCGCTCGACTGTCGCGTCAGGACCGCGCAGCTGCGTCACCGGACCCGGGAACGTCGCGGCGGCCACCTGGGCCTCCCAGCGGGCGTACGGGAGCCGGTCCGTCGGCGCCGGGGTCTGTGGGTCGGCCACCGTCAGCAGCCCGCCGCTGGGCGTCGACGTGGCCCGTCGACGGCTGGCCGCCAGCGCGCGGGCGTTCGGCACGTACCCGATGCTGAGCTCGTCGAGCAGGTAGCGAAATCCGGTGGGCCGGGTGCTGTCCCGGCATCCGGCGAGGTGCACCGGGAGCAGACCGACGAGGCCGCAGGGCACCAGCGAGGCATGCGGCACGCCTGACAACTCGGCGAGCAGGGGCTCGGCCACCGCCTCCCACAGGCGTTCGCGCAGGTCCGCCAGGTGCCGTTCCCACCCGCCGCGTTGCATCGCCCCCCGGGCGCCGGCGGAGGGGAAGTGTGTGCGGTGCCGCTCGGCCCACTCGTGCAGCGTCGCCGTGCGCAGCGCGGGCAGCGGTACGGGATCGACCCGGCCGTCCCGGACCACCAGGGCGATGCCCGCGTCGTCGCTTGCCGTGACGTAGACAAGCGGGTGATCGGCTGCCGCGGTGATCTCGTCCAGCTCGACCGGAGCGAGGAAACGCTCATAGCCCGGGATCCGCTGGATCTGCTCCACCGCCTCGTGCAGCTCGGCTCGGGCGGCCCGCAGTTCGTCGAAGAGCGACGCTGGACCCGTTGCCCCATCATGGAGCCCGTGCGGACTGCTCTCCTGAGGTTGCGTCATCAGTCCCTCGTTCCCGGTGCCGTCGCGGCGACTGTCGGCACTGTCGGTTTGATCATTTGGTGGCCCGATCTGGAGACCGCCGATCGGGTGGCGAGCATCGGCAGCTTCGCCGTGGCGGCGCTGACCATGCTCGTTGCTGTTTTCGGCCGGCGCGGCACCCGGGAGCCCCGATCCCTTGCCGAGCGGCAGGCGGCGTTGCGGGCCGCCGTCCGCCAGCAGTGGCGCGTCGAGGAGGCGCTGCGCCGGGTGCAGGACCCGGCACCCATCCCGGTGCGCTGGGCGCCGGTCGGGGCGGCACTGGGGGTCCAGGACCACTGGGTCAATGTGCGGGTGGCGGGGCCGGTCAGCGGCGACTCGGGGCACCCGGACCGGGGCGGCCACGAACCGGTCGCCGTCGCCGGCCGGATCGTCGAGGTCGCCGAGGTGTTCCGGCGGATCCCGTCGCGGCGGTTGGTCGTGCTGGGCGCCGCGGGCGGGGGAAAGTCGGTGCTGCTGATCCGTCTGGTGTCGGACCTGATCGACGACGGTCGACCGGACGACCCCGTGCCGGTGCTGCTGTCCCTGACCACCTGGGACGCCCGCCGGCACGGCTTCGTCGACTGGCTGACCGCCCGCCTGATCGCCGAGTACCCGGCGTTGGCGGCCCCGGACGGCGACTTCGACAGCACCGCCGCCGCGCTTGTCGCCGACCGGCGGATCCTGCCGGCCCTGGACGGTTTCGACGAACTGCCGGTACTGGTACGCCGGGCTGCGTTGCTCGCCCTGAACGCCGCCGCGCCCCGGCTGCCGGGCTTCGTGCTGACCAGCCGGGTCGACCAGTACGTCGACGCGGTACGCGACAGCGACGTGCTGACCGGGGCCGCGGTGGTGCGGCTGCTGCCGCTGCGCTGGGCCGACCTCGCGGCCTACCTGCCCCGTACGACCCGTCCGACCGGCCCGGACCTGGCCGGTAAGTGGGATCCGGTCCTCGCCCGGCTCCGCGCCGTGACCGACGAGGAGATGCCCGACCCGCCCGAGCCCGGCGACCCGATCGGCGGCCGTGACCAGCGGCAGGCTCGGATCCTCGCGGCGGTGCTCGCCACCCCGTTGCTCACCTCGTTGGCCCGCGCCGAGTACAGCGACACCGGCGCGGACCCGACCGAGCTGTTGGACCCGCACCGGTTCGGCACCGTCCGTGACCTCGTCGACCATCTGCTCGACCGCGCCGTTCCGGTCGCCTACGCCGGGCACCGGGGCGCACCGGTCGGTGCGGACGTGGCCCGGGTGACATCCTGGCTGGCCTGGCTTGCCAGGCACGGCGGCCCGGACATCGCCTGGTGGCGGTTGTCCACAGTGCCGCCCAGAGCCGTCTCCGCGACGGTGGGCGCACTCGCCGGTGGCATCGGCCTGGGCCTGGTGGCCGGTTCGGCGGCCGGCCTCCCGGTCGCCGGCCTCGGCGCCGCCATCGGCGCACTGGCCGCCGCCTTCGTCATGGTGCGGCTGCCACTCACCCCCACCGGGCTGCGCGGCGGACCGCATTCGGGCCGGCGTCGTCCCGCCACCCGCCCGGTGCGCCCCCGATTCCGTCCGACCTACGGATCCCTCGGCTGGCTGACCGGGGGAGTGGCGCTGGTCGCGGCCGGCTGGCTGGCGGCGGGTGGCCGTGCGGCGGTGGTGGGCGCGACCGCCCTGCTGCTGGCCTGGGCCCTGGACGCCTGGCTGGATGTGCCGACGGACGTGACCGCCGCCGCCGGCCCGCTCGCGGTGCTGCGCGCCGACCGGCGCGCCGCGCTGCTGCGGGCCTCCGCCCGGGGTGGCATCATCGGCTGTCCGGTCGCGGTGCTTGTCGACATCCGGACCGGCCTCGCCGTCACTGCCGCGGTCGCCCTCGCCAGCGTGCTCTTCACCGCCTGGGGTCGGTTCGCGGTCGCCCGGGCCTGGTTCGCCCTGCGTGGCGAGCTGCCGATTCGTCTGATCGGGTTCCTCGACGACGCTCACCACCGTGGCGTGCTGCGCCAGATCGGCGGCGTCTACCAATTCCGCCACGCGCGCCTCCGGGAACGCCTGCTCACCAGCTCCCCCGACGCGACGGGCGGTCCCCGGTGAAACCCGCGGCGAGGAACGGATACTTGATCTCGTACGCCGGGCCGACGCGGCGCAGCACACCCCGGCGTCGTGCGTCCTCCAGGAAGGTCAGCAGGCGCAGCGGCAGTCGGCGGGCGGCGGCGAGGATCGCCAGGGCCGCGAGGTACCACCCGCAGGCGGATCGGATGACGCACCACGTGAAGCCGGCCAGCACCGCCACCGCCTGGAACACCGCCGGTGTCGAGTAGCCCAGGGCATCGGCCCCCGCGCTGACGACCACGACCATGGTGGCGATGGCCGCGGCCCGCACCGCCGTGGCGAGCAGGTCGTGCCGCAGCAGCGTACGGGCGCAGGACTCCAGGTCCGGGTCCGCGATTCGGCCCGCCATCACCAGGGCACCGGCCGCACCGAGGGTGCTGGCACCGAGCAGGTACGGCCGGATCGACGAGGCATCGGCGAGGTAGGCGGCCAGGCCACCGCAGCCCGAGAGGACCATTGGCACCGACAGTCGTCGCGCGCGCAGGTGACGAGGCGGTACGGGCAGCGCGAGAACGCTGCCGGCGGCGCCGGCGAACAACGTGATGAACCCGGACGCCGGCTCGCCCCGAGCGGCCCAGCAGAGCGCGGCGGCGGTCAGTGCCACAAGGACCCCGAAGACCAACCGTGGTATCCACTCCGGGAGCAGGTGATGCAGCCGCCACCAGGAGATGCCGCCGAGGCGTTCCTGGGCGAACCGAGCGATCGTCAGCAGGTACGTCCGACGGCGGTCGGACGACGGTGCCGCGCCCGGACCTGCGCCGTACGCCCTGTCGAGCGCCTCCTCGGCCAGACTCACGTCGATGCGGGCTGGGCGGTCGCTGGCCGGTCCCCAGGCGCCGACGCCGATCCGTCCCAGGCGCCGACGCGCGAGGTCGTACTCCAGTGGCGTGCGCAGCACGGAGCTCAGGTGCGTGATCTGCGCAAGGGCCAGCGGATCGGACTGCCCGCCCAGCCGGAGGTAGTCGGCACCGCAACGTGCCGTGATGCTCTGCACGACGACAACGTCCGGCCACAGTCGCCGTGCGGGATGGTGCTGGTTCAGCCACACCTCGTCGTGACTGACGAGCACCGCACGCGAGCAGAGAGCCACCACCGCGGTGAGCGCGATCGTCCTGAGCTTGGGTGGCATCTCGTCGAAGTCGTCGACGATCGGCAGGATCGCGTCCTGCTGCAGCAACCGGCGAACGTCGGCAGGTCGGATGCCCGGGCCGGGGTAGCGGCGCAGGATCTCCTGGGTCAGCCAGTCGAGCACACTCTGCCGCTCGGGATGCCAACCCAGCACCGAGACGGCGACCGGCAGGTGGGGACTGCCCGGCTCAGCAAGCAGGCCCTGGGCGAGCCGGGCCGCCAGCACGCTCTTGCCCGCTCCCTTCGGCCCGGCGATCACCAACCGACCGCCCGAATGCTGGAAGAGCAGCACCAGCGCGTCGATCCCACCGAACGACCTGGCCCGGTCCCGGGGGGACTGGACGGCGATGAACTGCGTGGTGTCGGTGTCCGCCGAGATCCACAAGAGCGGCAACGGCGGGCCGCCACCCTCGGCTACCTCGTCGATCAGGCGCTGGTGCTCCTTGCTGACCTGCCGGCTGAGGGACTGCTTGGGGGTCTCGCCGTCGAGCGCGGGCTCCGGGACCTGCCGCTGCAGGCCCAGCAGCAGCGCAGCCGCAAGCGAGAGTGCACCGAAGATCACCCCGCTGATGCTCGCCACCTGATCCAGTTGCGACAACAGTGCGTTGTGGCTGCCCAGCAGGGTGTACAGGCCTCCGAAGAGCGCGATGGTGCCCACGGGCAGCAGGACGAGGACCCAGCCGGCTGGCGTCCGCCACTGGAACTGACGCAACGGGTTCACCCCATCGGGGCTTCGGCCGGCGGGTTCGGGTGGGTGTGCAGGTCGACGACGACGGCGGCCAGGTTGTCGGTGGCGCCCGCGGCGTACACCTCGTCGCGGAGCCGCTCGACCACGTCGCGGGCATCGGGTTCGCGGCAGAGGCGGCGTAGGTGCTGCTCGTCGAGCTGACCGTGGACGCCGTCGGTGCACAACAGGAAACGGCCACCGGCCGGGTCCAACGGCGTGAGCGAGACGTGCGGCACCAGTGGATCCTCGGGTGGATCGCCGAGAGCCTGTGTCACTGTGGTGCTGGACGCCGCGTCGTCGATGCTGAGTTGTTCCAGGTAGCCGTCGGTGAGGCGGTAGACCCGGCTGTCGCCGACGTTGAACGCGTAGCTGCCGTGCGCGGTGAGCAGGATGCCGGCGATCGTGGTGCGCATTCCCACGGTCCCGGGGGCGCGGGTGGCCGCCTCGTGCAGCACCCGACCGATGGTGACCAGCCCGTCGTGGATGGCCTGCGGGCAGTCCCAGGCTATGTACCGGGCGGCGAGGTCGGCGAGGACGAGCCGGCTGGCCAGCTCACCTGCCGGATGCCCACCGAGGCCGTCCGCGACGGCGCAGACCAGCGGTGGCGTCCAGTCGGCGACCAACTCGGTGATCCGTGCCCGGGGGGACTGGCTGATCCAGTCGAAGAGCAGGACGGCGTCCTCGTTGATCGGACGGACCGCGCCGCGGGCGGTGACGGCGCAGGCGTGCACCGTCGCGTACGCGTGGGGGTGCGGTGGGGGTGCTGTCGTCGTCATCGCTGTCCTCCGGTCCTGCGTACCCGCGCCCGGACGGTGCTCGCCAGACGCAGTTCGTCTCCGTCGGACAGGCGCTGCCTAATGCGTGGGTCGAGTTGGCGGTCGTTGACGTAGGTGCCGTTCGTCGAGTTGAGGTCGCGCACGTACAGCTCGCCGTCCTCCACCCAGAGCAGGGCGTGTTGTCTGGAGACGTTGCCGTGATCGCGGAGCCGGGCGGCGATGTCGCCGAGGTCGTCGGCTCGGCCGATGCGCAGCTCGCCGTGCCCGATCGGGACCGGTCCGAACGGGAACTCCAGGTGGAAGGCGGTGCCACCCGGTGCGGCCTCCCGGGTGGTCGCCGGCACCGCGCCCGTCGGCACCTGCTGATGCTCGGCGTAGCTCGCCACCTCGGTGGCCATCGTGCCGAGGTCGTGCAACGGGCAGCCACCGGCGGCGTCCACCGGGTTGTCGCACCCGGGGACCGGGCAGACCGGTTCGGTGGCGAGGGCCGTCTCCGGCACCAGCACCTCCATGCACTCCGGACAGAACGTGCCACCGGCCGGTTGGGGGCCGTGGTTGGGGCAGCTCAGGGCCGCCATGAAACCTCCTCCAGTCGGATGCCCTGCCGCCGCAGGTCGCGGTGGATGCGGGCGAGATCCCCCCGGCCCGGGATGCCGATCAGCCAGATCTGCTCGTCGTCGACCTGCACCTGCACCTGGGGTCGTTGTCGGCGCGCCCCGATCAGGTGGCCGTAGCGTTGCCGGCCCAACGGCGTACCCGGGACGAGTTGTTGGTTGGCCGAGCCCCGCCAGAGCAGGTCGGTCGGCTCGGCCGCCCGGAACGGCCCGGTGATCATCGCGTCGATGAGCGGGTACGCGGCGGGGCAACGCTCCCGGAACGCGGTCAGCTCGACCCCGGTGTAGCAGAGGATGTCCCAGTCGCGCCCCGCGCCGAGTCGGTGGAGACCGGTGACGAGTTCGGCGAGGGCGTCCGGCTGCTCCGACGGCTCGCCGCCGGTGATGGTGACGCCGTCGATCAGTGCCGGGTCCCGGGCCTCGATCCAGCCCAGCACGTCGTCGACGTCGGTATCGTGGCGTGCCTCGGCCACCCAGGTGTCCCGGGAGGCGCATCCGGGGCAACCGATGTCGCAGCCCTGCAACCAGATGCCGATCCGTCGCCCCGGACCGAGCGCGGTCACCGGATGGTGCAGGCGGGCCAGTCGCAGCTTCACGTCATCACCAGCGCCCGGTTCTGCCCGTCCTGTACGACGGCCTCGACGTGCAGGGTCTGGCCGACGGCGGGTGGGTTCGCGAACAGTTCCCGGGCGAGTGGGTTCACCAGGATGCTCTCGATGGTGGTCACGATGCCCCGCCCGCCGTTCGACAGGTCGTAGGTCGCCTCCTTGTGCAACTCCTCGCGGGCCTCGGCGGCGAACTCCAGATGGGCCCCGAAGACCCGGTTCACCGTCTCGGCGACGTGGTCGATCGCCCGGTCCGCGATCTCGACCGCCACCTCCGGGCGGAGGAAGTCGAAGACCACGATGCTCTGCTGAACCCGGTTGAAGAGTTCGGGGCGGCGCAGCAAATGCCGGAAGAAGATCTCGATGTAGTGCCGCACGCCCTGCTCGATCTCGGGCAGCTCCTGCGCCGAGGTGACGTTCTCCTTCGGTTTGCCGTCCTCGTCCTGGATGACGATGCCGAGGTTCGTGGTGAAGACGATGAGCGCCTCGGTGAAGTAGACAGTGCCACCCCGACCGTCGGTGAGCCGGCCGTCGTCGAGGATCTGCAGGAACTTGTCAAGCAGCCGGGGATGCGCCTTCTCGATCTCGTCGAACAGCACGACCCGGAACGGCTGCTGCCGGATCCCGTTGGTCAGCTCCCCACCCGCGTCGTGGCCGATGAAGCCCGGTGGCGCACCGATCAACCGGGCCTCGGTGTGTTCGGCGGCGAACTCGCTCATGTCGAAGCGCAGGTAGGCGTGCTCGTCGCCGAACAACAGCTCGGCGAGCGCCTTGGCCAGCTCCGTCTTGCCGACCCCGGTCGGGCCGGCGAAGAAGAGGACCCCGCGCGGCTTGGCGTGGCCGCCGGTGTGCGCGCCGGCCAGACCGGTCACCGAGCGGGCCAGGATGTCAAGCACCCGGCGTACGGCGTCGGGCTGGCCCAGCACGCGGCTGCCCAACGTGTCAGGTGCGGTCCGCAGCCGCTCCCGCAGGGCGGCACTCTGCCACGGGTTGTCCGGCACGCCGACCCGGAACGCGCGAACCGCGTCGTCCACCCGGGGGCCGGGAATGCCGGCGGCCGTCGCCAGCCGTACCACGTCCCGCATGCTGCGAAGCCGCATGCCGTGGCTGACCTCGGCGAACCGTCTGCTGACGGCGGCGCGCTCCGTCGGGTCCTGCGGCATGCCGGGTAGGCCCGCCACCAGGTCGTTGGCGGTCCTGAGCCGCACCTCCAGGTCGGGTTCGGGAATCGCTGTGACGCGCAGGGTGTGGTTGCCGGTGGCGAACCACGACGGCAGGTCGTGTTCGCGGTCGAGCACCCAGAAGATGGTGTTGTAGCCCTTGCCGACGGGCGTGGCCCGGTAGGCCAACCGGTCGGCGGTGGCGAGGAGCAGTCGCTCCTCGGGGGCGAGCAGTTCGCCGGTGAACAGCCGCGCCGCGTCCACCAGGACGAGGGCCACCGGCGGACCGGCGGCCCGTCTACGGCGTACGTCGACAACCGCGCTGATGAGGTCACGCACCTGCGCCAGGTGCAGTGGCCGGTTGAGCTCGACGTCCGCCTCGCGCAGGACGGCCTGCACGGCGGCGGCGCCCTGCTCCGGAACCTGGGCGGCGACCTCCACCCCGACTCCGCTGGAGTAGGTCAACAACGCGCCGTAGCCACGGCCCTGCGCGGCGGTCCACAGCGCGTCGACCAACATCATGAACCGGACCCGGCCGGCATGTTCCGGCTCCGGCAACCGGTACAGGTCGCGGACGTTGCCGGTGAGCAGGATCTGCGGGTGTGCGCAGAGCGCCAGGTCAACCTCGCGCAACCACGCCGGCCGCTCGGCCGGCCCCTCGGCCGGTCGTTGCACCGCGTCCGTACTCATCGCTGCTGTTCCCTTCGTTGCTCGTTGGGGCGGCGGTTCGCCGCCGGAATCGCCGTCTCGGCGACCACCTGCACCGGACGTTCGCCCGGCTCCCGTCGCCCGATCTCCTCGATGGGGACGCCGTTGCGGCGGGCCCGGCGTCGCACGACCTGGTAGTCGTCGCAGAACTGCTGCTCCGCCGCCCGGTCCTGCGCGGCCGAGGCCCGCCTGCCGTCGGCCCGCACCACCTGGGTACGCACGACCGGATCGTCCCGGTCGAGCAGCACCTTCACGCCGTAGCCGCTGTCGCCGTTCATGGCGGCGTAGGCCACTCCGGTGCCCGCCAGGCGGGTCTCGAAGCCCTCGTCCACCTGGTAGCCCAGATCGGTCAGCCCGAGCCGCAGGACGTCCGCCACCGCCTTGCGTCGCCGTGCCCGGTCGGCCTGCTCGACGATCGCGGCGGCTTCGGCGCGCAGCCCGTCCGGCACGTGCTCCACGCGTTCCGCGACAAGTCCTTCGATGCGCTGCCGGAACTCCTCCGCCACCGCTCCCGGCACGGTCTCCACGGGTGCGGCGATGGCCAGCAGGTCCCGCCGGACCTGTCCGATCCGCTCCTCGGCGCGCGCCTGCACACGTACCCGCCGCTCCAGGTCACGCAGGAGCAGGTGGGCCCGGCTCGCGGTGGGGCCGGCGGAGATCTCGGCCACGGCCGCGGCGCAGGACCTGCGGACCTCGTCGGGCGTCGAGGCCGGCAGCCGGGCGAACAGTTCGGCGGCCCGGTCCACGCGGGCCGCCTGATGCCGAGCCGCCTCGGCGTCCGGTGCCGAACCGGTGTCGGCCGCTGGCGTCGCCGTCGGCACTGTCGCACCGGGTCGGGCCGTGGCCTGCGTCAGCGAGTCGTCCCACTGCCGGCGGCGGGTCGCGAGGTTCGTCGCGGCTGTCGGCGGCGCACCGAGCAGGCCGCCCACGTCGCCGCGTGCGGCGGCGAGCACGGCGTCGCGGAGCTTGTCCCGCTCACGGCGAACCAGCAGGGCGACGTCGGCGGTGGCGGTGGCGATGCGACCGGGGGACTGGTCGGGTCGGGCCTTCGCCCCGCCGGGAATCTTCGCGATGCGGCTGCCGTAGACGCGGCGGTAGGCGTCGGCCTCGGCCCGCAGCGCCGCCAGCTCCCCCCGGGCCTGGACGAACTGCTGCCACTGCGCCCGCTGCTCCTGCGCGAGCCGCTCGGCGGCCGTCTCGACCAGGTAGCGGCCACCGGTCATTCCGCTCATCGCGTCGTCCCCCTCACCATGGCCTCCTTCTCACCACACGAACCAGACCTGGGTGGGATCCGGCAGGAACGGCACCGTCACCTGTTTCCAGACGTAGAGCGGCTGGAGGAGATACAAACCCAGGACGACGAGGACCACGCCGCCGCGGACCCGCCGGGCGACCGGCCCGGTCAGGGTGCCCCTCTCGGTCCGCCACGCCCGGTTGACCAGGCGACGACCCAGCCAGATCGCCACCAGCAGGCCGCCCGCCGCCGCGTACGGCAGCGATGCACCCCAGAACGTGTCGAGCCAGGTCAGGCCCGGCAGCACACCCGTCTCCACGATGATCGGGAAGCGCAGGAACCGGGCCTGCCCGGTGACGATCAGCAGGAAGACCGCGACCGCCCACCACCAGCACAGCGCCCGCGCCAGGCGCAGTGCGGTGTCGGGCGTGCTCGGGCGGACCAGCAGACCCGCCAGCAGCACCAGCAGGGGCAGGGCGAACATCGTCTGGACCCGGGCGATGGCGGCCAGCGTCACCGGCGGGTACACGTCCGACAGGGCGATCGACGCGCGCGGCGCGGTCGCCGCCGCCGCGTCGAACCAGCGGTACGCGACCGCTGCCGTCACCGCGGCCAGCGTCGTGAGGAAGGCCAGCACTCCGGTGAGCAGGACGTTCACCGTGTCCCGTCGGACGATCCGCGCCGTGGCCCGCCAGTTGCCGCCGGCCACCGCCCTGGCTTCGCCTGTCGACGTGCTCGTCTGGCGGGCCTTCTCGGCGGCTGCGGTGGCCTTCTCCTCGGCGACGAGGCGGGTGGCGAGCCCGGTCAGGGCCACCGCGACCGCCCCGGCCGCCAGCTGCCGGTCGTCGTCGAGCGACCCGGCGACCGCTCGCAGCTCCCTCCACCAGGCACAGTTGCGGGCCGGCTGCCGCCGGGCCAACTGCGCCACCAGCGCCGAGCGGTGACCGGGGTCGACAAGCACCCGGGTCGCGATCGCCCGGGCGACCGGCGCCGCCTGCGCGACGTCGGGGAGCCCGCCGTGGGTCGGCCAGCCAGTGGCGCCGGCAGCGCCGGACCGGACCGTCGCGCCGACCGAGGCGATCCGCTCCTCGACGAGGCCGCGGACACCGTCCAGGCGGTCGGCGGCGGTCCCGAGCACGGCGCAGCCGTCCGTGCAGTCGGCATGCGAGCGGCAGCGGTGGCGGGCGAGGGCACGGAGCAGCCCGACGTCGATCCGGCCGACGACGTCCACGGCCGCCGGGTCGCCGCTTGCCGCCCGTTGGGCCAGGACGGCGAGCCCCGGGGCGTCGGCCGGCTCGTTCTCGAAGACCGGGGGTTGCTCGGGGGCCACCCACGAGATGAAACGGGCCACCTTGACGGCCGCGCCGGCGCGCTCGGTCACCGCCTTGCGGACCAGGTCGACGGGGAGCCCGGTGTCGGGGAAGTTGTCGCGTAGCCAGTCGGAGAGGTCCAGGTGCGACTCGCGGCGCAGGAAGAGGTCCACGCCGGCCTGCCAGTTCTCGCTCATCGCGACGCCCACGTCGGCGGGGGTTCGGCAGAGCCGGCCAGCCAGTTCGAACGGCGGCACGACCGGCGTGGCCGGTGCTACCGGTGTCGCGGTCGGCGACAGGTCGGGCGCGTACACCGGCGGGGTCTCGCCGGCCAGCCAGGCGCGGACCTGCTGGGCGCCCCACCGCCGGTCGGGGGCGTGGGTCAGCAGGCCCCGGCACAGCGGCAGCCAGTCCTCCGGGACACCGCCCAGGTCCACCCCGTGGGTGGCGATGTGCTCGAAGATGACCCGTTCGTTCGCGGTGGCGCCGCCGATGCCGCTGTTCGGGTTGCGCCCGGTCAGCAACTCCACCACGAGAATGCCGAGCGACCACCAGTCCTGCGCCGGGTCCTGGCTCTTCTGCCACCACGTCTCGGGTGCCTGGTACGCGGCGGTGCCGGCCCGGCCGGTGGTGCGGCGGGTCGCCCGGATCTCGGCCACCAGCCCGAAGTCGCACAGCACCACGTCGATCGGCGTGAGTCGCCGGACCAGCACGTTCGCCGGTTTGATGTCGCGGTGCGCGATGCCGGTCGCCTCGCCGTGGCGCAGTTCGCCGTGCAGGTAGGCGAGTGCCGCGGTCACCTGCTTGACGATCCGACGGATCTCGGCCTGCCCCAGCCGGCCGCCGCGCTTGGCGGCCAGCTCCGCGAGCGAACCGTGCTCGACGTACTCCATCACCTCCCAGCTGCGCGCGGTGCCGTATGGACTGGTCTCCTCACCCCAGTCGATCATGCGGACGACGTGTCGCCGGTCCGCTCGGCGCAACGCGTCGAGCAGCCGGGGGTCCGGGCGTACCGAGGTGGGATAGACCTTCACGACGCGCCGCTCGCCGGACGAGCGGTCGATCACCCGCAGCACCAGGTGCGCCTCGCCGCCGGTGGTGAGGTCGTGGTCCGGTCGATAGCGAGCGAAGACCGCCTTCGGCAGGCCGCCGCTGTCCTCTTCGGAGCCGGCCGCCATCGAGGCCGGCCCGCCGCCGCCGGTTTCCCTGGTCGTGGCGGGCGCACCACGGGCCGGCTCGGCGGTCGTGGGCGCGACCGGCAGGCCCGCGCCCTCCCGCTGGGTGGGGACGTCACTCATGCCCGCTCCTCGTCCTCGGGGTCCAGGTTGGCGTGCAGTGCCCGCTCCTCCAGCTCGTGCAGCCGCTGCACCGCCCGCCGGTAGCGGTCCCGCACTGGCGCGTGCCGTGGGCCGGAGAGACCGACCAGATCTCGTTCCAGCGCGGTGGAGAGCAGCACCGCGCGACCGGACTCCAGCGCGACCACGGCCTCCGTGAGCCGGTCGCGTCGGGCCAGCGCGTAGCCGGCCCTGCCCACCAGGCTCTGGCTGCGCCGACGCAGGATCAGCTCACTGTGGGCGCGGCTGAGCTGGGCCCGGGCCAGCCGGTTGAGGGCCCGCAGGGCGAGCAGGCAGGCGTCGCCGGCGTCGTCCATCCGGCGCCGCCGCCAGGACCAGTCCGCCCAGGCCAACGCGGTGTCGAAGGCCCAGATGAGGCTGTGCTCGGCGGTCCACGTGGCGGCCTTGCGGGACGCGTCAGCGGCGCGCAGCTGATCCTCGGTGGTCCCGGTCGCCTCGGCCCGCACGTGCAGCATCGCCGCGACCCGGGAGCTGGCGATCGCGTGGTGCAGCGACCCTGGCCGGAACCGGTCCCGATGCGTCGTCACCAGATCGACCGCCTCGTCGATCTGGTCCAGGTCGCCGTCGCGCCAGCCGCGCGCGGCCAGCGCCTCGGCGAGTTGAGCGCGCGCCACCCGACGCAGCTCGGGGCTGAGGGTGCCGCCGCTGGTGGCCCGCCGCAACAGCGTGACGGCGTCGTCGAGCAGGTGCTGGTTCGGTCCGTCCGGGCGGTAGTCGTCGAGCTTGCAGCCGGCCAGGACCATCCGGGCCACGTCACCGCTGCCGCCGGCGAGGGCGAGCGCCTCCTCGGCCAGGTCGGTCGCCCGGATCCGGTCCGGCCCGGCGGACGGATCGTCCGACAGCGCCTTGGTCCGGGAGCGCAGCTGGTAGAGCATCGCGAGGCCGGCCACTGTGGAGGGCGGATCGCTGTCGTGCTGGTCCGGGTCGGCCCGCTGCGTCTCCATCGCGTGGATCTGGGCGTCCAGCGCGTGCAGGTCGCCCTGCACGCCGTAGCGCACGCTGTCCTGGAGCAGCTCACCCAGGCTCGTCAGGTGCCCCACCGCGCCGGGGTGCGGTACGTCCTGCGCGAAGGATACGGACCGCGCGACCGTCAGCGGGTCGGCCCCCTCGCCGCGCACCAACCCCTGCTGCAGAACGCGGACCCGCTCGATCGAATCGGCGGCGAAGGCGGCCTCCGGCGACAGCCGGTCGACGGTGGCGAGCAACGCCCGGATGCGCTCCGCGTCGTGTTCGTCGGCATCGGGGGAGCCCTCGCGGGCGGTGAGCGCGGCGACGAGCTGGGACCGTGTCATCGCGGCCGCCTGGGCTGTCACCGCGGCCAACTGCGGGCTCGACCGGTCGTTGGCGACCTCGCGGTCGAGCACCTCGAGGGCGCGTTCCAGCCGTCCGATGGCGCCGGCCAGGTCGTCCGCGTGACGGAACCGCAGGTACTGCGGAATCAGCAGCGCGCCGTACACCATGTCCAGGGTCGCGTGCTCCACACTCGCGGACCGGACGCGACGCTGGACGGCCTCGATCGTCGTCATCGCCTCCACCACGTCCTCCGGCCGGTTGCGGCTGCCCAGCAGCATCGCCAGCCAGGTCGCCATCGTCCGGGCCTCGGGCCGGGCGGCGGGGACCAGCTCTCGGGCGGTGCGGACCGCCGTGACGGCCCGGTCGAGGTCGGCCGACGAATGCGTGCACGTGAAGCGGCTCAGCAGTGCGAACGAGAGCGACCACAGTGCGGCAACCCGGTCCATGGCGGAGCGGCCGTCGGATGCGGACAACCGGTCCTCGGCGTCCTGGACCGCGGCATCAACCTGATGGCAAGGAATGGTGAGCGTCAGCGGCATGGGGTAATCATCCGAGCAGTGGGGTGAACCATCCGAATGGCTAAGGACGAATGGTTGCGGTGGCAAAGGGTACGACGTGCCCGCCGACGTACGACGCGACGCGACGGCCGTGCCAGCCTGGCAGTCCGATATTGCATTAGTCAATGCTCTGGGCGGCCCGATTGTCCATACCGGAGTCGATTCCCAGCCGTGTCCCCCGAATTGCCGACTGGGCAGGTGGCGGGCGGTATGGCAGGGTCGATCCGTGGCAGAAACGGATGCGCCGTTCTATGGGCCGGCCATCGAACGGGTGGACCTTCTATTGATCAAGGCCGCCGCCTGCCTGCGTGCCGTCCAGCTCGTGGTCCGGATCCCGGTCCCGTTCATCGGCGGCCTCCAGACGTACCGCTATCCCGGTCTGGTCATCGCGGGCTACCTGCTGACGGTGGCGTGGACGGTGGTGTTCTTCGGCCGGGCGCTGCGGGCGCGGCGGATGGATCCGACGTGGGTCTACGCCGACGTGGCGGTGGCGATGCTCGGTCTGCTGCTGATCCCGGCAGCCTGCGTCAACTCCTGCGCCACCGGGTGGCAGCACTGGGTCCTGCCCCCGGCCATGGGCGCGGCGATCGTCGTCGCCGGATTCACCCGGGCGTGGGTGGCGGCGACGGGAGTCGCCCTGCTGGTCGTCGCCTACCTGGTTGGATCGGTCCGGCAGCTGGCCGCCGGCCCGGAGGCGCTCGGCCCGGTGCTCGTCACGGTGCTGTCCATGGTGGCCTTTGCGGTGTTGGCCGCGGTGGTCGCCGGGCACCTGCGCGCCGACGGCAGACACCTGGACGCCGCTACCGAAGCCGCGCTCGCCGCCGGTGCGCGCGAAGCGGCGGCGCAGGCCCGGTTCGACGAGCGGACCCGGCAGTACGACGTGCTGCACCGGACCGTGCTGACGACCCTGAGCACCATCGCCCGGGGCCGGCTCGACCACCGCGCGGCCGAGGTCCGGGCGCTCGCCCAACGCGACGCGGACTACCTGCGTGGCCTGATCACCGCCGCCAACGGAGGCCCGGTCACCAGCCTGGCGAGCGCCCTGGCCGGCGTGGTCCGGGACAAACAGGCGCTCGGGCTGCAGGTGCACTCGCAGTTCCACGAGTTGGCTGATCTTCCCGCCGACGTGGAGGAGTCTCTGACCAACGCGGCCCGGGAGGCGCTGACGAACGTCGCCAAGCACGCCGGCACGGGTGAGGCGTGGTTGACGGCGGTCGGCGACGACGGCGGCGTGGTGCTCACTGTCGTCGACCGGGGTCGTGGGTTCGATCCGGACGCGGTGCCGCCGGGTCGGGGGATGCTGCGCGAGCTGCGGCACTGCGTGATCGAGGTGGGCGGGCGGGTGTCCATCGACTCCGCACCCGATCAGGGCACGATGGTGGAGGTCTCCTGGTGTCGGTGATCGAAGTTGGTGCCATCGACAACGACCAGATGCTGCTGGAGGGCATGTCGGCCTGGATCAGCCGGCTGCCTGACATCGACCTGACCACGCTGGCGGCCTCGGTGCAGGAGTATCTCGCGGGCGCGGCACCGCCGCGGATCGTGATTCTCGACCTCAACCTGGAGAACTTCACCGACCCGGCGGCCAACGTCCGTCAGCTCGTCGACGCCGGACATGCCGTCATCGTGGTGTCGGTCATCCCCGACCCGGTGTACATCGCCGGCACCACCGAGGCCGGTGCCGTCGCGTACGTGCCGAAGGCCAACAACCTGAGCGTGCTGGCCGGCGTGATCAGGAGCGTCGCCGCCGGGGAGACCCCGATGACCATCGAGCAGGCGTTCTGGCTGGGGCGCGACGCCCGGCCGGAACGGCCGCAACTCTCCGTCCGCGAGCGCGAGGTGCTTATCGCGTACGGCAGCGGACGAACTGTCGAGGCGGTTGGCCGCGGGTTGGGCATAGCTCCCGGCACGGTGCGGACCTACCTGGACCGGATCAAGGAAAAATACGCGCGCGCCGGTCGCCCGATCGAGCACCGGGTGCAGTTTCTCGAACGGGTACGCGAAGACGGCTTCGGCCGCGAACGCCTTCCGCCGCCATAGCACGCCAGCGGCCCCCGAAGAAAGCGCAGAACCAGTTGTGCCGGACGTCTCGGGCGCGTCTCAACCGACCAAATACCGAGGGTGCCGTGCTACTGGGAAAAGGACCCCGGTAAAGCGTGTCGCGTATGTGACAGTCCGACTGTTCGGGGGTGCGCAATCGGCGGGCGGCAGAATCGGTTGACCGATTGGTGGGCAACGTCGGCGGCTGGGGGAGTGGGCGCGGACCGGGGCGGTGAGCGGGATCCTGCCGGTGGGGCGCGACGCCGCGCTGCCTCGCCGCCCCGCCCCGCTGCCTCGCCGCACGGCGAGACCCGTGCGTAGATCGACCCCGGTTTCGGCCATACGCTGGCACCCGGAAGACGGACGTGGCGCACCGCAGTCGTCAGGCGGCGCGGCCCGCTCCGTTGCGACTCAGGGCTGGGTAGTGCATGCGCGTCATTCCGGGTAGGACTCCGAAGTACATGGTCATCCGCGACGATCTGATCAAGCGGATCAGCAGGGGGGAGTTCGCCCCCGGGGACGCGCTGCCCGGCCAGCGCCACCTGAGCGAGGAGTACGGGGTCAGCCTCATGACCCTGCGCCAGGCCCTTGACGAACTCTGCGACCGCGGCGTGGTGGAGCAGTTCCCCGGCAAGGGCACCTACGTCCGGGCCACGCCGGTCCCGTACTCGATGGGTAATCTGCGCAGCCTCGCCGACGATCTGCGCGCGCACGGCATCGAGGTGCTGACCCGGGTGCTGGGTCGCGAGTTCGTCGCGGTGCCCGACGACATCGCCGCGCGGTTGGGGATCCCCGCGGGCGACGAGGTGTTCACACTGGAGCGGATTCGGGTGGTCCGGGGCGCTCCGTTGATCCATCAGCTGTCCTACCTTCCGCAACCCCTCGGTGGCCGGCTCAAGGGCGTCGACTTCGAGAGCAACGAGCTCTACGCCGTACTCGCCGAGCGGGCGGGCGCGGTGGCGGTCCAGGCCGAGGAGACGATCTCGCCGGTGCTCATGCCCGAGCGCATCGGCGGTCTGCTCGGCCTGCCCGCCGGCGAACCGGCGATGCGCAGTGAGCGGATCACTCGCGACGCCGACCGGCGTCCGCTTGTTGTCGACGTCGCCATCCTCGCCGGCAGCAGCGTCGTGATCAGGAACATTCGCGAGGTGAGCGGCCAACAGTTCAGCTACGCGGTCGGCGGCAGCCCACCGCAGAGCTGACGCGAGGGGCGGCGGCCCACCACCCGTGCCGCATCGCAACTGTTCTAGAACTTTCTGAGTGACAGGTCTAGAACACTAGTCGAGCGTGCTGCTATAAAGACTTCATCGTTCTAGAACAGTGAGGGGATGTGTCGTGGATCAGCTCCTACGCTCCGCCCGCCCGGTCACCCGGGTCGACCCCCGTCGACCCTCGGCGCTCGGCAGGTTCGGCGACTACGGCGGACGCTTCGTGCCGGAGTCGCTCGTTCCGGCCTGTGTCGAGGTCGAGCGGGCCTTCACCGGGGCCTGGACGGACCCGCTGTTCCGCGGCGAACTGGACCGCCTGCTCGCCGTCTACGTCGGCCGGCCGACGCCGCTGACGCCCGCGGCGCGACTCTCCGCGGAGTTGGGTATCAACCTGTTGCTCAAGCGGGAGGACCTCACCCACACCGGCTCCCACAAGATCAACAATGTGTTGGGCCAGGCCCTGCTGGCGCAGCGGATGGGCAAGCGGCGACTGCTTGCGGAGACCGGCGCCGGCCAGCACGGCGTGGCCACCGCCACCGCCGGTGCGCTGCTCGGCATGCCGACCACAGTCGTGATGGGCGCGACGGACATCGAACGGCAGCAGCTGAACGTCTTCCGGATGAAGATGCTCGGTGCCGAGGTGGTGCCGGTGACCTCCGGCACCCGCACCCTCAAGGACGCCTGCAGCGAGGCGCTGCGGCACTGGGTCACCACCGTCGACGACACCTACTACTGCCTCGGCTCGGCGATGGGTCCGCACCCGTACCCCTGGATGGTCCGCCAGTTCCAGCGGGTGATCGGTGACGAGGCCCGCGCCCAGTGTGCCGCCGATCTGGTCGCCGGCACGCCCGACTACGTCGTGGCCTGCGTCGGTGGCGGGTCCAACGCGGCCGGCACCTTCGCCGGCTTCGTCGACACGCCGGCCCGCCTGGTCGGCGTCGAGGCGGCCGGTGGAGCCGCGATCAGCGCCGGCAGTCCCGGTGTGCTGCACGGCTTCCGCTCCATGGTGCTCCAGGACCAGCACGGGCAGATCGGCGAGGCACACTCGATCGCCCCGGGCCTGGACTACCCGGGCGTCGGACCGGAGCACGCGCACCTGGCCGAGTCGGGCCGGGCCAGCTACGTGAGCGTGGACGACGCCGAGGTGCTCGCCGCCACCCACCGGCTGGCCCGCGCCGAGGGCATCCTCTGCGCGTTGGAATCCGCCCACGCGGTCGCCTGGGTGATCCGGGCCGCCGGCGACGGCACGATCCCGTCGGGTTCGACGGTGCTGCTCACGCTCTCCGGGCGGGGCGACAAGGACATGGCGACCCTGATGGAGCTGTCGTGAACCAACTGGAGACCCGACTCCGCGCGACCACGGCGGCCGGTCGCAAGCTGCTCGTCCCGTACCTGACCGGAGGCGTCACCGCGGACTGGACCGACCTGTTACGGGCAGCGGTGGACGCGGGCGCCGACGCCATCGAGATTGGCCTCCCGTTCTCCGACCCCACCCTGGACGGACCGGTCGTGCAGGAGTCGTCGCACCGGGCGCTGCTGCGGGGCGTCACCACCCGACAGATCCTCGACGAGGTCAGCAGGCTCGCACTACCCGTGCCGTTGGTCGCGTTCACCTACGCCAATCTGGCCCTGCACGGCGGAGCCGACCGGTTCTGCGGCGCGCTCGCCGATGCCGGTGTGGCCGGCCTGATCGTGCCGGACCTGCCGGTCGACGAGTCGGAGCCGGTCGCCACCGCGGCGGCGGGCAGCAGGCTCGACCTCGTGCTGCTCGCGTCCCCGGCGACCGCGCCGCCGCGCCTTGCCGAGATCGCCACCCGCAGCCGGGGCTTCGTCTACGCGGTGAGTGCCATGGCGACCACCGGCGAGCAGTCGAGGTTGGATGCGGCCGGCGCGCAGGTGGTGACGGCACTGCGGCAGGCCACGGATCTGCCGGTGGTGCTCGGCTTCGGGATCTCCGGCCCGGAGCAGGCGGCCGAGGCTGCCGCGTACGCCGACGGGGTCGCGGTCGGCTCGGCGCTCATGCGCCGCGTGCTCGACGGGGCGACAGCGGCGCAGCTCGGTGACTTCCTGACCCACCTGCGGACGGCGCTGGACGCGCCGACCCCGGGGCCGCTGACGTCGGGGTGACCCGCTCAGGCGCTCTGCTCGGCGACAAGTCGCCCGTCGACGTAGGCCCTGACCCGCTGTGGCCGGAAGCCGGCGAACAGGAGCTTGCGCTCCTTCTCGATGCGCACCGCGTGCCGTTCGTGCTGGCCGACCGGGAAGTCGTACCGCTTGACCAGGTCGACCGACATCACCCGCAGCTCCTGGTGCACCGGATGACCGTCCACGAGGATCGCCAGCCGGCCGAAGAACTTGTCGAACGAGAACGACACCTCGTGTCGTTCCTGGACGCCTACGTCGAAGGTGAGCTTCACCGGCCCGATTCTGTCGTACCGCCGCCCGCGCCGGTGCCCGGTGCTGCGCTCAAGGGGGCCGCCGCTGGGCTCCCGGGGGACGGGGTCAGCTCGCCGACCACTGTGGGCCGCCCGCCCCGACCGGTGCCGCCGGAAACCCGTACGCCGACACGCCCTCCGCCGAGCCGGGTGACCGGCGAGCCGACCCCGGGCGGGTGTCGGACGGCAGCCGTTCGCCGCGGTACATCCGATGTATGTGTCGCTGAGGTGGCGTCCGCCGGCCGCTGGCCTGACGCTCGGCCGCGCCGGACCGTGCCACCCGTCACCGGCATCCCGGTGATGATCCTTGACGGCAGGGCCTGGTGGTGCGGATTGTACCCGTCGATCGATCGTTGCCTATTGCGCGGCTCCGGAGTAACCTTCGCGAAACACATCAGATGTCTGGCTGACTCGGGCCCGGCACGTGCCTGCTCCACAAGGTCCTGGTGCCCGGGAGGCGGACCCATCTCGGTTACCACAGTTGTCACGCATCGGGGTGACCGGATTGGTCACCGTTTGGAGGATCGATGTCAGACCTGACCCGGCGCCAAGCCCTCAAGATCGGTGCGGCCGGTGCGGGCGGTGCCCTCCTGCCGCTGCCCTGGACGGCCGTAGCAAACGCGGAATCGGTGGCGCCGCCCCAGGTGCTGGCCGCCGGTGACCTCGCGCTCTGGTACGACGAGTCCGCCGGCACCGACTGGCTGCGGGCGTTGCCGATCGGCAACGGCCGGCTCGGCGCCATGGTCTTCGGCAACGTCGACACGGAACGACTCCAGCTCAATGAGGACACCGTCTGGGCCGGCGGCCCCCACGACCCCAGCAACACCCGAGGCGCGGCGGCGCTTGCGGAGATCCGGCGGCTGGTCAACGCGAACCAGTGGACCCAGGCCCAGGATCTGATCAACCAGACCATGATGGGCAACCCCGGCGGCCAGCTGGCCTACCAGACCGTCGGCAACCTCCGGCTCGCCTTCGGCTCCGCCAGCGGAGCCTCCCAGTACAACCGGACGCTTGACCTCACCACCGCCACCGCCACGACGACGTACGTGCTCAACGGCATCCGATACCAGCGGGAGGTGTTCGCCAGCGCACCCGACCAGGTCATCGCGATCCGGCTGACCGCGGACCGGACCGGCTCGATCAGCTTCACCGCCACCTTCGACAGCCCGCAACGCACCACAGTGTCCAGCCCGGACGGCAGCACGATCGGCCTCGACGGCATCTCCGGCAACCAGGAGGGCGTCAACGGCCAGGTCCGCTTCCTCGCGCTCGCCAACGCGACAGTCACCGGCGGCAGCGTGTCCAGCTCCGGCGGCACCCTGCGGGTGAGCGGCGCCACGAGCGTCACCCTGCTGGTTTCCATCGGTTCCAGCTACGTCAACTACCGCAACGTCGGCGGCGACTACCAGGGCATCGCCCGGCAGCGCCTCACCGCCGCGCGGGCCAGCAGCTACGACCAGCTGCGCAGCCGGCACGTGGCCGACTACCAGGCGCTGTTCGGCCGGGTCACCCTGGACCTGGGCCGCACCTCCGCGGCCGACCAGACGACGGATGTCCGCATCGCCCAGCACAACAGCGTCAACGACCCGCAGTTCTCGGCACTGCTGTTCCAGTTCGGTCGGTACCTGCTGATCTCGTCGTCGCGGCCCGGCACCCAGCCGGCCAACCTCCAGGGCATCTGGAACGACTCGCTGACCCCGTCCTGGGACTCGAAATACACGATCAACGCCAACCTGCCGATGAACTACTGGCCGGCCAACACCACAAACCTGGCCGAGTGCCACAACCCGGTCTTCGACCTGGTCCGCGATCTCTCCGTCGCCGGAGCGCGGACCGCCCAGGTGCAGTACGGCTCCTCCAGTGGCTGGGTCACCCACCACAACACCGACGCGTGGCGGGCCACCGCCGTGGTGGACGGCGCGTTCTGGGGCATGTGGCAGACCGGCGGTGCCTGGCTGTCCACGTTGATCTGGGACCACTACCTGTTCAACGGCGACATCGAGTTCCTGCGGACGAACTACCCGGCAATGAAGGGCGCGGCCCAGTTCTTCCTCAACACCCTGGTCACCGAGCCGACCCTCGGTTACCTGGTGACCAACCCGTCGAACTCGCCGGAGCTCAGCCACCACGCGAACGCCAGCGTCTGCGCCGGCCCCACGATGGACAACCAGATCCTGCGGGACCTGTTCGACGCGTGCGCCCGCGCCAGCGAGATCCTCGACGTGGACAGCACCTTCCGGGCGCAGGTTCGGGCCACCCGGGACCGGCTGCCTCCGATGAAGATCGGCTCGCGCGGCAACATCATGGAGTGGCTCTACGACTGGGTGGAGACCGAGCCCAACCACCGGCACATCTCCCACCTGTACGGGCTGGCCCCCAGCAACCAGATCACCAAGCGCGGCACCCCGCAGCTGTTCGAGGCCGCCCGGCGGACCCTGGCGCTGCGCGGCGACGACGGCACCGGCTGGTCGCTGGCCTGGAAAATCAACTTCTGGGCGCGGATGGAGGAGGGCAAGCGCGCCCACGACCTGATCCGCTACCTCGCCACCACCGCCCGGCTCGCGCCGAACATGTTCGACCTGCACCCGCCGTTCCAGATCGACGGCAACTTCGGCGCCACCGCCGGCATCGCCGAGATGCTGTTGCAGAGCCACGTCGGCGAGCTGCACATCCTGCCCGCGCTGCCGCCTGCCTGGCCCAGTGGTCGGGTCACCGGTCTGCGGGGTCGGGGCGGGCACACGGTCGGCATCACCTGGAGCAGTGGGCAGGCCACCGAGATCCTCGTCCGACCGGACCGCGCCGGCGCCGTACGCCTGCGGGCCCGGATCCTCACCGGCACCGTCACCGTCGTCGACACCGCCGACGGCACGGCGGCCCGGGTCACCCGGATCGAGTCCGACCTGATCGAGGTCGCCGTGCAGGCCGGGCGCACCTACCGGGTCACCAGCACGGGCGTCGCCCTACCGACGCTTGAGCAGAGCTTCAGCAACGTCGGCATCACCAGCGACAGCAACACCAACGTCGGAAACTTCGACGGCGGCGGGGCGTCGCTCTCAGCGCAGGCGTTGGCGCAGGCCGGTGCCACCCCGGGCGGCACGGTGAGCCGCAACGGGGTCACCTTCCGCTGGCCGAACGTCAGCTCGGGGGCCGCCGACAACGCCATCGCCTCGGGGCAGTCGATAAGCGTGACCGGCACGGGCAGCACCCTCGGCTTCCTCCTGACCGGCACCTACGGCGCCCCGTCGGGGACCGGCACCGTGGTCTACGCCGACGGCACCCGGCAGACGTTCACGCTGAGCACACCCGACTGGTATGGCGGGCCGAGTTCCGCGGGGACCGCCGCCATCGTGTCGGCGTACCAGAACCGGCCGAACAACCAGCGGCAGAACACCGCCGCCTGCATCTACTACGTGGGTGTCGGGTTGCAGAACAAGGCGGTGGCGTCGGTCGTGTTGCCGAACATCAGCGCCCGGCCGGCGACAAACGTGGTGACGATGCACATCTTCGCCATCGCCATCGGGGGCTGACCGCTTCGGTTCCCGCACCGGTGAACGTGTCCGGGCCCGTCCCTTCAGGGACGGGCCCGGACGTCGTCGGGCGTCAGCGGAGGCGCTCACCCCGGCTCTCGACCCGGAAGTAGTCGAACGAGACATCGAGGTCGGTGGAGGTGCCGGCCCGGTTGAAGGCCAGCAGCCCGGCCTTCGTCGGCTCGACGTTCAACGTCGTGGCGCCGATGAAGCGGTAGACCTTCCCGTCGCGTGAATAGTAGGCGCGGTAGGTGTCTCCGATCTTGGCCAGTCGGAGCCAGATCGCGCCGTCGGCCCCGACGATCCGCTGGGCGTCCGCGCCGGTGATCTCCACCGTCGACGTCGCGCCGTTCTGCTCGCGGAGCAGGACCAGCCGAACCTTGTTGACTGCCGCCGTCGCGCTGCCCATCTCCCAGGCGAGCTTCACGTAGTTGTTGTCGTCGGCGTACCCGATGACGCCGCCCTGTTCGTTGTTGTTGGCCAGCGGCCGGGAGAAGACGACCCGGGAGTCCGTGGTCCAGTCACCGTCGACGTCCTGCAGGGCCAGGTTCTTCGCGGTGTTGGTGGTGCCCTGCAGGTCGCCCTGCTGCGCGGTGATGACAAGCGACCCGCCGGCAAGCCGCCACCGGCTGTCGTCCGGTCGTACCCACTGCCACTGGGCACCGAGTGCGGCCGAGTCGAACTCGTCGCTGCCCGTGCTCGTGGTGTTCAGGTCCACCGTGTAGACCGACGTCGCCGCGCCGTTGGTGACGGTGACCCGCGCCTGCCCGGTGGCGCTGCCCGCCTGCTCGACAGCGACGGTGGCGGCGGGATCGGCGGCATCGGCGGTGACCGTCGGCACGGCGGTGGTGCCGGCCGGCCTGAGGGCGTTGTAGTGCAGCACCGCCGGTGCGAAGGAGGTGAGCGGCTGGCCGTCGACGCGCAGGCTCGTCAGCGTCGTGTCGGGCACCAGGTTGAAGACGTAGTTCTTCACCAGCGGGCCAAAGAAGCTCGCCGTGGTGACCTTGACGATCGCCTGCCCGGGGACGCTCCCCGCCTGGGACACGATCTGGTAGCGCGCCCTGCGGTCGGTCGTGCGTACCTTCGTGATGGTGGGGGAGCCGCCGGCCGGCACCGGGATGGTGTACGACGGGTCGGACAGGTTGAAGCCGCCGAACTCCGTACCGTTGACAACGATCTTCGCCGACAGGGGCGCGTCGTCGACCGGGATGTCCCGTCCGCTGAACTCCTTCCAGTACTTCACCGACGTGTCCCGCCAGTCGGCGGCGTCCGTCTCGTGCACGGCCAGCTTGGCGCGTACCTCCGCGAACCGCCGCGCGTCGATGTCGGTTCCGAGCGTCTCCCAGGTCTCCCGCATCCAGGTCACGTACTGGACGCCCATCTGGTAGCGGTAGACCAGCTCGTCCCAGAACGTCCGGCCGCTGTCCATCCGATGGCCCCAGGGCACATGGTGGAACCACATCAGCAGGTTCTCCGGAACCGAGTCGATGTCCCCGTACCGCCGCTGGAGTTGGGGGAAGTACTGGGCGGCCAGGTCACTGCCGGTGGGGGAGCGGTCGAAGCCCAGGCCGACGCTGTCGGCCTGGTTGTAGTAGACCGGGCTCCAGTCGTCGCGGCCGGCCCAGTCGGCCGGGTCGGGGCGGTAGTGCGCGCCCTCGGCGAACTGGTGGCCGATGCCCAGCGGCGTCTGGTAACTCACCAGCGCCTCCCACGACCCCATCATCATCTTCCGGATGGTGTCGACGACACGACGGTCGTTGCCCCAGGTCATGCGGACCCAGTCCGTCGCGATGTCCGCCGAGTCGAGCGTCCAGTCCCACGCCTGCCGGCCGAAGGCGAAGAGGTTCGCCTGGGAGAAGTGGTGCCCGGTCAGGTTGTCGGCGTTGCCGAGATTGGCGACACCGACGATCGCGGTGTCCCGGTGGTGCTGGGCGCTCCCGTCGACGATGTTGCCGACCAGCCGCTCGCGCAGGAGCTTGCCGTGCTCGTCGGTCGCGTACGTGTCGGTCTTGAGGATCTCCTCGTACATCGGGCCGAGGTAGGTGAGCATCCAGTTCTGACCCGTGTACTCCTGCGTGACCTGCAGCTCCAGGGCCTGGTTGGTGTTCTCCATCCGGCCGAACATCGGGTGGATGGGCTCCCGGGCCTGGAAGTCGAGCGGCCCGTTCTTGGTCTGCAGGAACACGTTGTCGGCGAAGCGTCCTCTGGTGCCGTCCGGTTGGACCTCGTCGTCGATCGGCCCGAACTCCAGGTAGGCCCGCTTGAGCCGGTCGTTGTCGACCTCGGCGTTGTAGACGAACGTGCGCCAGTGCACTGTCATGCCGAGTGGTGCGACAGCCGCGCCGATGGCGTTGGCGCCGTCGCCGTGGTCGTACCCGAAGTCCTGTGGCCCGGGCTGGCCCTCCGAGTTGGCCTTCACCGTGAAGCCCATGAAGTCCGGGATGGCGGCCTGGATCTGCTGCGCCCGGCGCTGCCACCAACCCCGGAAGTCGGCGCCGTACGGATCGAGTTGGCTGTTGGTGAGCGTGTCCGGCGCGAAGCGGCTGTCCGTGGGGGCGGTGTAGCGGATCGACAGGCCCAGCTTGATGCCGTACGGGCGCAGGGCGTCGGCGAGGGCCGCCTCCTGTGCGATGCGGGCGCTTGTCAGGTACGCGTTGTCGGCGTTGACGTTGTTGATGGTGATGCCGTTGATGCCGAGAGACGCCAGCGCGCGTGCCACCACGACGTAGCGGTCGAGGATGACGGGCAGGTTGGCGCCGGCGCTCGCCCCGGTCGCCGCGAAGTTGAAGATCGCCCCGCTCTCGCCGTTCAACCCGCCCAGCCCGGAGGCGTTGTTGCCGGCGTAGAGGCGCTCGGTCTCCCAGTTGTTGAGCAGTCGATGCTTGATCTTCGGTGACTCCGCAACCCGGAGGTGGTCGAGGTGCTGCTGCGTCTGCGCCAGCCGCAGGAAGGCGTACGTCCCGTAGAGCGCGCCGAGGTCGGTGTTGCCGGCGATGACGGTGAACCGATCCCTGCCGCGCGACAACGAGCGGACCACATAGCCTTCGTCGCCGACCCCGGCCAGGTCGCGGGTCGGAATGAGGCGGCGCACCAGCGGGGAGCTTGCCGGCGTGCCCACCACGACCGCGCCGTCGGGGATCCGGTCGCCGCTGACTGTCGTCACGGGTGTCGTGCGGTCGAGGAGCCCGCCCAGGCCACGCACCAACTCGTCCCGGGCCGCGCCGAGCGTGGTCTCGGCGAGCTTCTCGGTGGAGCCGGGCGCCATGGCGAGGTCGGTCGTGTGCCGGTGGACCGGACTGGCGTCGGCGTTCTCGACCACGATCGTCGTGACAGTGCGGCGGTAGTCGCGCAGCAGCTTCGCGTCGCTGACCGGCACGTATCGCAACCACAGGTCGGAGCCGCTGTAGTCGTCCGGCGACTGGGCCGCGGTGGCGGGCGTGGTGGCGACGGCGAGGGTGGCCGCGACAGTGGCGAGCACCGTGCCGAGCACGGTGAGGACTCGCCGCAGCCTGGGCACCGAACCTCGGTTCATTGCCTTCTCCTCTGTTGTCCGTCCGAGACGTCGATGGACCCGTCTCCCGAACGCGGTGACGTGGCTGGATGGGCGGTGTGCCGATGGTGTCCGGGGTGCCCCGGACCGGGCAACGAGTTGTCGTTTCTTGTCGCGGCGCCGCGCGCCCTCACCACAGGCGCGTCGCCGGGTGGGGCGTCGGCCGCTGGCGCACCCACGGCGGTCGGGCCCGACCCGGGCTCGGGTTGCGGGCGGCCGTCGAGTGGCGGACCACGAGGCGTACCGGAAGGACCATCGGTCGACCGGTGTGCCCGGGTGCCCCCTCGATCATCGTGAGCAGGTGTCGGGTCGCTGCCGAACCCTCCGCGTAGAGGGGTGCCGCCACAGTGGTCAGCCCGGGTGTGACGATGTCGGCCGCGACGATGTTGTCGAAACCCACGATGCTGACGTCGCCCGGAATGTCGACGCCCCGCTGGCCGAGGCCGCGGATGAGGCCGATCGCCATCTGGTCGTTGAAGGCGAGGACGGCGGTTGCCGGTCGCGCGCACAACTCCTCGGCGGCCCGTTCGCCGCCCGCGATGGTGGGGCTGAAGGGGCCGATCTGGCGTACCTTGATCTCCAGCTCCATGCCGGCCTCGAGCAGCGAGCGCCAGCGGATGCCGTTCGGCCAGGAGGCCTCCGGCCCGGCGACGTACGTGATGTGGTCGTGCCCCAGCTCACCGAGGTGTTCGACGGCCCGCCGGACGCCCCGGGGGTTGTCCGTCACCACGCAGGGCACGTCGGCGATGGCGCGGTTGAGGACCACCACCGGCCGCTGCTTGGCGAACATCCGGATGGCCGAGTCGGACATCCGGCTGCTGGCCAGCACGATGCCGTCGACCGTCGACATGGTCCGTTCGACAGCCGCCCGTTCCCGTCGGTCGGACTCCTGGGCGTCGATCAGCACCGTCGTGTACGCGCCGTCGGACGCCGCCTCCTGCGCGCCGCGCACGATCTCGGCGTACACCGGATTGGTGATGTCGGCGATGACGAGCGCGATCATGTGCGTGCGTGCCGTGCTGAGGGTGCGGGCCAACGGGCTGGTCCGGTAGCCCAGCCGCTCCGCGACCTGCCGGACCCGCTCGGCGGTCTCGGAGTTGACGCGGCTCGGCCTGGAGAAGGCGCGCGACACGGTGGACGGTGAGACGTCGGCTTCGACAGCGACGTCGTAGATCGTGACCCTCTTGTCGGGCGGCCTGGTGTGGTCGGGCATCTGCATGCTCCTCCCGGCTACGCGCCGTGATCATGGTATGACGGCGGTGAGCGCTCGGCAATGCCCCCGCAACAAACCAGTGCCGCGAGCGCATCCACGCGAGGCAATACATGGCAACCCGTTGCCGACGCGCCCCGCCGGCTGCCTGAATGCCTCAGGGATGGTGCGTGTCGGCGACCCACCTGAGCACGACGTGGACCTACCTGGCCGGCCCGGGTAGTCGATGAAGGGAACAGCTCATGGGTATGACGCGGCGCGGCGCTCTCCTGGTCACGGCATCGTCGCTCATCGCGGGCACTGTCGGGTGCGGAGCACCGGAGGGTCCCGGCAAGGCCACCGGCGACAGCACCGGCGAGGTGCCGCAGCGGCCCGGTCGGGCGGTGCCGCTCAACGTCCTCGACGTCGCCGGCAACCTGCAACTCACCCAGGGGATGATCGACGAATTCGTCGCCAAGAATCCCGACGTGATCTCCCGGGTGACCTATTCGAAGGCGCCGGCACCGGAGCTGGCCGGCAAGATCAAGGCTCAGCAGGGGGCGGACCGGGTGGACATCGGTCTCGTGCTGACCGGCGTCGACGGGCTGGCGGCGGGGATCGAACAGGGGCTCTGGCTCGACCTGTTCCCGACGTTCCAGGACCGCCTCGGCGGCATGCGCGACTACCTGGAACCGGCCGCGGCGATGCAGCAGCTCGCCGGCAACGTCGGCGTCACCGTCACCTACTACCCGTCCGGCCCGCTGCTGGAATACCTGCCGGCCCGCCTGGCCGCGCCACCGAGCACCGCGGCGGCCCTGCTCGCCTGGGCCAAGGCCAATCCCAAGCGCTTCCAGTACGCCCGGCCGGCCAACTCCGGCCCTGGTCGAACGTTCCTGATGGGGCTGCCCTACATCCTGGGTGACGCCAACCCCAAGGACCCCACCGCGGGGTGGGACAAGACCTGGGCCTTCCTCAAGGAGCTGGGTCAGTACGTGGACTACTACCCGTCCGGCACCACCGAGACGATGAAGAACCTCGCCAACGGCACGGCTCACCTGATCGTCAGCACGACCGGTTGGGACATCAACCCCCGGGTGCTGGGCACGGTGCCGAAGGAGGCCAGGATCGCCACGATCGACGGCTTCCACTGGGTCACCGACGCGCACTACGCCGTGCTGCCCAAGGGCGTCTCGACCGACACCCAGGCGGCGGTGCTGGCCCTGCTGGCGTTCATGCTCACCCCCGAGCAACAGGCCAAGGCGTACGACGAGGGCTACTTCTACCCGGGGCCGGCGGTGCGGGACGTCGGGCTCGCCTCGGCACCGCAGAAGAGTCAGGACGCGATCCGGGAGTTCGGCCGCCCCGAGTACGAGGCGTTGATCGCCGGCAACCCGACCGAGGTGCCGCTCGACGCGAAGAGCCTGGTGGCGGCGTTCAACAGGTGGGACCGCGAGATCGGCGGCGGGAAGGTCAAGCAGGGATGAGTGCCTTCTCCCACCTGCTGTTGGACGGGGTGTCCCGTCGGTTCGGCGGTCAGGACGCGCTCACCGACCTGGACCTCACCATCGGGACGGGTGAGTTCATCGCCCTGCTCGGCCCGTCCGGCTGTGGCAAGTCGACAGCCCTGAACTGCCTGGCCGGGCTGCTGCCGTTGACCCGGGGGAGCATCTGGCAGGACGAACGGCGGATCGACACCCTGCCACCGGAGCGCCGGGGCTTCGGCATGGTGTTCCAGAGCTACGCCCTCTTCCCGCACCTGACGGTGCGGGCGAACATCGCCTTCGGGCTGCGCATGCGGCGGCTGCCGAAGGAGGAGATCCGCCGGCGTACGGCGGAGGCGGTGCGGCTGGTACGGCTCGAGGACCACGTCGACAAGCTGCCCGGTCAGCTGTCCGGTGGTCAGCAGCAACGCGTCGCCATCGCCCGCGCCGTCGTGTTCGAGCCGTCGCTGGTGCTGATGGACGAGCCGTTGAGCAACCTCGACGCCAAACTGCGGCTGGAGATGCGTACCGAGATCCGCCGGCTGCACCAGTCGCTGGGGCTCACCACCGTCTACGTCACGCACGACCAGGAGGAGGCGCTCTCCCTGGCCGACCGCCTGGTCGTGCTGCGGGAGGGGCGGGTGCAGCAGATCGGGTCACCACGCGAGTTGCACACCCGGCCGGCGAACTGGCACGTCGCCGACTTCATGGGCTACCGGAACCTGTGGCGGGGCCGGGTGCAGCGGCGCGACGGCAGCAGGGCCACTGTCGAGTCGTCAGGTCAACGCCTGCACGGCGAGGCCGTCGGCGACTCCGCCGACGGCGCGGACGTGGTGGTCGCGGTGCGTCCCGAGGACATCCGCGTCGACGGGGCCGGGGGGACCACCAACGCCCTGTCGGCGACCATCGAGGTGGTGGAGTATCAGGGCCGCGAGTTGGCGGCCGAGGCTCGTACCGACACGGGCCAGTCGCTGCACCTGCGTACCGAGCAGCGGATCGCGCCCGGCGACCAGGTCAAGCTCGCCATCGACCCGCGGCGGCTGCTCGTCTATCCCGCCGGCGGCACCGCGGACATCGACCGCCGCGCGGACGCCTCGGCGGCGACCCGGTGAGCGCCGCCGGACCCGGTCGACCGTTGGCGCACTGGCGACACCGTCTCGCCGAACGGGGCGTCGACCGTCAGCTCTTCCTGTTGGTCCCGGCGCTGGTCTTCGTCATCGCCCTGTTCCTCTACCCGTTCTTCTACGGGTTGACGCTCTCGTTCCAGCCGACCGACGGCGGGCCGCTCAGCGACTACGCCCGGTTCTTCTCCGACGCCTACGAGCGGGGCACGATCTGGATCACGCTGCGGATCGCGCTGCCCGCCGCGCTGCTGAACGTCCTCGCCGCCGTGCCGATCGCCTACCGGATGCGCGGCCGGTTCCGGGGCAAGCGACTGGTCACCACGCTGCTTGTCGTGCCGATCACGCTCGGCACCGTCCTCACCGCCCAGGGGCTGCTGAACTTCCTCGGCCCGACCGGTTGGTTCAACCGGATCCTGCTCGCCACGAACCTCGTCGACGAGCCGGTACGCCTGACGCACAACTACTGGGGGGTGTTCCTCTCGCTGGTGATCACCGGGTTTCCGTTCGCGTTCCTGCTGGTGCTCTCGTACCTCTCCGGTATCGACCCCACCCTGGAGCGGGCGGCAGCGACGTTGGGGGCGGACTGGCGTCGCCGGTTCACCCGGATCACCCTCCCGCTGCTGATGCCGGGTCTGGCCACCACCTTCTGCCTGACGTTCGTGCTGGCGTTCAGCGTGTTCCCGTCGGCCGTCCTGGTCGGCAACCCGGCCGGTGAGACCCGGGTCATCTCCCTCGCCGCCTACCAGGCGGCGTACGAGCAATACGACTACCCGTACGCGTCGGCGATCGCAACGATCATGGGGTTCGTCGAGTTGGTAGTCATCGCGGTGGTGCTTGCCGCGCGCAGTCGTTTCTACACCGGCGCCACCGGAGGCAAGGGCTGATGGCTTCGATCACCCAGGCGTCACCGGCGCGACCCCCCGCCACCGACGACCGGCGTCGGCGCGTCACCGCCCGGCCGGCCGCCTGGCTCGTGTGGGGCGTCGTCATCTTCTTCTTCCTCAACCTGCTGGGCGTCGTGGCGTCCGTGCTGGTCAGCTCGTTCGGCAGGCGCTGGTTCGACACCTGGCTCCCGGACGGCTACACCACCAGCTGGTACGGCCGGGCCTGGGACGAGTTCGCGCTGCTCCAGGTGATCGTCGTGACACTCGAGGTCTCCGTACTCGTCGTGGGCCTCTCGCTGCTGATCGGTGTGCCGGCGGCCTACGTCCTCGCCCGACGGTCCTTCCCCGGCAAGCGGCTGACCTTCCTCGTGTTCCTGCTGCCCATCCTCATGCCCCCGATCACGTACGGCATCCCGCTGGCCACCGTGCTCTACAAGTTCGGGCTGGCCGGGCACCTGTCGGGTGTCGTGCTCGCCAACCTCGTACCATCGGTGCCCTTCGTCATCCTGACCATGACCCCGTTCATCGAGCAGATCGACCCGCGGATCGAGAGCGCCGCGCGGATGTGCGGCGCGGGTCTGCGCACGGTGTTCCTCCGCGTCCTCACGCCGTTGCTCGTGCCGGGCATCCTCGCCTCCGCGATCCTCGTCCTCGTCCGGACCGTCGGCATGTTCGAACTCACCTTCCTGACCGCGGGCCCCGACTCGCAGACCCTCGTCGTGGCGCTCTACTACTCGATGTCCGCGTCCGGCATCAGGGCGCAACAGTCGGTCGACGCCATGGCGGTCATCTACACCTCGATGATGCTGGTGCTGCTCGTCGTCGCACTGCGCTACGTCAACCCGACCCAGCTCGTGGCCCAGGTCAAGGAGGACCCCGAGCACTGACGCCGCCCCGCCTCAGCCGGCCGGGTCGGCCGCTCACGACGCCCCCGGGACCGCCTCGACCCACCTGTCGACGTCCGGGTCGGCGGCCACCTCGTCAAGGATCTCGCCCACGCGGCCCACCACCGTGCGGAGTACGGGCAGCTTCGCGCGCAGGCCGCGATAGGTCGTGGTGAGACATGGGTCGACCGCGACCGGTTCGCCGTGGACGATCTCCGGGTCGAGCAGGGCGACCGCCTCCGTGAGGTCGGCGGCGAGGCCGATCGCGAAGAGCCCGAGCGCCGCCGCGCCGAGGGCGGCATCGTCGTCCTTGCCCGCGACGTCGGTCGGACAGTCAAGCACCGCGGCCATCACCGCACGCCACAGTGGATGCCGGAAGGCGCCGCCGGTCAGCCGAACCCTGCTGATCGGGGTCAGCTCGGCCAGGCGGTCCCGGACGTCGCCGAGGTGCAGGCACACACCCTCCAGCGCGGCCCGCACCAGGTGATCTCGGGAGTGCTCGCTGCGCAGCCCCAGGTACGCGCCCGGCGGGCCGGATTCCCCCTGCGGGGTGCGGTCGGCACGTAGCTGGGGCAACATCACCAGTCCGTCGCTCCCCGGGGTGATCCGTTCTGCGAGAGCCAGGAGTCCGGGCGCGCTGAACTGGTCGTCGGACGCCGGGCAAACGTCGGGTTCGAGGGCCCTACCGGCCCACCGCACGACGTTGCCGCCGTTGTTGACCGTCGTGCCGACCACCCACGCGTCCTCGGTCAGCGCAGCGCAGGAGAAGGTCTCCGACGGGTCGACGAGCGGAGCCGCGACGACGGTCCGCAGGGCCCCGGTGGCCGCGAGGGTCAGACCGGCGACGGTGCTGTCGATCGCCGCCATGCCCAGGCTGCGCGACGGACCGTCAGCCGCGCCCACCACGACAGGTGTGCCGGACGGCAGGCCGACCCCCTGCCCGGCCGCCGAGGAGAGCCGCAACACGCCCGTCGTGGGCAGGACCGGGGGCAGTTGGCTGCCGGACACCCCGACGAGATCGAGTACGCCCGCGCTCCACACCCGTCGATGGACGTCGAACATGCCGGTGCCGGACGCCGACGACAGTTCGGTCACCAACGTCCCGGTCAGCCGATGGACCAGGTAGTCCTTCAGGCCGATCCACCATCGCGTCGCGGTGCAGAGGTACGGCTCGTGACGGGCGAACCAGATGAGCTTGCAGAGCGGGCTTCCCGGGTGCACGGGCGTGCCGGTGACCCGGTGCAACTCCCGGCTCTGGCCGGAGACCCGCAGGTCGCGGGCCACCTCCGCGGACCGCGTGTCAGCCCCGGTCAACAGCGGCGTCACCGGCGTGAGTGTCGCGTCCAACCCGATCACGCAGTGCCTGGGGGAGCTGACCGCGAGGGCGACGACCTCCGCCCCGGCGGTGTCGGCGACACACGCGGACACCGCCGCGAGGGTAGCCGCCACCAGCACGTCGGGGTCCTGGACCTGCCAGCCGGGCAGCGGTTGGAGGAGCGGGTACGTCCGCGTCCGGACGTGTCGAGCGGAGCCGTCCAGTGCGAACGCGCCCGCCCGCACGGTGGTGGTGCCCACGTCGACCCCGAGGATGACACGACGCTCTGGCCCCATGAGCAGATGGTCGAGCGGTGTGCGGCGGGTGGGCAAGCTGTTGCGCGCAGTTGTCGTGTCGGCCACGAAAGCATCGTGCGTTCTCTTGCGCAGTCAGGTCTGTAATGCAAAGCTAACTTCATGACAGACGATCCTGTTCCTCAGACGGACAGCCCTCACGAGCTGCTGGCGGCCGTGCGTGACCTGACCCGCCGGGTCCGTGTCGCCCAGCGCGGCACCTGGTTCCCGCTGTCGGTCTTCGCGACGATCACCCTGCTCGCGATCCCCGTCTACCGGTACGCCCCCTACCTCGACGTCTTCGGCACCTGCCGATCCCGCCCCCAGCACACGGTCTGCATGACGCCCAACCCGGTGGAGCTCGGGTACTGGACAGTCGCGCTGCTGCTCGCCTACGCGGCGATCGCGGCCTTCTACCTCAGGCAGTCCCGACGGCGTGGAGTGGGCACCCCCATCCGCCCCTACGTCGTCGTCGGCGTCGCGTTGGCCGTCCTGATGACAGCCGTGTCGATCTGGTTGACGTTCCACCCGCTCCTTCCCCAGCCCGCCGACCCCTTCTCCACCGACCCGGCGCGGATCGAGGTCGGGCCGGCCGCGTGGCTCGTCAACGGGCTGGCCAGTCCGCTGGCGGCGATCGGGCTGGCGCTGCTGGTGCTCGCGTGGGTCGAACGCCACTGGGCACTGCTGGCGTACACCCTTGTCTACCTGGCGATCGGGATGGTTCAGGGCAACCAGGTCATTCACTCGTCGTCGCGGTGGTTCTTCCTGCCGCAGCTGCTCGTCCCAGCGGGGGTGCTGCTCCTGGGAGCCGCCGCCTTCGCCCTGTTCCGGCCGACCCCCGCGGTTCGCGCGTGATGACCGATCACCCCGCCAACGGCCTCGACGACGTCGTCCACCAGCGCGTCCGGCTCGGCATCATGGCCATCGCGCACCAGGGCCGCCAGGTCGAGTTCGGTTTTCTCCGCACCACCCTGCAGCTGACCGCCGGTAACCTCGGGCAGCATTTGACCGTCCTGGAGAAGGCCGAGCTGATCCACATCGAGAAGGGCTACGAGGGCAAGCGCCCGCGCACCTGGGTCACCCTCACCGCCGCCGGTCAAGCCGCCCTGCGCGACGAGATCGCCCACCTCAAGCAACTCATCCAGCAGGTCGAACAAGCGCAAACAACGTCGACCGCCGACCGGTGACCGGCGGGCAGCCGACGCGCGTTCCCGACCGACGCTCCGATCAGGAGCGCCCGAGGGTGCTCTAGACCAGGAAGTTCTCCCGCATCCTCGCGCCCAGGTTGATCCCGCCCACCACCCGCGGGCCGGCCGGGTCGTGCACGTCGAAGGTGTTGTTGCGGCGCATCAGCTCCCGCACCGACGGTGGCAACCGGGGCGGGTCGTCCATCGCGGCGAGGACCTGCCCGGCGGTCGTGATCAGCCGATCGGCGAGCGCGGCGGCGTCGGTGTCCACCCGCACCCGGCCGTACTCCCAGCCTGCGGTGGTGAGGTCGAGCACCTCGAACACACGGGTCAGCAACGGATTCGGGTCGGTCACCCGGTCGAGCCGGGGAGCCCGGTTGCCGACCACCGCGACGGCGGCGGCCACCTGCGCGTACGGGTAGAAGCCGGACGGTAACGCGAACAGCGGCCACCGCAGAGCCGGACCGGCCTCCCGCCACAGCGGCCGGTAGTTGCGGCGGTGCACAAGCAGCCGGCGGCCGGTCCGCCGGTGGATCTCCTGGGCCTGGGACTGCAGGTCCACGTGCGCCTCGTCGGCGACCTGACCGACGATCTGGGCCGCCACCACCAGGCCGTCGTCGCTGTCCAGGGTGGTGGTGAGCGCCTCGACCTGCTCGGTGAACCGGATCTGCGCGTGAACGCCGTAGCGGTGCTGCACGTCGCGGAGCAACGCCTGCTGTCGTCCCGGATCAAGCTGGACCCGCCTACCGCCCAGCAACCGCCGGAGCCAACGCATGTCGCCTCGTTTCAGCAGAGCCGTCGTCGGACGGCGGCAATGCTAGTGCGTCGGCCCGAACCCGTGTGCCGACGGGTGCCCCCTTCGGGCCGCGTCGACGGTCACCTCCGACGCGGGGTGATCAAGCCCGACTCGTACGCCCACACCACCAACTGGGCGCGGTCGCGGCAGTGCAGCTTGGTCATCGCCCGATTGACGTGCGTCTTGGCGGTCAACGGACTGATCACCATTCGCCGGGCGATCTCGTCGTTGCTCAGCCCGTTGCCGACCAGCTCGACGATCTCCTGCTCGCGGGCGGTGAGCACCTCACGTCCGGCTGCCGGTTCGGCCGGCGGTGGACCGGACACGAACTCGCTGATGAGCGTCCGCGTGACGGCCGGCGCGAGCAGTGCGTCGCCGCGAGCCACCACGGTGACTGCCTGCAACAGGTCGGCCGGGTCCGCGTCCTTCAGCAGGAAACCACTGGCCCCCGCACGCAGGGCGGCGAACACGTAGGAGTCGAGCCCGTAGTTGGTGACAATGAGGACGTGGACCGCGCCGAGGTCCGGATCGGCGGCGATGCGGCGGGTCGCCTCGATGCCGTCGAGCCCCGGCATCTGCACGTCCATCAGCACCACGTCCGGGCGCAGACGTCGCGACAGGTGGACGGCAGCGGCACCGTCGCCGGCCTCGCCAACGACCTCCAGGTCGTCCTCCGCGTCGAGCAGGGCCCGGAAACCGGCACGCATCAACGCCTGATCGTCGGCGAGCAGAACCCGGATCATGCCGGCTCCTCCCTCCGGTCGGCACCGTCACGATCCGTCGCGGACTGAGCTGGTTGGACCTCGCGCGGGCGCTGGGTCGGGGCGGGAGTGTGCAGCGGGAACGTGGCCCGTACCGTGAATCCGTTGTCATCGGCGGCGGCATGCAGGGTGCCGCCCAGTCCGGTCACCCGTTCGCGCATGCCGCGCAGGCCCACGCCCGGTGTCATCGGCTGAGCCGGTGACCCGCGACCGTCGTCGGTGACCGAGACGGCGAGCTGCGCCGGAGCGTACTCGACATGGACGTGCGCGGTGGCGGGGCCGGCGTGCCGAGCCACATTCGTCAGTGCTTCCTGGACGACGCGGTACCCGGCCTGGTCGACCTCCGCGGGCAGGTCCCCGACCGCACCGGTGACCGTGACCTGCACCGGGACGCCGACGGCCCGGGTCCGCGCGGCGAGTTCGTCCACCCGGGCCAGCCCGAGGCGGTCCTCGTCGGCGGGTGAGCGCAGGACGTCGAGCGTGACCCGCAACTCCCGCATCGCGGCGCTGCTGGCCTCCTGGATCGCCAGCAGCGTGGCCGACGGCTCCTCGCCGCGCTTGCGGGCGAGGTGCACGGCGATCCCGGCCTGTACCTTGATCACCGAGATGCTGTGGGTCAGGGAGTCGTGCAGGTCGCGGGCGATGCGCAGGCGCTCCTCGCCGGCCCGACGCAGCGCCACCTCCTCGCGGGTGCGTTCGGCATCGATCGCCCGCTGCTCGACCTGTTCCAGGTACGCCCGGCGCTGCCGTGCCACGAGACCCGCGACGTTCGCCGCTACGAACCAGCCCAGTAGGAGTGCGGTTCGCTCGACGATCAGCTGACCGGGCCGGCCGGTCGGGGTCACCGCGACGTCCCGGGCCAGGAACCCGCCGAGGAAGACGAGACTGGCGACCACTGCGGCGACCCGCTGCCCCCGCCAGGCGGCGACGTAGACCGCGGCGAGCGCCGGGAACGCCGCGGACACCCCCGGATGCACCCGGACGTGCAGGGCCAGCATGGCGACGGTCACCACGCCCAACGCCACAGCCGGATACCGCCGGCACACCGCCAGGGCGACAGCCATGGCCAGGACCAGGGCGACGTCGAGCGCCCCGATCGCCGCCGCGTCCGGCGCGAGCGCGGCGTTTGCGAGCAGGAGGCCGCCGAGGGCGAGGCCGCTGAGGGCGTACGGCAGGTCGCGACGCATCGTCGAAGCGTAGAACGGTCCGGACGCACCGGCGTCCACCGCTCGCGGTAGGAGGACGTACCGCGGACGCGGTAGCCGCAGCCGGCCGAGTGCCTGCGACGGCACGACGTTTTCCCGGCTCGTCGAGGCGAGCATCGGACCCATGACATACCGCTTCTCCACCCCAGTGCGAGCCTCGGCCGCGACCGGCCTGACCGCGACGGTCTACCGGCAGTTGTCCGAGGACTTCCTCGGTCCACTGCCCACCTTCCAGGTGCTCGCGGCAGTGCCGGAGGTGCTCGCCGCGACCTGGGCACTGATGCGTGAGGCACTGCTCGCCGGGGACCTGTCCCGGGTCGACCGGGAACTCGTCGCGGCGGCGGTGTCGCGGGCCAACCGCTGCCAGTTCTGCATCGACGCCCACGCGATGCTGCTGCACGCCCTCGGCGAATCGAAGCTCGCCGAGGTCGTCATCCGGGACGAGACCCCAACCGAAGCGCGGCGTGCCGAACTCGTCGCCTGGGCGAAGGCGAGCCGCAACCCCGGGACCGCCGGCTGGACCAGCCCGTACCAGCCTGAGATCACCGGCACCGTGCTCGCCTTCCACTTCATCAACCGGGTGGTGTCCGCCCTGCTCGGTCCCGACCTGCTTCCCGGCGGCCTGCAACGGTCCCCGCTGACGCGGTCGGTAGGGGGCTGGTTCTCCGCCCGGGCGGCCCGGGGACCGAAGGAACCCGGCCGGAGTCTCGCGCTCCTACCCGCCGGCACGCCGGCGGCACCCGACTGGGCGGGGGACAGCCCGGTCGGCGTCGCCTACGCGGCCCTGACGCAAGCCGCCGCGCGGGGCGGGGACCTGCTGGGCGACGTTGCCCGCCAGACCGTCACGGGCACCGTGCGCTGGGAGGACGGGCGGTTTCCGGCCCGACCGGCGGACTGGGCCGTCGACCTGGTCCGGGACGTGCCGGGCCGGGATCGCGTCGGAACGCGGATCGCCCTGCTGGCCGCGTTCGCACCGAGCGCGATAAGCGTTGGCGACGTCGCTCTGTGGCGGCTCTCCCATCCCGCCGACGCCGACCTCGTCCGCCTTGTCGCGTACGGGGCGATCACGGCCACCGACCACGTCGCCCGGGCACTGGCCGCGGCGCACCACTAGGAGACCACAATGCGTAAGGCATTCGTCATCATCAGCGCCCTGTTGCTCGTCTCGTTCGCCCTGCAGTTCGTCTTCGCCGCCGTCGGCGCGTTCACGAAACCCGCGGCCGACGACTCGTACGCCCTGCACAGCGTCAACGGGATGGCGGTCATCCCGGTGCTCACCCTGCTCACCGCGCTGTTCGCGGCGCTGGCGAAGGCACCGGGTCGGCTCGTCGCACTGGCGCTCCTGCCGCTCGGCCTCGTCGTCGTGCAGGCGCTCATCGCCATGCTCGCCCGCGCTGCCACTGACGCCGCGGGCGTCAGCACCCCGCTCGGTCTGATCATCGGTGGGCTGCACGCCGTCAACGGGATCATCGCGGTGCACGTCGTGGTCGGCGTCCACCAGGCGGCGCGAAGGCTGACGGCGCCGGTCGCCACCGCTGACCTGCCGGTCCGCCCGGGGGCGCCGGTATGACCACCGGCTCGCTGCTCGCCGTCGATCTCGTGATCGCCGTCCTCACGGCCGCCGGTTGGCTCGGCGCCGGCTCGGCGGCGGTCGCGAGGCGTCGTCCGCTCGCCCTGGCGCTGGCGGCCCTCGCCCTGCTCGCCACGCTGGCCCGCGCGATCACGATCATCGGGCTCGCTCGCGCCGGCTGGTGGTTCGCGGGGGAGAAGGTGCTTGTCACAGGTCCACTGTCGCTCGCGGCGGTGGCCGTGGCCGGGCCGCGGTTGCTGCCGGTCCCGGGCGACATCAGGTCCGTCGCGGTCCCGCTGCTCTTCGCCGGGTACGCCACAAGCAGCGCCCTGTTCGTGACGGTTCTGCACGGCTATCCCGCGTCGGCGGGCGCGGGTCTGCTCGCCGTCGCCGGGACCGTCACGGCGACGGCGGTATCGTGGCGGGCCGTCGGTGCGCGCCCGTCGCGGGCGATGTCCCGGGCGGCTCTCGTGGTGGCGGTCGGCGCGTTGGTGACCGGGACCGGGCTGACTGTCGTTCCGGCTGCCGCGCCCGCCGTACCCCATGATCATGGGTACCGGGATGCGCGGACCGCCGACGAGCCGACCCGGCGGTTCACTCTGACGGCCGGGACCGCCACGGTGCGCGCGGACGGCCGAGACGTCGCGGCGTGGGCGTTCAACGCGCAGGTACCCGGGCCGGAGCTGACCGCCACGGTCGGCGATGTCATGCAGGTGACGCTGCGCAACCGGGACATCGGGCGTGGGGTCACGCTGCACTGGCACGGGTACGACGTGCCGAACAGTCAGGACGGGGTGCCGGGCGTGACGCAGGCCGCGGTGCTGCCGGGGCAGGAGTTCGTCTACCGGTTCCGCGCCGATCAGGCCGGAACGTACTGGTACCACACGCATTCGGTCTCCGATGTCGGCGTCCGGATGGGGCTCTACGGAGTCCTGGTGGTCCGCCCGGGGCCGACGGCCGGCCTCGACGTCACGGTGCCGGTGCACACCCTGGTGGGCCGGCCGTTGCCCGCACCGAGAACGGAGCGCGTCGAGGCGGGTCAGCCGGCACGGCTGCGGCTGATCAACACCGACAGTACGACGCACCGCTACGCCCTGGCCGGGACCGCCTTCCGGGTCGCCGCGATCGACGGCGTCGACCTGGAAGGCCCGACGTCGCTCGTGGACACCGCTGTGCTGATCCCCGCCGGGGGTCGCTACGACCTGGTGTTCACCGCACCAGCCACGCCTGTGGCGTTGTTCGTCGACGGGCGGGTGGTCTATTCCACCGGGGCGGTGTCCACGTCGACGGGCGACTGGCCGGTGTTGGATCCGCTCGACTACGGCGCTGCCGTCGCGGTGCCCTGGTCGCGGTTCGACCGGAGCCTCACACTGGTGCTCGATCGCGGACTCGATCTGCACGGCCTGCTCCCGCGCTACGCGCACACCGTCAACGGCGCGGCCGCCCCGGACATCCCACCGCAGGTCGTACGCCTCGGCGACGTCGTCAGGTTCACCATCGTCAACCGGTTCCAGGTCGTGCACCCGTGGCATCTGCACGGCCACCACGTCCTGGTGCTGTCGCGCGACGGAGAGCCGGCGGCCGGGAGTCCGTTGTGGCTGGACTCGTTCGACGTCCGGCCGGGCGAGGTGTGGGAGGTGGCGTTCCGCGCCGACAACCCGGGGGTGTGGGCCAACCACTGCCACAATCTGGCGCACGCCGACGCCGGCATGACGCTGCACCTGATGTATTCGTGAGCCTCCGACCGACGAGAAATCGAAACTCGTGAGTTCGAGGTTGAGGGTATGGGAGCGCTCCCGTAACATACCTGTCGCGGCCTGTTAACGCTCACAAACGCGACCACGCCAGCGATCACCACCAATGCATGGCCGCCGCCCCCCTCAGGAAGGTGCTCTATGACCAGATCCAGATACACAAATGTCGGTCTGGCGTCGGCCGGCGTCGCCCTACTCGTCTCGACGACTGTCGTCGCGGCGCTGCCGGCCGGTGCCGCGGCGGCGGGCTGTTCGGTCGACTACGCCGTGCCGTCGCAGTGGCAGGGTGGATTCAGCGCCAACGTGTCGATCACCAACCTGGGTGACCCACTGAACGGCTGGACGTTGACGTGGTCCTATGCCGCCGGGCAGACGGTCACCCAGGCGTGGAGCACCGCGTTGACGCAGAGCGGCTCCGCGGTCACCGCGGCGAACGTGAGCTACAACGGCTCGGTCCCGACCAACGGCACTGTGTCGTTCGGGTTCAACGGTTCCTGGACGGGCAGCAACCCCGCGCCGACGAGCTTCGCGCTCAACGGTGTGGCGTGCACCGGCAACCCGGTGACGCCGCCCCCGACGACGACGCCCCCGCCGACCAGCCCACCGCCGACCACCCCGCCCCCGACGACGCCCCCACCGACCACCCCGCCTCCGACGACACCGCCGCCGAACGGCTGCGACCTGCCCTCGTCGTACCGGTGGTCGTCGACCGGATCGCTGGCGAACCCGAAGTCCGGGTGGGTGTCGCTCAAGGACTTCACCGTGGCGCCGTACAACGGTCAGCAGTTGGTCTACGCGACCACGCACGACTTCGGGACCAGGTGGGGTTCGATGAACTTCGGTCTGTTCACGAACTACTCGCAGATGGCCTCGGCGAGTCAGAACGGGATGAACTCGGGGACTGTGGCGCCATCGTTGTTCTACTTCGCGCCGAAGAACATCTGGGTGCTCGCCTATCAGTGGGGTGGGCCGGCGTTCTCGTACCGGACTTCGAGTGACCCGACGAATCCGAATGGTTGGTCGGCGGCGCAGACGCTGTTCACCGGGAGCATCACGGGTTCGGGGACGGGTCCGATCGATCAGGCGCTGATCGGTGACGGGACGAACATGTACCTGTTCTTCGCCGGTGACAACGGCAAGATCTACCGGGCCAGCATGCCGATCGGGAACTTCCCGGGTAACTTCGGTAGCAGCTACACGACGATCATGAGTGACACGACGAACAACCTGTTCGAGGCGCCGCAGGTGTACAAGCTGCAGGGTCTGAACAAGTACCTGATGATCGTCGAGGCGATCGGTTCGCAGGGTCGGTACTTCCGCTCGTTCACGGCGACCAGCCTGAACGGTTCGTGGACGCCGCAGGCCGCGTCTCAGAGCAACCCGTTCGCGGGCAAGGTCAACAGTGGTGCGACCTGGACCAACGACATCAGCCACGGTGAGTTGCTGCGGACCAGCGCCGACCAGACGATGACTGTCAACGCCTGCAACCTGCAGTTGCTCTACCAGGGCCGCTCGCCCAGCTCCGACGGTGTCGACTACGGCCTCCTGCCGTACCGGCCGGGTCTGCTGACCCTGCAGCGTTAACCTGCCTGACCGCGAGACGGGGCGGGCTCGGCGTTCGCTGAGCCCGCCCACTCGTGCGCCGGCCGGCCACCGGCTCGGAGGCGGTGGGCGGTGTAGCGCCCACTACCGCATCCGCCCCCGCGGAGGTGGCCGCCGGCCGCTCGCCACGAGAGCGAAACGCCGAAGTCCTCGTCGGGGCGGACGCTGGCGGGAGAGTTTGGGATGATGCGCCGGTCTACCTGCGACATCACCTGAGCTGAAGGGATTCCCGCGATGGCAAAGGTCATCTCCACCCTGTTCATCTCTGCCGACGGGGTGGCCGAGATCGACCCCGACTGGCACTTCCCGTACTTCGACGAGAACATGGGCCGCGCCGTCACCGAGGACTATGAGACCGGCGACGTGCTGCTCATCGGCCGTGAGACCTACGACAGCTTCGCCGGCGCGTGGCCCGACCGGGAGGCCGCCGGCGGGGAGGACGCGCCGTTCGCCAAGCAACTCGGGGACATCCGCAAGGTCGTCGTCTCCCGCCAACCGCTGACGTTCTCCTGGCGAAACTCCGAGCTGATCGCCGGTGATCTCGTCGATGCCGTCGCGTCGCTCAAGGCCGACGAAGGAGTGCGCGGCATCCTCATCCCCGGGTCCATCTCTGTCGTGCAGCAGTTGCTGGCCGCGGGGCTGGTCGACGAGCTGCGCCTGCTGGTGCATCCGGTGGCGGCGCGTAAGGGCCGCAAGCTCTTCGACGAGGGCGACCAGGCGTACCACCTGCGGGTGCTGGCGACCGAGGCGTTTCCGACGGGCGTGCTGCGCGTGATCTACGCGCCGGCCGCCGCACCCGGAAAGGTCGGCTACGACGACGTCAAGGACCAGGTGCCGGCCGGGCAGTAGCCAGGCACCCGGCTGCGGCCCGATCGGATCCCGAGGCGGGTCGTTAGTGGCGAGACCGGCGCGGCCGGCGCAGCGCGCCGGGGCTGAGCACCACCGTGCCGTCCCACACCTCGGAACACAATTTAGTGAGGCTCATCGATATTGACGTGCGGCGTCGGCGGCGACAGGATCGCGGCACCACCACCCCCGTGATCCCCTCTGGGAGGCGTCATGACCCGTCCCCGCCTGCCCCTCCTACCCCGCCTGCGGGCAGCCAGCCGGTTGGCCACACTCGCCGTGGCCACCGTCGGCGTGCTGCTCACCGTCGCCACACCCGCCAGCGCCGCCGTACCCGCCGGCAGGTACGTCGCGCTCGGCGACTCGTACACCGCCGGTCCGCTGGTCCCCACCCAGGTCGACCTGAACTGCCTGCGCTCCAACCGCAACTACCCCTCGCTGGTGGCCGCCGCCGCGGGCTCGTCGTCGTTCGCCGACGTGAGCTGCTCCGGCGCCACCACCGACGACATCCTCTACGGGGGCAGCGGCCAGTTGGGTGTCACGCTGCCACCGCAGCTCAACGCGGTCACGTCCACCACGGCGCTGGTGACGGTGCAGATCGGCGGCAACGACATCGGCTTCGCCGGCATCATCGGCGACTGTGCCGAGGCGAGCCTCAGCAGCCCGCTCGGGTCGCCGTGCAAGAACCGGTACACCGCCGGAGGTGTCGACCAGTTGCAGGCGCGGATCGTCGCCGCCACGCCGAAGGTGACCGCCGTGTTGCGGGCGGTCCGCCAGGCCGCGCCGGGCGCGCGGGTCGTGGTCCTCGGTTACCCGGCGATCCTGCCGGACACCGGTTACGGCTGCTGGCCGGTGGTCCCGATCGCCTACCAGGACGTGCCGTACCTGCGCGGCGTCGAGAAGTCGCTGAACGCGATGCTGGCCAGCGCCGCGAGTGCCAACGGCGCCAGCTACGCCGACGTCTACACCCCGTCGATCGGCCGTGACGCGTGCAAGGGCAGCGGCACCCGGTGGGTCGAGGGGTTGGTGCCCCAGAACTCGGCAGCACCGTTCCACCCGAACGCCCGAGGTGAGCAGGGCATGGCCACCGCCCTGCTCGCTCGGCTGAACAGCTGACCTGACCCGCGATCGGTCGAGCCGGCCCCGTCGGACGTGGCGGGGCCGGTGCGGGACGTCAGTGCGGCCGGCGCGGCGACGCCCAGCCGCGCTCGTGCAGTCGTTCGATGCCGTCCAGCAGCAGGTCCAGCGCGAACTCGAACTCGAACTGGTCGTCGCAGCCCTGCCCCAGCACGGACGCGTCGTCGTGGGACGCCGCCATGGCGATCTCCGCGACGTGCGGGAACATGGCCGCCACCTCGGGTGGCAGGGCCGCCGGCGGGGCCGGCTCGGTCCGGCCGGACCGACCGGCGCGCCGGTCGGCGTCGAACAGCTCCTGGCTGAAGCCCAGGACCCGGCTGCCCATCGCGTGCATCACGTGGTGGGCCAGATCGACGGAGAATCCGCCGGCCCGCAACGTCCCGATCACGGCGTCGAGGTAGGCCAGCACGGCCGGCGTCGCCATGTTGCGCGACTCGATCGCCAGCGGTGCCCAGGGGTGGCGCTGCAGCACCTCGCGCGCCGAGAGGATGCGCTGGCGGACTGCGGGCTTCCAGTCGGCACCGACCTCGGGCGCGCCGATCTCGCCGACGACCACGTCGATCATGCCGTCGAGCAGTTCGTCCTTGTTGGCCACGTGCTTGTAGAGCGCCATCGGCACGACGCCCAGGTCCTGGGCCAGGTTGCGCATGCTGACGGACTCGATCCCGGCCTCGTCGGCGAGCGCGACGGCGGCGCGGAGGACCCGGTCCCTGCTCAGTGGCGTGCGGCGCAGCGTCTCCGCCTGCTCGGCCATCTCGCTCCTCGTCGTCCGGTGGACAACCGAACCCTAATCCCCTTGACAGGTGTACGGCGTACACCTAGCCTTTTCCGCATCAGGTGTACGCCGTACACCTAGGGAGGGGTGCACTCATGAAGGCGATCGTCCAGGACCGGTACGGCCCACCCGACACACTCACCCTCGCCGACGTGGACACGCCGGTGCCCGCCCCCGACGAGGTGCTCGTGCGGGTGGAGGCGGCGGCACTCAACGCGTACGACTGGCATGCCATGCGCGGCGATCCACGGCTGGCGCGGCTGGCGCTGGGCCGCTCCCGGCCCCGGGCCCGCATCCGGGGCCGGGACTTCGCCGGCCGGGTCGAGGCCGTCGGCGCCCACGTTCGGGAGTTCCAGCCGGGTGACGCCGTCTTCGGCGACCTCGGTGACGCCAACGGCGCCTTCGCGCAGTACGTGTGTGTGCCCGAGAGCCTGGTCGCGGCGAAGCCGGCGAACCTGACGGCGCAGCAGGCCGCCGCCCTGCCACTGGCCGGCGTCACCGCACTCATGGGCCTGGCCGCCGGGCCGGTCGAGCCCGGCCACCGCGTGCTCGTCAACGGCGCCTCCGGCGGGGTCGGCACGCTGGCGGTCCAGTTGGCCACCGCGCTCGGCGCGACAGTGACCGCCGTGTGCAGCACCCGCAACGTCGAACTCGTCAGTTCCCTCGGCGCCGACCACGTCGTCGACTACACCCGCGACGACTTCGCGCTCGACACCCGCCGCTACGACGTGGTGTTCGACCTGGTCGGCAACCGCTCACTGCGGGCGCTGCGACGGGTGCTGACCCCGACCGGGACGCTTGTGCTCTCCGGCGGCGGTGTGTACCGCGGCGGCAGCCTCGTCGGGCCGATCGGGCTGATCGCGCGCGGCCGGCTGCTGGCCCCTTTCGTCCGACACCGCATCGTCGTCCTCACCACCGTGCCCGCCCGGCAGCACCTCGACACGCTGCGCGCCCACGCCGAAGCCGGCCGCCTCACCCCGGTCATCGACCGCAGCTATCCCCTGCACGAGGTGCCCCGGGCCATCCGGTACCTCGAAGGCGAGCACGCGCGGGCCAAGGTCGTCATCACCGTCTGACCCGGCCGGAACCCCGCCCCACCAGCGGTCCGGGAGCCGACCCGGCGTCCCCGTGCTTGAGATCGAGGAGTCCGGGGTACCGAGGGTGTCATGCCGATTGTGGGGCAAGTCGTCGGAGACCGTTACCGTCTGGTCGAGAGCATCGCCAGCGGTGGGATGGGTGACGTCTGGCGGGCGGTCGACGAGACCCTGGACCGCTGCGTCGCGGTCAAGATGCTGCAACCTCGACTGGTCGCCGACGCCGGCTTCGGCGAGCGGTTCCGGCGCGAGGCCCGGGCGATGGCGGCCCTGCGTCATCCCGGCATCGCCCAGGTCTACGACTACGGTGAGGTGTCCGGGCCCGACGCGCTCGCGTACATCGTGATGGAGTGCGTGCAGGGTCAGCCCCTGTCGGAGCGGATCGCCGAGGTCGGCCGGCTGGACGCGGCCGAGACGATGTCGATCGCCGCGCAGACCGCCCGTGCGCTGCAGGCCGCCCACGACGCCGGCGTGGTGCACCGTGACGTCAAGCCCAGCAACCTGATCATCGAGCCGGACGGGCACGTCGTGCTCGTCGACTTCGGCGTCGCGGTGACCCAGGAGGCGGCGAGCCTGACCGGCACGAACCAGGTCGTCGGTACCGCCCTCTACATGGCACCCGAGCAGGTAGTGCGGAACGAGACCAGGCCGGCGATCGACATCTACGCGCTGGGGGCCGTCGTCTACCACTGCCTCGCCGGCAGGCCCCCGCACGAGGGTGAGAACGCGGTGGCGGTGGCGCTGCGGCATCTCGACGAGGAGCCACAGCCGCTGCCCGAGGACGTGCCGGCGGCGGTCCAGCGGCTGGTCGCCACCGCGATGGCCAAGGAGCGGGCTCGGCGCTTCCCGACGGCTGCGGCGATGGCCGCGGCGGCGCAGGCGCTCGCGGGTCCGTCCGACGAGCTGCTGCGGACCGCCGTCGCGCCACTGGTCGGAGCGCCGGCCGAGCGTACCCAGGTCCAGCGGCCGGTCGTCGGCAGCGCGGCGACGCGGCCGGGCGGCGGCCCGGGCCCGAAGGTGCTCGCGATGCTGCTCGGATCGATGGCCGCCGCGGCCGCCGTGCTGGTGTTCGCCGATCCCATCGGGATGATGCCGGGCCGGAGCGACAAACCGTCGACGCCGCCCTCGGTGTCGCCGACGCTGCCGTCGCAGCGCGGGCCCGGCCCGGGCGTCGGCGGCGGTGAACCGGACACCCGCGGGTCGGCCGGCCTGCCGGTCCGCGCGACCGGATCGCCGACCCCGACGCCCAGCGGTTCGGCCGGCGCGGCCCCGGCCGGCCAGCCGACGCCGCCCGGCGAGAACACCGGCGGTGCGTCCGAGCCGGCCTCGCCCGAGAGCACGGCGGCGGACCCGACGACAGCGCCGGCGGATGAACCGACGGCGGCGCCGACCGGGACAGCCGACGACGAGCCGGCGGCGGATCCGACGAAGGAGCCGTCGGCCGAGGAGTCGGCAGCGCCGGAATCGGCAGGACAGGAGTCGGCAGCACAGGAGTCGGCCGTCCCGCAGGTCTGACGACGCACCGCTGGCGTGGCGGCCGAGGCCGCCACGCCAGCGATGGTGTCAGGAGGTGGTGCGGCTCAGCCGGTGCGGCAGGTGACCGTCGGCCAGTTCCAGTTGCCGTTGGCCATGATCGTGATTCCGAAGTTGTTGCCGTTGCCGTTCGGCCTGGCGGTGACGGTACCGCTGGTGCCGCTGACGGAGGCGTTCCAGCTGTTCTGGATGCTCTGGCCACCACCGAGGCCGAGGCTGACCACCCAGTTGCTGGTGCCGCTGACCGCGACGTTCAGGTTGAACCGGTCACCCCACTGCTGACCCGCGGAGAGCGACGCGTTGCAGTTGCCGGTCCCGGGGTTGCCGGTGGTGGGCGCGGAGGTCGGCCCGGAGGTCGGGTTGCCGCCGCCACCCTCCGAGACGGTGACGTCGGAGCTGCCCTGGCTCTGGTAGCCCTCGGTGGCCATGATCTGGTACGAGTGGTTGCTGCCCAGGTTCAGGCCGGCGCGGGCCCAGGCGTCGAAGTGGTTCGCGGTGGTGATGGTGCCACTCGAGCGCTTCGACTGGCGGACGCTCCAGTACTGGTAGAACGTCTGGTTACCGTCGATCGACGGGGCGTTCACCCGCTGGCTGCGCAGGATGTCGTAGGTGCCGCCGTCGGTGGTGACCGTGCCGAGCCGCTGGGCGCCGCTGCTCGGGTTGTAGCTACCGAAGTTCTCCACCACGTAGTACTCGATGAGCGGGTTGCGCGTCCATCCGTACAGGGCGAGGTAGGTGTTGTTGTTGCCCGGGTTGTAGTTGGCCGAGTAGCTGACCGTCCGCCGGGAGCCGGTGGCCCAGCCCTTGCCACCGACCCAGTTGTTGGTGCTGCGGTCCCAACTGCTGGAGTAACGACCGTTTTCGCGCAGCGTCATGCTGGCGTTGCCGCCGTCCTTCCAGAAGGAGAAGTAGTAGCCGTTGTGCGTGCCGGTCAGGCTCGAGGTGAGCGTCCGGTCGGCCTCGGCGTACGCGTTGGTGGCCGTCATCGTGCCGGTCACCGCCAGGACGGCGGCGCACGCGGCGCCGAGGAGCAACCGCATGCGGCCGCGTCCTCTTCGTGCGATGGGGATGTGGCTGGTGTCGCTCATGTGCGTGGTGCCTCCTCGTGACGGCTGGCGGGGGCCAGCAACGCGGCACGCCTCGGCAGGCTGCCGGTGGCCCGGTGCCGGCCACTGTCGTCGTGCCGCTCGGTGGTGGTTTGCCGGTCGTCCCGCACGACGACCGGCGCAGTGGTTCGCGGGGACTGACATTGACGGCGATTGAATGCCGTCGATGGGGACCGTATTAACCTGGTCGTCCCCTTGTCAACAATTTTCGGAAACATCGCGGTAGACCCGCGACGGCCAGCGGAGGTCGGACGGTTGGTGTCTATCCAGGTCAGTAGTCGATCAGTAGCGGCTGGGCCGCGACTGAGGCTCGGGTGGCCGTTCTGGGCGCGAGGGCTACCTTCCGAAAACTTCCGGACGCTTTCCGGACCCGAATCATCCGATGATCGCGCGAGGGATGCGGGTGGGGCGCCGGTCAGCGCGGCGGTAGGGCGTTGAGCCGCGCGGCCTGGCGGGTCAGATGGTCGCGCTCGGCCAGGTTGGACGCCTTCCGGGCCGCCTCGGCGTACAGTCGCGCGGCCGTCGCCACACTGCCGTCGCGCTCGTGCAGGTACGCCGCGACCGCCGTGAAGCGGGGCAGCGTGTCGGCAACCGCCGCGAGCGCCGCGAGACCGGCCCGCGCGCCGTCGGCCTCACCGACGGCCACCGCGCGATTGAGCCGGACGATCGGGCTGTCGGTAAGCCGGGCGAGTTCGTCGTACCACTCGACGATCTGCACCCAGTCGGTCTGCTGCGCGGTGGGCGCGTCGGCGTGCAGTGCCGCGATGGCCGCCTGGGCCTGGAACTCGCCCAGCCGGTCGCGGGCGAGGGCCGCCTGGAGGATCTCGACGCCCTCGGCGATCGACGCGGTGTCCCACCGGCCGCGGTCCTGTTCGGCGAGCGGCACCAGGGTGCCGTCGGGCGCGATCCGGGCGGCCCGCCGGGCGTGGTGCAGCAGCATGAGGGCGAGCAGGCCGGCCACCTCGGGGTGGTCGATGGCCGCCGCGAGCTGCCGGGTCAGCCGGATGGCCTCGGCGGCGAGGTCGACATCGCCGGAGTAGCCCTCGTTGAAGACCAGGTAGAGCACGCGCAGCACGGTCGCGACGTCGCCGGGTTGGTCGAACCGCACCGCGGCGACGGTGCGTTTCGCCCGGCTGATCCGTTGCGCCATCGTCGCCTCGGGGACCAGGTAGGCGTGCGCGATCTGGCGGGTGGTCAGGCCACCGACGGCGCGCAACGTGAGCGCTACCGCCGACGACGGCGTCAGCGACGGGTGGGCGCAGAGGAAGTAGAGCCACAGCGTGTCGTCCACCGCTGGCACGGGCCCGGGTGGCGGCTCCTCGTCCGCGGCGTCCTCGCGTCGGCGACGTGCCGCGTCCGCCCGGGTCGCGTCGAGGAACCGGCGCCAGGCCACGGTGACCAGCCAGCCCTTCGGGTCGCGCGGCGGGTCGGCCGGCCAGCCGCGCACCGCCTCGACAAGCGCGTCCTGCACGGCGTCCTCGGCCGCCGCGAAGTCGGCTCCGCGGCGGACGAGGATGCCGAGCACGCTCGGCGTGAGGCCCCGCAGCAGGGACTCGTTCACTCGGTGATGGTGGGCGGCTCGGTCAGGAACGGGCGCAGCTCGAGCCACTCGTGGATCGGCTTGCCGCCCGCACCCGGGGCGGCCGACAGCTCCCCGGCCAGCTCGACGGCGCGCTCGTAGCTGTCGACGTCGATCACCATCCAGCCGGCGATGAGGTCCTTGGTCTCGGCGAACGGGCCGTCGGTGACCGGCGGTTGACCCTCGCCGTCGTAGCGGACGAACGTCCCGGTGGGGGCGAGCGCCTGCGCGTCGACGAACTCGCCGGTCTCCTCGAGGCGGGCCGCGAAGTCGCGCATGTACTGCATGTGGGCCGAGACCTCCGCCGGCGCCCACTGGTCCATGGGTACGTCGTTGACCGCCGTGGGGCCGCCTCGGTAGTGCTTGAGCAGCAGGTACTTGGCCATCGTGACTCTCCTCGACGCTGGTGCGCGACCCGTCGTGGTCGCGTTCACCCCGGGGACGGAGCCAGGTGTCGGTTCTCGACATGGCCGTCCGGATTATTTTTTACTATCGCGGCGGGCCTGGGTGAATCCTTCGCCACGGCGGCGCGTCGACCCGGCTAAAACTTGATCCGTTCCAGAAAAGTGGGCTAGTGTTCGGCAGGTGATGTCCGACTTCGAGGCGCAACTGCGGGCCGCCTCGCTGCGGGTGACCCGGCCCCGATTGGCGGTGCTCGCGGCGTTGCGTGACCACCCGCACATCGGCACCGACGCGGTGATCGCGCTGGTGCGGGCCGATCATCCGACGGTCTCCCACCAGGCGGTGTACGACGTGCTGCGTGTCCTCACCGACGCTGGTCTGGTCCGGCGTATCCAGCCGGCCGGCGCGACCGCCCGCTACGAGTCCCGGGTCGCGGACAACCACCACCATGTCGTCTGCCGCTCCTGCGGTGTGATCGCCGACGTCGACTGCGCCGTCGGTCACGCCCCCTGTCTCACCGCCCCCGTCGACCACGGTTTCGTGGTCGACGAGGCGGAGGTCGTCTACTGGGGCAGCTGCCCCGACTGCGCGGCCACCCGTACGCCCCAGAGATCCGCAAGCTCGGAAGGAAGTTCATGAGCGACACCCAGGACAACCGCCCCACCAGTGCACAGGGCGTGGACCAGAAGGCAGCGGCCGGCTGCCCGGTGGCGCACGACTCGGTGACCGCGCACGGCAGCGAGAGCGAGAACCCGGCGATCGACTCGCCGACCCCGAAGACCGGCGGCCGTCCGCGCACCAACCGGGACTGGTGGCCCAACCAGCTCGACCTCTCGGTGTTGCACGCCCACTCGTCCAAGGGCAACCCGCTGGGGGAGGACTTCAGCTACGCCAAGGAGTTCGCCAAGCTCGACGTCGAGGCCCTCAAGCGGGACATCGTCGAGGTGCTCACCACCTCGCAGGACTGGTGGCCGGCCGACTTCGGCCACTACGGCGGCCTGATGATCCGGATGAGCTGGCACTCTGCCGGCACGTACCGCATCGAGGACGGCCGCGGTGGCGCCGGCGACGGCGGCCAGCGCTTCGCGCCGCTGAACAGCTGGCCGGACAACGCCAACCTCGACAAGGCGCGTCGGCTGCTCTGGCCGGTCAAGCAGAAGTACGGCCAGAAGATCTCCTGGGCCGACCTGATCGTGCTGGCCGGCAACGTGGCCCTGGAGTCGATGGGCTTCAAGACCTTCGGCTTCGGCTTCGGCCGGGAGGACGTCTGGGAGCCCGAGGAGATCTTCTGGGGTCCGGAGGACACCTGGCTCGGTGACGAGCGGTACGCCTCCGAGAAGGAGATGGCGGCCGGCGTCGGCTCGACCGAGATGGGTCTCATCTACGTCAACCCGGAGGGCCCGCGTGGTAACGCGGACCCGGCCGCCGCGGCGCACTTCATCCGGGAGACCTTCGGCCGGATGGCGATGAACGACGAGGAGACCGTCGCTCTCATCGCCGGTGGTCACACCTTCGGCAAGACCCACGGTGCCGCTGTCGCCGACAACCACGTCGGCCCGGAGCCCGAGGGTGCCCCGCTGGAGGCGCAGGGTCTCGGCTGGCTGAGCACCCACGGCAGCGGCAAGGGTGCCGACACGATCACCAGCGGTCTCGAGGTGACGTGGACCGACGTGCCGACCCAGTGGAGCAACCGCTTCTTCGAGATCCTGTTCGGCTACGAGTGGGAGCTGACCACCAGCCCGGGTGGCGCGAAGCAGTGGGTCGCCAAGGACGCCGAGGCGATCATCCCGGACCCGTTCGACCCGGCGAAGAAGTACAAGCCGACGATGCTCACGACGGACCTGTCGCTGCGCGTCGACCCGGCGTACGAGAAGATCTCGCGCCGTTTCCTGGAGAACCCCGACGAGTTCGCGTTGGCCTTCGCCAAGGCCTGGTACAAGCTGCTGCACCGGGACATGGGACCGATCGAGCGTTTCCTCGGCCCGTGGGTGGCCGAGCCGCAGCTGTGGCAGGACCCGGTGCCGGCCGTCGACCACGAGCTTGTCGGTGACGCCGACGTCGCCGCGCTCAAGGCGAAGGTCCTGGAGTCCGGTCTGACGACCGCCCAGCTGGTCTCCACCGCCTGGGCGTCCGCCGCGAGCTTCCGGCACACCGACAAGCGCGGCGGTGCGAACGGCGCGCGGATCCGCCTGGAGCCGCAGCGCAACTGGGAGGTCAACCAGCCCGAGCAGCTGGCGACGGTGCTCGGTGTCCTGGAGGGCATCCAGCGGGAGTTCAACGAGGCCGGCGGCGCGAAGATCTCGCTCGCGGACCTCATCGTGCTGGCCGGTTCGGCAGCCGTCGAGAAGGCGGCGCGGGACGCCGGCGTCGAGGTGACGGTGCCGTTCCGGCCGGGTCGCACGGACGCCACCCAGGAGCAGACCGACGTCGAGTCGTTCCGCGTCATGGAGCCGCGCGCCGACGGGTTCCGCAACTACCTGCGTCCGGGTGAGAAGACCCAGCCGGAGGTGCTGCTCATCGACCGCGCGTACATGCTCAACCTGACCGCGCCGGAGATGACCGTCCTCGTCGGCGGCCTGCGCTCCCTCGGTGCCAACACCGGTGGCAGCCAGCACGGTGTCCTCACCGACCGGCCGGGCGTGCTCAGCAACGACTTCTTCGCGAACCTGCTCTCCCCGGGCACCCGGTGGACCGTGTCGAAGTCCGAGGAGCACGTGTACGAGATCCGCGACCTGGCCACCGACGAGGTGAAGTGGACCGCCAGCGCGGTTGACCTCATCTTCGGCTCCAACTCGCAGCTGCGCGCCCTCGCCGAGGTGTACGCCAGCCAGGACGCCCGCGACAAGTTCGTGGCCGACTTCGTGACCGCCTGGACCAAGGTCATGGAGCTGGACCGGTTCGACGTCGCCTGACCGGCATCCACCGACGAGCCCCGGCCGACGCACCAGTGCGTCGGCCGGGGCTCGTCGGCGTCGTCGACGATCAACACACCGGCCGGATGTGCCGGACGCACGCGGGGCGGTCCGGTGGTCGTCACCGTTTCTTCACGTCCCTCAGGCCCGTGCGTGGTTCAGTTGCCGACCTCGAGGGCGGCCATGAACGCCGTCGGGTATCGGTCTCCACGGGCTGACCCGGCCGGCACCGCCTTCTCGATCTCGGCCAGGTCGTCGCCGGTCAGCTCCAGGCCGATCGCCGGAAGTGCCTCGGCCAGCCGCTCCCGGGTGCGGGCGCCGATGAGCGGGACGATGCGCTCGTCCTGCGCGGCGACCCAGGCGATCGCCAACTGGGCGACCGTGCAGCCCTTGGCGTCGGCGACCCGGCGCAGGGAGTCCACCAGGGTCAGGTTGTGCGCGGTGTTCTCCTCGGAGAAGCGTGGGCTGTGGTTGCGGTGGTCGCCGTCGCGGCCGGGCGCCCAGTGCCCGCTGAGCAGGCCCCGGCTGAGCACGCCGTACGCGGTCAGCCCGATGCCCAGCTCACGCAGCGTCGGCAGCACCTCGGCCTCGATCGCCCGTGACAGCAGCGAGTACTCGATCTGCAGGTCAGCGATCGGGTGCACGGCATGGGCCCGGCGGATCGTGGCAGCCCCGACCTCGGACAGCCCGGCATACCGGACGTACCCCGCCTCGATCAGCTCCTTGATCGCGCCGATGGTGTCCTCGACCGGCACCTGCGGGTCGACCCGGGCCGGGCGGTAGATGTCGATGTGGTCGACCCCGAGGCGGGTCAGCGTGTACGACAGGAAGTTCTTGACCGCCTCGGGCCGACCGTCGGCGCCGGAGAACCGCATGCCGGGCCCGACCAGCTGACCGAATTTGACACTGAGTTGATAGCTGTCCCGGTCCCGGCCGCGCAGCGCCTCGCCGAGCAGCAGCTCGTTGTGGCCCATGCCGTAGAAGTCGGCGGTGTCGATAAGCGTGACGCCGGCCTCCAGCGCGGCATGCACGGTGGCGATGCTCTCACCGCGGTCGGCCGGCCCGTACGAGCCGGACATGCTCATTCCGCCCAGACCCAGCGCGGAGACGGTCGGACCGTGCTCACCAAGAGTTCGTTTCTGCATGTCCCCAGCCTGCGCCGGATCCGCCGGACCCGGGAGCGGAGCGCTTGTCGTGGGAGCGCCGCTCCCTGTCTCCCGGCCACCCGGCGAGGGAGCATGGTCGCATGGAACGTGACGAGCTGGCCGATTTCCTGCGCCGCCGCCGGGAGACGATCCGCCCGGCCGAGGTCGGCCTGGCCGACGGGCCGCGCCGCCGCACCACCGGTCTGCGCCGGGAGGAGGTGGCGATGCTGGCCGGCATGTCGGTGGACTACGTGGTCCGCCTGGAGCAGGGCCGCAGCAGCCAGCCGTCGACGCAGCTGCTGGTCGCGCTGGCCCGTGCGCTGCGGCTGTCCGACGACGAACGGGACCACCTGTTCCGCCTGGCCGGGCACCAACCGCAGCCGGGCGCCGACACCGCCCGGCTGGCCCGGGCCGGTCTGCTGCGGATGCTGGACCTGCTCGGTGACACCCCGGCTATGGTCATCTCCGACCTGGGCGTGGTGCTGGCTCAGAACCGGGCGTCGATGCTGCTGGCCGGTGACCACACCGGTTTCACCGGCTACCGCCGCTACCTGATCTATCGCTGGTTCACCGAACCGGACACGCACCCCGTCTCGTCCGTTCCGGAACGCGAACGGCTGGGCCGGCAGCACGTGGCCGATCTGCGCGCGGTGGCTGGCCGACGGGCAGGCGACCCGGAGGTCGCCGGCCTGATCGCGACCCTCCGCACCGCCAGCGCCGACTTCGATCGGCTGTGGGCGGAACACGAGGTTGCGGTACGCCGCAGCGACCGCAAGACGTTCGAGCACCCGCGGGTCGGCCGGCTCACCATGGACTGCGAAACCCTGGTCACCCCGGATCTGGGCCAGCAGCTGCTGGTGCTGACGCCGGCCGACGACGAGGCCCGCGAGCGCCTGTCGCTGCTACGGGTCCTCGGCACCGAGGAGTTCCCGGCGCCGGTCACGACTGACGGTCGGTAGCCCCTTCGCCGGTACGAATATCGACGCATCCGGGCCGGCTCCCCGTGGCGCGACATCCCGGTGACCGCACCTCGGGACCAGATTGGCGACCACACTGGACAGGAACTGAGCCACTCATTCATCCCCGAGTACCACCACAGAACAAAACCCATCCCGCAGGCAGTGCTGGACGAAGCGGACCTGCTTGGCATCACGATCCGAGACAGCAACGGTAAGCTGCATCCGTCGCCGGCCAAGGGAGATGCGTGTCTGAGCCAACAGGTCCGGTGACCTACAGCCGCCGGTGGTCCTTTCGGCGACACAAGCCGATCGAACCCATGTCGGCGCAGCAAGCTGCCGCCCGAGACGCGGCAGGGGAGTTCTACACCGTTGCCTTGCGCGACCCGTCCGGCGCCGCTGCGCCTGATGCGGTCATCGAGATTGCGTGGGGCAACAATCACGTCGGTGTCTGGTTTTTCGATGAGTACGGCCGCCAACCACTGAGGTATTCCTTTCGTCGCAGCAATGATCACCTGTTTCTCCATGGCATCACTCAGTGGGACTATCCCGACGAGAGCGCGGCAACCCTCTCCGGCGCTACCCGAGTGGACAAGTTCCAGTTCGGCGAGGACGGCGTCGCTCAGCGGCTAAACAGCAACGACGCCACCAGAGAGACCACCAAGGAAGACCGCAGCGGCGTCAACGTCTCCACCCACTGGGAGTCGTTCCCGCGCTTTGGTGAATGGGCATCTCTCGCGCGCTGGAAGCGCGGGACGTCCGTCTCCTGATCTCGCATCCGCTCAACTCGCCTGTCGTCGTTGCGGCGGGTCGCGACCACAGAAACCGCATCCCGATGTTCCAACCACACCCTTTGGGCTTCGACTTGCCGTAGGCCTCGTCCATCGTCACCCACCCCACCGGCACCCCCGCGACAGGTGCTGACGCGCCCGCCGCCGCAGCTCCGAACGGCGAAACCGAGACCCGATACGGGCATGCAGCCGGTCCACTGCCTTTGCAGTACTAGCTAGGGCACGCTCGCGGACCGGCGGAAGGTGCCGCTGCCCGGCAACGCGCCGGCGATGATGACCGCCGGACCGACCGCTCGGCGAGGTTGTCGGGGGCGACAACTCGCACTCGACGGGCGTCCAGCCGGACAGCTACCCTTTGGCCCCGCATGCCCATCGATGTGAGGAGATGCGATGGCGCGTCGCACCGGCCGGCCTTCCTATCTGTCGGACAAGGCCGACGTGAGTCGTCGCCGTACCACGCGCGTTGTGGCGGTCGCCGGGGCGATCGCACTGGTCACCGCCCTGGTGGGTGGGCTGATCGGCTACCAGGTGGGTCGACCGGACGCCACCGAGGCGTCCATCGCGTCCCTTAAACAGGCCGAGGCGAAGCGGGACGCCCAGCAGATCGTGGAGTTGACGGAGACGGCTCGCCGGGTCAGCGACCAGATCGCTCCCATCCTGACCGCCCTCAAGGCGGACACGTCGGCCGGGCGCGCGCCGGATCCGGAGCAGGCCAAGCGGTGGCAGGAGAGCCTGCGTCAGGCGGCCGAGCCGTTCGCCGACCCGCCCTCGGGGACCACCGCCACGAACGTGGCGCGGGGTGGGCTGCGGGGCGCAATTCAGCAGGCGGCCCTGGCCGTCGACACCTACGCGCTGGCCGCTACCGTCCCGGCGGCACAGCGCGCCGCCCTGTTGGCCGTCACCGCCCGACAGGCGGCCGAGGCCGTCACGGGCTGGTCGGTCGCGGCGACCCAGCTCGACCAGGTCAGCGTCGACGCCGGCCACGGCCATCAGCACGTGTTTCTCAGCACAGACCCGGAAGGGGCAGCCTTCACCCCGGACGGGGCGGCCGAGGGGACCGGCGGTTGACGCCTTGTTCCGGATCGACTGTCCGGTTCTGCGTCGGCCGATGGTCGCCCACCGGTCTGCCGACTCGGTGCGGTCTGGGACCGGCGGCCTGAATCAGGTACCGTCGCCTGTCTCAAGTCTCAGCACCAACCTGGCTTCCGGTGACCGGTGAGCCGAACCGGAGGGACACAGCCATGAGGTTCCAGAACGCTGTCCGGCAGGCCGGACTCGTCGTGGCGGTCGCCGCCCTCGCCGTCACCGCGGGATGTGCCAAGAAGGACGACAGTGAGGTCCAGGCGAGCGGGGTCAAGCTGGTTGAGGCGGGCAAGCTGACCGTCTGCACCCACCTGCCGTATCCGCCGTTCCAGTCCAAGGACGCCAGCGGCACGGTGACCGGCTTCGACGTCGAGATCATGGATCTGGTGGCCAAGGATCTGGGCGTCCAGCAGACGATCATCGATACTCCGTTCGAGGGGATCAAGTCCGGTCAGGACCTGAACACCGGCAAGTGCGACGCGGCGGCCGCCGGCATGACGATCACTGCGGAGCGGCAGAAGGTGATGAACTTCTCCGACCCGTACTTCGACGCCACCCAGGCGTTGCTGGTGAAGACGGGTAAGGCGTACAAGTCGCTCGATGACCTCAGGGGCAGGAAGGTGGGCGTCCAGGCGGCCACCACCGGTCGGGACTACGCCAAGAAGTTCGAGGCGGAGAAGGGTCTCAAGCTCGTCGAGTTCGAGGACCTCGCCGCCGAGCAGCAGGCGGTCGCCAACGGCCAGGTCGAGGCCGCCATCAACGACCTGCCGGTCTGGAGTGAGTACCTCAAGAAGAACCCGGGCGGTTTCCAGGTGGCCGCCGAGTTCGACACCGGCGAGCAGTACGGCTTCTCGGTGAAGAAGGACGCCAACCCGGAACTGCTCAAGAAGATCAACGAGGCGCTGGCCAAGGCCAAGCAGGACGGCACCTACGACACGATCTACGAGAAGTGGATCGGCAAGCGGCCGAGCGCGTGATCGCAGCTCCCAGCAGCCTGGCGCGCGTCCCGCGCGCAAGGCGGGTCGATAACCTCCGGGAAGGCAACGAGCGAACGTGAAGCTGCGACGCCGCCAGCGGGAGCGGCTGTCCCTCGGGCTGCAGTACCTGGTCTTCATCGCCATCATCGCCGCGGTGTTCGTCGCCGCGGACTGGGACAGGTTGGCCGACGCGTTCTTCCGCGTCGACATCATCAAGTCGATGTTCCCGACGATCATCACCGTCGCGCTGCGCAACACAGTTCTCTACACGCTTGGCGCGTTCGCCTTCGGTCTTGTGTTCGGGACCATCCTCGCGCTGATGCGGCTCTCCCGGGTCGCCCCGTACCGCTGGCTGGCGACGGCCTACATCGAGCTGTTCCGGGGGCTGCCCGCGCTGCTGGTGCTCTTCCTCGTGGGGTACGGAATCCCGATCGCCTTTCCGGAGCGGGAGATTCCGGGCGGGGTGTTCGGCTCCATCGCGATCGGCCTCGGCCTGACCGCCGCGGCGTACATGGCGGAGACCATCCGGGCCGGCATCCAGGCCGTGCCGAAGGGGCAGATGGAGGCGGCTCGCACCCTCGGCATGTCGCACTTCACCGCCATGCGCACGATCGTCATCCCGCAGGCGTTCCGGATCGTGATACCGCCGCTGACGAACGAACTCATCCTGCTCACCAAGGACTCGTCGCTGGCGTACGTGTTGGGTGTGACGGCACAGACGATCGAGGTCACCAAGTTCGGTCGGGACATGCTCAACGACCGGGTGAACGCCACCCCGCTGCTGGTGGCCGGTCTCGCCTACCTGATCATCACCCTGCCGCTGTCCCAGCTGGTACGCCGTCTCGAACTCCGCTACGCCAAGGCCCGGTGACCCCATGACGAGCACTGCACCCCGCCCGGCCGTCGAGATCCGCGACCTGCACAAGTCCTTCGGGCCCCTCGAAGTGCTCAAGGGCATCGACTTCGAGGTCGGCCAGGGCGAGGTGGTCTGCGTGATCGGGCCGTCCGGGTCCGGCAAGTCGACGCTGCTGCGCTGCGTCGACCTGTTGGAGGAGCCGACGGCCGGCAGGATCTGGGTCAACGGGGTCGAGATGACCGACCCGGACGTTGAGATCGACGCGGTGCGCCGTGGCATCGGCATGGTCTTCCAGTCGTTCAACCTGTTTCCGCACCTGACCGTGCTGAACAACCTCACCATCGCCCAGCGTCGGGTGCTGCGCCGGGGCCGGGCCGAGGCGGAGCGCGTCGCTCGGGCCAACCTGGACCGGGTGGGGCTGACCGACAAGGCCGACGCCTTTCCGGCGCAGCTCTCCGGTGGGCAGCAGCAGCGGGCCGCGATCGCCCGGTCACTGTCGATGGAGCCGAAGCTGATGCTCTTCGACGAGCCGACCTCGGCGCTCGACCCGGAGTTGGTCGGTGACGTGCTCACCGTCATGCGCAAGCTGGCCGAGGACGGCATGACGATGATGGTGGTCACCCACGAGATGGCATTCGCCCGCGACGTGGCCGACCGGGTCGTGTTCATGGACGGCGGTGTGGTGGTCGAGCAGGGGCCGCCGCAGGAGGTGCTCGGCGACCCGAAGCACGAACGGACCCGCGCGTTCCTCTCCCGGGTCCTCGACCCGACCCGGGTCGCGCAGCTCGGTCAGCCCGACCAGCCGCCGCAGCCGCCGAGCCGGCCGGCCGACGACCACCAGCTCTGACGATCCCTTCCGTACGGCTGTCCGCCGGGCTGCCTCAGCACTGAGTCAGCCCGGCGTCGTTGCTGCGCCCACCACCGGTGAGCCCGCCAGGATTCCTGGTCGAGCCGGCCGACGGACTGTGTGTCAGGATCATGTCAATCGAACGCCGTCGTGATGTCAAGGTAATCTTTTTGCAATCAGACCTGGACTTTCGTCGATGGACTACATAAGTTTCAGACATCCACCGAAAGCTCTGAGTCTTCCGAGCAAAGTCCGCGACGAGCCTCACCTCAGTCGTGCTGCCGCCCCGTGCTCGGCGGTCATTGCACCCTGCCCTCGTCGCGTCTTCGCCCGGTCGGGAACGGAGACCCATGGACGATCACGGCCTTGGCTCCCATCGTCACCTGTCCCGCAGATCCCTGATCGCCACCGGTGCGCTGGCCGCCGGTGCGCTGGGGGCCGCCGCCCCCGCGATCGGCAGCACGTTCGGAGGTAGCCCCGCACAGGCTGCCGCCGGCGTCACGAAGAAGGTCACCATCTACGCCGAGCAATTGCCCGACGGCCTGTTCGGCTACGGCCTGGCGCCCGGCCAGGCCACCGTGCCGGGTCCGCTGCTGGAGATGTACGAGGGTGACACCCTGGAGATCACCCTGGTCAACACCACAGGTCAGCGGCTCTCCATCCATCCGCACGGGGTGGACTACAGCACCGATTCCGACGGCAGCCCGCTGAACGCCTCGTTCAACAACCCCGGCGAAACGCGTACGTACGTCTGGCGCTCGCGGGAGATGGTGGCCGCGTCGGGTCGCCGGTACCTGCCGGGCAGCGCCGGCTACTGGCACTACCACGACCACGCCATGGGCACCGACCACGGCAGCGCCGGAGTGGCCAAGGGGCTGTACGGCGCGCTTGTCGTCCGCCGACGCGGCGACATCCTGCCGGAGAAGCAGTTCACAGTGGTGTTCCACGACATGCTGATCAACAACCGGATGGCACCGGACACGCCCATGTTCGAGGCGAACCTGGGCCAGCGGGTGGAGTGGATCGCCATCGGGCACGGCAACCTGTTCCACACCTTCCACCTGCACGCCCACCGCTGGGCGGACAACCGCACCGGAATGCTTGAGGGGCCGGCCGACCCGAGCCTGGTCATCGACAACAAGGACCTCAATCCGGGCAGCTCGTTCGGCTTCCAGGTGCTGGCCGGAGAGGGCGTCGGACCCGGGGCGTGGATGTACCACTGCCACGTGCAGACGCACTCCGACGGCGGCATGGCCGGGATCTTCCTGGTGCGCAACGCCGACGGCAGCATGCCGCCGGGTGCCGAGGAGGCGATCCACCGGTTCCAGGGCCACACCCACACGCACGGAAGCTGACCCAACCGAAAGTGGGGACGGGGATGACCAGACAACCACGACGAGTCCTGGCCGCGATGGCGGCCTTCGCGGCACTGATCCCGGCGTCGACGGCGGCAGCCGCACCGGGAGCGGTGGCCGCGCCACGGCCGGCAGCCGCCCCGCAGGCGGCGCAGCAGACAGCGGTCCTCGTGTTCCACGGTCCGGTGGCCGAGCAGCAGGACCCGGTTTCCCGAGCGGTGGACACCATCAAGCAGCTTGGTGCCGCTCATGACATCGATGTCACGGCCACCACGGATCCGGCCGCCTTCACCACTGCCGGGCTGTCCGCGTACCGCAGCGTGGTCTTCCTCTCCGCGACGGGCGCCGCGCTCAACCGCGACCAGGAGTCGGCGCTGCAGAGCTACCTGAAGGCCGGCGGCGGCTTCGTCGGCATCGCCGACGCCGCCCGCGCCCAGGTCGACTCGGCCTGGTTCACCGGTCTGATCGGCACCCGCCCGGCGGGCGCCATCCCGGTGGCCGAGCCGGTGGCCGCGGTGACCGCCAGCGGCGAGAACCCGCCGAGCGAGACCAAGGAGAAGCTGACCGACGGCGACGCCAACACCAAGTGGCTGGTCCGCACCCCGACCGGGTGGGTGGCCTACCAACTGGCCGCCCCCAAGCGGATCACCGGGTACGCGCTGACGTCGGCGAACGACTCCGCCGGCCGGGACCCGAAGGACTGGACCCTGCAGGGCTCCAACGACGGGCAGAACTGGTCCGATCTGGACCGGCGCACCGGCCAGAGCTTCCCGGACCGGTTCCAGACCCGCCGGTTCGACATCGCCACACCGCAGGAGTTCACCCGCTACCGGTTGAACATCACCGCGAACAGCGGGGAGCCGCTGGTCCAGCTCGCCGACCTGCGCCTGTTCACGGGCAGCACCACCGCGCCCGAGCCGCCGGCGGTGAACCGCGCGGTGGTCGACATCCTGGACCGGAAACATCCGGCCACGGCGTCGCTGCCGCTGACCATCACCCGCTCCGACCGTTGGGAGAACTGGGACCCGAACCCGATCGGCACCGTGCACACGCTCGCCCAGGTCGAGGAGCGGCACTACAACCCGGGGCCGGCCGCCAACGGCGCCTTCCACCCGGTGTCCTGGTGCCGGGACTACGACGGTGGTCGATCGTTCTACACCGGCATGGGCCACACCGAGGGCAGCTACGGTGAGGAGGCGTTCCGCGCCCACCTCGTCGGGGCGCTCAACTGGACCACCGGTCGGGTCCGCGGCGACTGCCAGGCCACGATCGCGGCGAACTACAAGGTGGAGCGGCTCACCGCGGCCAACCAGACCGGTCAGCTCGACCAGATCGGCGAACCGCACGGGCTGACCATCGCCCCGGACGGCACTGTCTTCTACGTCGGCAAGGCGGCCTGCCCGACCGGCCCGATCGCGGACTGGAACGACCCGAACGTCGGTAAGGGCTGCGGCACCATCCACTCCTGGGACCCCCGGACGAAGCAGGTGAAGCTGCTCACCACCCTGGAGGTGATGGGCAACCGGGGCAGCGGCTCCGAGTTGGTGAAGAACGAGGAGGGCCTGCTCGGCATCGTGCCCGACCCGAAGTTCGCCGACAACGGCTGGCTCTACGTCTACTGGATGCCGCACGAGTCGATCGACCGGGTGCAGCGGGTCGGGCAGCGCACCGTCTCCCGGTTCACCTACGACCGCGAGGCGCAGACCATCGACCAGGCCACCCGCAAGGACCTGCTGAAGTTCCCGGTGCAGATCCACAGCTGCTGCCACGCCGGTGGCGGCATGGCGTTCGACGCCAAGGGCAACCTCTACGTCGGCTCCGGCGACAACAACTCCTCCGAGGGGTCGCAGGGCTACTCCGGCAACAACTGGACCCAGGAGTACCAGGGCATCTCCTTCCAGGACGCCCGCCGTACCTCGGGTAACACGAACGACCTCGCCGGCAAGATCATCCGGATCCACCCGGAGGCGGACGGCACGTACACCATTCCCGAGGGGAACCTCTTCCCGCCGGGCACCGAGAAGACCCGTCCGGAGATCTACGTGATGGGCGTGCGCAACATCGCCCGACTCCAGGTCGACCCGGAGCACCAGTGGCTGACCGCCGGCTGGGTCGGCCCGGACGCCGCCTCGCCCAGCCCCACTCTCGGCCCGGCCAAGTACGAGACGGCCACCATCATCACCTCGGCCGGTAACCAGGGCTGGCCGTACTGCATGGGCAACCGGCAGCCGTACCGGGATCGCAGCAGCACCGACGCGAGCGTGCTCACCGGCTGGTACGACTGCGCCAACCTGAAGAACGAGTCCCCGCGCAACACCGGGCTGGTGGACATCCCGGCGGCCCGGGACAACATGATCTGGTATTCGCCGGACGGCGGCGGCCCGGTCTTCCCCAAGCGCACCGACGGCAGCGGCCTGCCCACCTACGTCGCGGCCGACGCCACCTACACGCAGCCGTACCTGCGCGGCGGCGGGCAGGCCATCATGTCCGGCCCCACCTACCACCGCGACCGGGTCGACCCGAACAGCACGGTGGCGTGGCCGGCGTACTGGGACGAGAAGTGGTTCATCGGCGACCAGTCGAACGCCGCCAACCGGGTCGCGGTCACCGTCGACCCGGCCGGGGTGCCGACGGCGACCCCGCCGGTCTACGCCGAGACGCTGCGCGCCATCATCCCCAGCGGTAACGGCGACACCCGGCTGCAGAGCTGGATGGACGCCAAGTTCGGTCCGGACGGCGCGCTCTACCTGCTCGACTACGGCGGCGGGTTCTTCAGCCTGCACCCCAACCAGAAGCTCATCCGGATCACCTACACCGGCGGTGCGCCCACCCCGGCACCCGCGGCGAACTCCGTGGCGGTACAGAACAAGCCACTGACCATCGCCTTCGACGGCGCGCGTTCCGGCGGCGTCGGCCACCGGTGGGAGTTCGGCGACGGCGCCACGTCGACCGAGGCGAACCCCCGGCACACGTACGCCAAGGTCGGCACCTACACCGCGAAACTCACAGTCACGTACGCCGACGGTGAGAAGGCGACGGTGCAGACGACTGTCACTGTGGGCTGCGCGGTGCCGGACGACCGGCCGAACGTGTGGCTCGGCGACACGGACACCGGGGTGCCCAGCCGCACTGTCGGGCAGGGCTGCACTGTCAACGACCTGATCGACGACGAGAGCGCCTGGGCCGACCACGACAGCTTCGTCCGGCACGTGACCGGGGTGACCCGCGCGCTCCAGGACGACGGTCTGCTCAACGCCCGTGAGAGCGGCACCCTGACCCGGCTGGCCGCCGCGTCCGAGATCGGGCGCACCGGCCACACCGGGTACGAGCCGCTCTTCGACGGCACCGCCGAGTCACTGCTCGGCTGGCAACAGGCACCCACGGGATCCTTCAGCATCCAGTCGGACGGTGCACTGCGTTCGAGCGGCGGGCTGGGCATGCTCTGGCACACCAAGGAACTTGGCGACTTCTCGCTGCGGCTCCAGTTCAAGGACATCGCCCCCGGTACCGGGCGGGCCAACACGGGCGTCTTCATCCGGTTCCCGGACCTGCGAACCCCCCTTGAGCAGCGCCCGCCGGACAGTTGCGGCACCGTCGGGTCGGCCCGGACCTCGACGGCCTGGATGGCGATCTACTGCGGACACGAGATCCAGATCTACGACGGTGACACCGGTGAGCCGCAGAAGACCGGCTCGGTCTACAACTTCGACCCGGTGCCGCTCGCCCAGGCCCGCATCACCCCGAAGAACGAGTGGAACGACTACGAGATCCGCGTGGTCGGCCAGCACTACACGATGATTCGCAACGGCGTGGTGATCAACGAGTTCGACAACACGCCGGGCAAGCAGTCCTCCCGTGCCGGCGATCCGCCGACCGACCTGCGGCAGTTCCTGCGTGGCTTCATCGGTCTGCAGAACCACGGTGACAACGACCTGGCCGAGTTCCGCAACATCCGCGTGCGGGAACTCTAGGAGAAACGATGACCCGACGACTCACGGCCGCGCTGTCGGCGCTGCTGCTCACGGTGATCCCGTTGGCCGCGACGCCCGCCTCCGCCGCCCCACGCGTCGCCGCGGACCAGGTGTTGACCTGGACCGCGGACGACAACACCACCCGCTACAAGTCCGCCCCCACCCAGGCGGTGGCCGGCGCCGCCACGATCATCTGGGAGAACAGCGCGGCCACCGGCAACACCACCGGGATGCCGCACACGCTCACCTTCGACACCAGCAGCGAGGGCTACAACCACGACGTCACGATCAACATCCTGGCCAACCCGTTCGACGCCACCGACGGCCGGCACCAGGTGAGCGTCAACCTGACCCCGGGCCGGTACCGCTACTTCTGCTCGATCCCGGGCCACAGCCAGATGGTCGGCGAACTGGTGGTCACCGACGGGGGAGGGGGCGGCGACACCACAGCGCCGACGGTCGACGCCGCCGTCTCGGGCGACCGTGACGGCGACGGCAACTACCTCGGTGCGGCCACTGTGACAGTGACCGCCACCGACGCCGACTCCGGCGTGCAGAGCGTCGAGTACCAGGTCGACGACACCGGCTTCGAGCCGTACACCGAGCCGGTGCGGGTGACCGCGGTCGGCGACCACTCGGTGCAGTTCCGGGCCACCGACCAGGCCGGCAACACCAGCGCGGTCGGGTCGGTGTCGTTCCGGATCGTCGAGCCGGGGGAGCAGGACACCACCGCGCCGGAGGTCACTGCCGTGCTGGCCGGCGACCGCGACGGTGACGGCAACTTCGTCGGTACGGCCACCGCCACGCTGACCGCCACCGACGCCGGATCCGGGGTCGCCACCATCGAGTACGCGCTGGACGGGGCAGCCTTCGCCGCGTACACGAACCCGATCGCCGTGACCACTGTGGGCATGCACATGCTGCACTACCGGGCCACCGACGTCGCCGGGAACACCTCGGCCGAGCAGATGGCCCACTTCACAGTCGTCGAGCCGCAGGCCGAGGACACCACCCCACCCACTGTCGCCGCCACGGTGGCGGGTGACCGGAACGACGACGGCGCGTACGTCGGCGGCGCGACGGTCACCGTCACCGCCACCGATGACGGCTCGGGTGTGGCGTCGATCGAGTACGCGCTCGACGCCGGGGCCTGGACCGCGTACTCCGCTCCGGTCACCGTTCGCGCCACCGGAGCGCACACAGTGCGCTTCCGGGCGACCGACACCGCGGGAAACTCGGCGGCCGAGCAGGCCACCACGTTCACAGTGGTGGCCGACGGCACCGACGCCTGCCCCGAGTCCGACACCCGGGCGACGGTGGTGATCGACGGTGACGACACAGGTGTTCGCAACGTCGACACCGGCGACGGCTGCACCATCAACGATCTGATCGACGAACACGCCGACTACCCCGACCACGCCGTCTTCGTCCGGCACGTCGAGGCGGTCACCCTCGCGTTGGTGACCGGCGGCACGCTCGACCGGCGGCAGCAGGGCGCCATCGTCCGGGCCGCGGCCCGATCGGACGTCGGCGCATGAGTCCTCGAACCTTCTCGACAGGGAGTACCACGATGCCCGGACGTACCGTCGCCAAGCTGGCCACCGTGACCGCCGTCATCGCCGCCTCGGTGCTGACCGTGGCGCCCACCGCCCACGCCGACCTGGTCACCCACTGCATCGGCACCGGCGGCGCGGTGACCGTGCCCAACGACCTGCTCGTGCCGGCCGGCGAGTCCTGCGCCCTCACCGGCACCACGATCACCGGCAACGTCACAGTCGCGGCCGGCGCCAACCTGGTGGTTGCCGGTGGCCGGGTCAGCGGTGAGGTACGCGTCGCCGCGGACGGCTACCTCGACGCCACCGAGACGACGATCGACGGTCAGGTGGTGCTGGCCGCCGGTGGCTACGGCGTCTTCTTCAAGGACGCCAGCAGCGGCAACGTGACGGTGCGGCCGAAGGGCACCGCGACGATCGACAGTTTCCTGTTCGTGGAGGAGTCGACGATCGCCGGGAGCGTCACCGTCGGCGCCGGCGAGGTCCGGCTCGACCGGGGCACCCAGGTGCTACGCAACCTCAGCAGCACCGGCACCTACTACACCGACCTGCACGACTCGTTCGTCGACGGCACCCTGTCGGTGCTCAACAGCGCCACCGGCAGCGTGGTGTGCGGCAGCGCGGTGCGCGGCAAGGCCACCTTCGCCGGCAACCTGGGTGGGGTGCAGGTCGGCCCGAACGGTGGGCTCGACAGTTGCGCCTCCGGTGGTTACTGGGGCGCGGACGTCAGCATCACCAACACCACAGGTGGGGTCACCGTGGACGACAACATCATCAACGGCCAGTTGACGGTGACGGGCAACGACCCGGCCGCCCAGGTGGCCGCGAACAACCGGATCCGTGGCGGCGTGACCGGCGATCAGGCGGCGGCGACCACCAACCGGGCCGCGCGGCTGGCCGCTCCGGTCCGGGAGGACGCCGGCGACCAGCGGGCCGAGGTCCGCCGTACCTCGGCGGTGCAGGAGGCCACCGCGGCCGGCGCGGCCCGGCTCTGACCGATCGACGCGGCGGTGGCCGGTCACCGTTGGGGTGGCCGGCCACCGCCGTCGGTAGTGCAGTTCGCGGAGGATGGCGTTGCGGCTCAGGGTGGCGCTGCGCGCCGCCACACCTGGCACCCCCGCGGGCGCGGCACGGGGCGGCGTCTCCCGCGAAGCACATCACCGTCGACACGGTCACCCACAAGGGCGCACTCGTCGCCGCGGTGGGCGTACCCGCAGTCCAGTCACCCGGCCGGAGTCGCGCTGGCCGAGGTGGTGTGGGGCTGCTGTGGAGCTGAATCGGCTGCGACATCGGACCGACCCGGCGTCGGCGGCTCCGCGTCGACGCCCCCACCGCCACACGACGGCGACCGACCACCTCGCGGGCTCTCGCCCGATTCGTTTACGACATCAGCTCCACAGGCACCGCCGGACATGCGGCCCCCTGATCCGGGTTGCCGTCTGCCCCGGCGGCCAGCGAATTCCTGAGCCTGGTGCGCAAGTAGGTCGTTGCGCGAGGGTGGTGCCGTCGAGGCGGGCAGCATCGTCGCCCCTACCGACCGGCCAGGGCGACGCGTACGACCAGCGCCACTAGCCGGACAGCGCGCGGGTCAACCCCCGGAGTCCCGGGCATCCGCTCGACTTCGGCAGGTCCGGATTGTTCCGCCCGTTCACCATCGTCTGATGTGGCCTTCTTAGGAAGATCTAGGACTCCATCAGACATAGGACTTCGTCCTGCGTCTATGTTCGATGCGTCGTGCGGCTTGTTGGCGTGGGCACGGGGGAGGTCCGGCGCGATGGCTGAGTTTCCGGGGCATTTGTTCAGGATGGATGGTGATCCGTCGGCGATTCGGTCGTCGGCGCGGCGGTGGTCTGGTTTTGGTTCGGCGGCGACGCAGGCGGCGGCACAGATCACGGGTTTGGATACGAGTCAGTTCGTGGGTCCGGAGGCGGATCTGTTCCGGGAGGGGCTGAATGCCCAGATGCCGGGGCATTTGCGGGTGACGGGTGATGCGTTTGGTCGGGTGTCGGCGGGGTTGGTGGCGTTCGCGGGTTCGTTGTCGTCGTTGCAGGATCGGATGCGTCCGGTGGCGCAGCGTGCGCCGGGGTTGTGGGCGGCCCTACAGGCCGCGCGGGGGCGCTCGGATCGGGCGAAGCAGGCGGATGAGCGGCATGAGCGGGAGGTCGCCGACCGGCCGCCGGAGCAGGCTGCTTCCGCGGAGCCGGACACGTATCGGTCGGATGCGGGGGCGGCGGGTGCGGCGTTGTCGCAGGCGCAGCGGGACTG
>NZ_JBEZEY010000016.1:0-139850 GCF_040649135.1 Micromonospora sp. NPDC049047
GCACACCGACACCAGCGCCGCCCCCGGCCCACGAGGCCGGGGGCGGCGCTGTCTGACCGCCCCCACTCGCGAACATGTCTCGGTTGACCTATCTTCATGGGGTCGCTCGGGTGGGAGGGGGTGTCGGGCATGGGTCTGCGGACCTTTGTCGAGGGTTGGCCGGTCTACCGCCAGCTCACCGGCACGGACCCGTTGGGCCGGGGCGCCGCCGCCAAGTCCGCGCGCTCGGCCGGCCTGACCGCCCGCACCGACACCGCCGACAGCGTGGCCCGCTCGGTGTGCCCGTACTGCGCCGTCGGCTGCGGTCAGCGGGTGTACGTCAAGGACGGGCAGGTCAGTCAGATCGAGGGTGACCCGGACAGCCCGATCTCGCGGGGTCGGCTCTGCCCGAAGGGTTCGGCGAGCAAGAGCCTGGTGACCAGTCCGCTGCGGCAGACGACGGTCCGCTACCGCCGTCCCTATTCGACGCAGTGGGAGGATCTGGACCTCGACACCGCGCTCGACATGATCGCCGACCGGATGCTCGCGGCCCGCGAGCAGACCTGGGAGGACATCGACACGCAGGGCCGGCCGCTCAACCGGACGCTGGGTTTCTCCAGCCTGGGTGGGGCGACGCTGGACAACGAGGAGAACTACCTCATCAAGAAGTTGTTCACCGCGATGGGGGCGCTCCAGATCGAGAACCAGGCCCGTATTTGACACTCCGCCACCGTCCCCGGTCTGGGGGCCAGCTTCGGTCGTGGCGGTGCGACGGATTTCCAGCAGGACATCGCCAACGCTGACGTGATCGTCATCCAGGGTTCGAACATGGCCGAGGCGCACCCGGTGGGTTTCCAGTGGGTGATGGAGGCCAAGCGTCGGGGCGCGAAGGTGTTCCACGTCGACCCCCGGTTCACCCGGACCAGCGCGGTTGCCGACGCGTACCTGCCGATCCGGGCCGGCACCGACATCGCCCTGCTGGGTGGCGTGGTGCGCTACATCCTCGACAACGAGCTGGACTTCCGCGAGTACGTGCTGTCGTACACGAACGCGGCGACGATCGTCAGCGAGGATTTCGTCGACACCGAGGACGGCGACGGGTTCTTCTCGGGGTTCGATCCGGAGACCGGCAGCTACGTGCAGGACAGCTGGCAGTACGCGGGGCACGAGGGTTCGTCCGGCAGTGGGCACACCGCCCAGGAGCGGGACAGCGCCGCCGGGTTGACGCACGAGTCGCACGGCGCGCAGGTGGGTGGGCAGACCGAGCGGGACGAGACGTTGCAGCACCCGCGCTGCGTCTACCAGATCCTCAAGCGGCACTTCTCCCGTTACACCCCGGAGATGGTGGAACGGGTCTGCGGGATTCCGCGGGAGCAGTTCCTCGAGTTGGCCGAGGCGTGGACCCGCAACTCCGGTCGGGAGCGGACCGGCATGCTGATCTACTCGGTGGGCTGGACGCAGCACAGCGTCGGTGTGCAGTACATCCGTACCGGCGCGATCATCCAACTGCTGCTCGGCAACATGGGTCGCCCGGGTGGCGGTGTGATGGCGCTGCGCGGGCACGCGAGCATCCAGGGCTCCACCGACATCCCGACGCTGTTCAACCTGCTGCCCGGCTACCTGCCGATGCCCCACCATGCCGAGCACCCGAGCTTCGACGAGTGGGTGGAGAGCATCCGGCACCCGGGTCAGAAGGGGTTCTGGGGCAACGCGCGGTCGTTCGCGGCCAGCCTGCTCAAGGCGTACTGGGGTGACGCGGCGACACCGGAGAACGACTTCTGTTACGGCTACCTGCCCCGGTTGACCGGTGATCACGGCACCTACCAGCAGGTGCTCAACATGATCGACGGGAAGGTCAAGGGGTACTTCCTGCTCGGGCAGAACCCGGCGGTCGGCTCGGCGCACGGCCGCGCGCAGCGCCTCGGCATGGCCAACCTGGACTGGCTGGTGGTCCGGGACCTGTTCATGATCGAGAGCGCCACGTTCTGGCAGAGCGGCCCCGAGGTGGCCACCGGGGAGATCGTGCCCGAGGAGTGTCGGACCGAGGTGTTCTTCCTGCCGGCCGCCTCGCACGTGGAGAAGGAGGGCACGTTCACCCAGACGCAGCGGCTGTTGCAGTGGCGGGAGAAGGCCGTCGAGCCACCGGGCGACGCCCGTTCCGAGCTGTGGTTCTTCTACCACCTCGGGCGCAGGCTGCGGGAGAAGCTGGCCGACTCGCCGCTGCCGCGCGACCGGGCGTTGCTCGACCTCACCTGGGACTACCCCACGCACGGTCCGCACGCGGAGCCGAGCGCCGAGGCGGTGCTGCGCGAGATCAACGGGTACGACGTGACGACCGGCCGTCCGCTGTCCAGCTTCGCCGAGGCCCGCGACGACGGCTCCACAGCGATCGGCTGCTGGATCTACACGGGGGTGTACGCCGACGGCGTCAACCAGGCGGCGCGGCGCAGGTCCCGACACGAGCAGGACTGGGTGGCCGCCGAGTGGGGCTGGGCGTGGCCGGCGAACCGGCGCATCCTCTACAACCGTGCCTCCGCCGACCCGGACGGTAACCCGTGGAGCGAGCGCAAGAAGTACGTCTGGTGGGACCCGGACAAGGGCGAGTGGACCGGCTACGACGTGCCGGACTTCGAGAAGACCAAACCGCCGTCGTACCGGCCGCCGCCCGGCGCGTCCGGGACCGAGGGCATCGCCGGTGACGACCCGTTCGTCATGCAGGGTGACGGCAAGGGTTGGCTGTACGCGCCCAGCGGCGTGCTGGACGGGCCGCTGCCCACCCACTACGAGCCGGTGGAGTCGCCGGTGCGCAACCCGCTGTACCGGCAGCAGGCCAACCCGACGCGCAAGATGTACGCGCACCCGGTGAACTCGGTGAACCCGAGCCCGCCGCAGGAGCACGCGCAGGTGTTCCCGTACGTGTTCACTGTCAGTCGGCTGACCGAGCACCACACCGCCGGGGCGATGAGTCGGATGGTGCGGACGCTTGCCGAGTTGCAGCCGGAGATGTTCGTCGAGGTGTCGCCGGAGTTGGCGGTCGAGCGTGGGCTGGCACATCTGGGGTGGGCGCACCTGGTGACGGCGCGGGCGGCCATCGAGGCGAAGGTGTTGGTGACCGATCGGCTCACCCCGTTGCGGGTGGATGGTCGGGTCATTCATCAGGTGTGGTTGCCGTACCACTTCGGGTTCGAGGGCCTGGTCACCGGCGATTCGGCGAACGACCTGTTCGGTATCAGCCTGGACCCGAACGTCCTGATCCAGGAGAGCAAGGTCGGCACCTGCGACATCCAGCCGGGCCGGCGGCCCACCGGGCCGGCTCTGCTCGACCTGGTGGCTGACTACCAGCGGCGGGCCGGGATCCTGCCCGGCCAGCACGCTCCGGCCGTCACCACCGACAGTGTGGCGGAGGAGCGCGGTGATTCCTGACCCGAACAGCCTGTACGGCCCGTTGGATCCGGCGCCCGAGGCCGGTTACCAGAACGCGCCGCCCCGGATGGGGTTCTTCACCGACACCAGCGTCTGCATCGGCTGTAAAGCGTGCGAGGTGGCCTGCAAGGAGTGGAACGGTGTCCCGGAGAGCGGGCTCGACCTGCTCGGCATGTCGTACGACAACACCGGCGCGTTGACCGCGAACTCGTGGCGGCACGTCGCGTTCATCGAGCAGCCCCGGCCGGCCGGGCACCGCGCGCCGCCGTTCGCGGGGACGCCGACCGATGGCTCGGTGAGCGCGGCGTCGGCGGCCGTGGCGGCGGGTACGACCGAGCGCACCGGCACGGACCCGGGGCTGCCGACCGGCACGCCGTCCGCCGCCGCCCGGATGACCGGGGGCGGGCCGATCGATGTCCTCGGCGCCCCGATCGCCGACTCTCCGACCGGTCCGATCGCCACGGGCCGGGCTGGCGGGGGTCCGCAGTTCCTGGGGATGCCGGGGGCGCAGCCGCCGGGGCGGGGTACCGGTGCCGAGGGGCGTTCGGATTTCCGCTGGTTGATGATGTCGGACGTCTGCAAGCACTGCACGCACGCGGCGTGTCTGGACGTGTGTCCGACGGGGTCGTTGTTCCGGACGGAGTTCGGGACTGTGGTGGTGCAGGAGGACATCTGCAACGGGTGTGGGTACTGCATTTCGGCGTGTCCGTACGGGGTGATCGATCAGCGTAAGGACGACGGTCGGGCGTGGAAGTGCACGCTGTGCTACGACCGGTTGGGTGCGGGGATGACCCCGGCGTGTGCGCAGGCGTGTCCGACCGAGTCGATCCAGTACGGCCCGCTCGACGAGTTGCGGGAGCGGGCCGCGGCACGGGTCGAGACACTGCACGAGCGGGGCGTGCCGGAGGCCCGCCTGTACGGGCACGACCCGAACGACGGGGTGGGTGGCGACGGCGCGTTCTTCCTGCTGTTGGACGAGCCGGAGGTGTACGGGTTGCCACCGGATCCGGTGGTGACCACCCGGGACCTGCCGGCCATGTGGAAACGCGCCGGCTTCGCCGCCCTCGCCATGGCGGCGGCGACCGTCGCCGCGTTCGTCGGAGGTTCCTCGTGAGCGCGCACCGCCCCGAAACGGGTGACCGCTTCCGCCGCTTCCGTGACCGGCTCGCCGCCGACCCCTCGGATGGTTCGCGGGTGCGGCACGCGGCGGCGAGCCCCGACTCCGGAACGGACCTGACCTCCGGGCGGTCGCGGGCCGCCGAACGCTCCGGTCGCCGGAGCGGGCGTCGCGGCGGTGGCGAGGAAGTGCGGGTGCCGGCGGCCGAGTTCACGTCGTACTACGGTCGCCCCATCCTCAAGGCGCCGGTCTGGAAGTGGGACATCGCGGCGTACCTGTTCACCGGTGGGCTGGCCGCCGGCTCGTCGCTGCTCGCCGCGGGTGGGCAGCTCACCGGCCGGCCGGCGTTGCGTCGCGCCGGTCGGGTGACCGCGCTGGCCGCCGTCAGCGCCAGCGCCGTCTTCCTGATCCGGGACCTGGGCCGGCCGGCGCGGTTCCACCACATGCTCCGGGTGGCCAAACCGACCTCGCCGATGTCGATGGGCACCTGGATCCTCACCGCGTACGGGCCGGCCGCGGGCGTCGCCGCCATTGCCGAGGTCGCCGGTCGGCTGCCCCGCCACGGGCCGCTCGGGCTGGCCGGTCGGGCGTTGCCGTCGCTGGGGCACGCCGCCGGGCTGCTCGCCGCCGGGACCGCGCCCGCGCTGGCCACGTACACCGGGGTGCTGCTCGCCGACACGGCGGTGCCGTCGTGGCACGAGGCGTACCCCGAGTTGCCTGTCATCTTCGCCGGCAGCGCCCTGGCCAGCGGCGCCGGCGTGGGTCTGCTCGCCGCGCCGCCGGAGCAGGCCGGGCCGGCCCGGCGGATGGCGGTGGCCGGCGCGGCCCTGGAACTGTACGGCGCGCACCGGGTGGAGACCCGCCTCGGTCTGCTCAGCGAGCCCTACCGGCAGGGCCGCCCCGGGCGGCTGCTGCGCGCCGGGCGGCTGCTCACCGCCGGTGGGGTCGGCGGTGCGCTGCTCGGCCGGCGCAGCCGGTCGGTGAGCGCGCTGTCCGGTGCCGCGCTGCTGGCCGCCTCGGTGCTCACCCGGTTCGGCATCTTCTACGGCGGCGTCGCCTCCGCCCGCGATCCCCGGTACACGGTGGTGCCGCAGCGCGAACGGGCCGACGCCCGGCGAACCAGCATGGATCTTCCAGCTGGTCGCGCGGCCCCGCCCGGGGTGTGATCGAATGTCCGGTGGAGGCGTTCAGGTGGCTGGTGCCCCTCCCGGTCTTCAAAACCGGAGTGGTCCGGGACCCGGGCCAGGCGGGTTCGATTCCCGTCCGTCTCCGCCAAACCGCAGCGGGGGATGACGCGATGGGCGACGGGCCGGTGGACCCGCGACGCCGCGTGCCTCGCACCGACACGCTCCTGGCCGACCCGCTGCTGGCCGCGGCCAGCACGACGCTGGGCCGGGACCGGGTGAAGGCGGTGGTCGTCCGCGCCCAGGAGCAGGCCCGCCGCGGCGAGATCAATCCCGACGAGGTACGCGACGCCGCGGTCGCCGCGTTGCCCGCCGTCGGCCCCCGGGCGGTGCTCAACGCCACGGGCGTCGTGCTGCACACCAACCTGGGCCGGGCGGCGCTGTCGCCCGCCGCGGTCGCCGCGGTGGTGGCCGCCGCCGGGCACACCGACGTGGAGTTGGACCTGAGCACCGGCCGACGGGCCCGCCGTGGCCGCGACGCGCTCGACGCCCTGGCCGCCGCCGTGCCCGACGCGGGTGCCGTGCACGTGGTCAACAACGGCGCCGCCGCGCTGGTGCTGGCCGCCACCGCGCTGGCCGCCGGCCGGGAGATCGTGGTCAGCCGGGGCGAACTCGTCGAGATCGGCGACGGTTTCCGCCTGCCCGACCTGCTGGAGAGCACCGGCGCCCGGTTGCGGGAGGTGGGCACCACCAACCGCACCACACTCGCGGACTACGCCGCCGTGCTCGGCCCGCAGACCGGCTTCGTGCTCAAGGTGCACCCGTCGAACTTCCAGGTCACCGGCTTCACCTCGGCGACCCCGGTACGCCAACTGGCCACCCTCGGGGTGCCGGTGGTCGCCGACATCGGCTCCGGCCTGCTCACCGCGGATGCGCTGCTGCCCGACGAACCGGACGCGGCGAGCACCCTGCGCGCGGGTGCCGCGCTGGTCACGGCCAGCGGTGACAAGCTGCTCGGCGGCCCGCAGGCGGGCCTGCTGCTCGGTGACGTCGACCTGGTCGAGAGGCTGCGCCGGCACCCGCTGGCCCGGGCGCTGCGGGTGGACAAGCTCACCCTGGCCGCGCTGGCCGCCACAGTGCACCGACCGGTCACCCCGACCCGGGCCGCCCTGCACGCCGACCCGGCCGCCCTGCGAGAGCGGGTGGAGCGGCTGCGTGACCGGCTCGGCGCGGACGGCCGCAAGGCCGAGGTGGTGCCGGCCGTCGCGGTGGTCGGCGGTGGCGGAGCACCGGGGGTCGAGCTGGACTCGTGGGCGCTGAGCCTGCCCGAACGGTACGCGGGTCCGCTGCGCACCAGCGAGCAGCCGGTGCTCGGCCGGGTGGTCCGGGGTCGGCTCCTGCTCGACCTGCGCTGTGTCCCCGAAGAGGCCGACGACGCCGTCCGGGCGGCCGTGCTGCGCGTACCCGGGGACGACTGAGCGTGTTCGTCGTCGCCACCGCCGGGCACGTCGACCACGGCAAGTCGACACTGGTCCGGGCGCTGACCGGGATGGAACCCGACAGGTGGGCCGAGGAACGCCGCCGGGGCATGACCATCGACCTGGGCTTCGCTTGGACGACGCTGCCCTCCGGCGGCACCGTCGCCTTCGTCGACGTACCCGGGCACGAGCGGTTCGTGCCGAACATGCTCGCCGGGGTCGGCCCGGTGCCGGCGGCGCTGATCGTGGTCGCGGCCGACGAGGGGTGGATGCCGCAGTCCGCCGAGCACCTGGCCGCGCTCGACGCGCTCGGCGTCGGGTACGGCCTGCTGGCGGTGACCCGCGCGGACCTGGCCGACCCCGGGCCGGCCACCGCCCACGCCCGCGCCGAGATCGCGGCGACCAGCCTCGGCGCGGTGCCGGCGGTCGCGGTCAGTGGCCTGACCGGCGCGGGTCTGCCGGAGCTGCGGGCCGCCCTGGACCGGCTGGCCGCCCGGGTGCCTGCACCCCTGCTCGACGACCCGGTGCGCCTCTGGGTCGACCGCAGCTTCACCGTGCGGGGCAGCGGCACAGTGGTCACCGGCACCCTCGGTGGCGGACGGTTGCGGGTGGGCGACGAGTTGGAGTTGGCCGGGGCCGACGACCCGGTCCGGGTTCGCGGCCTGCATGCCTTGGGCGAGGCCCGACCGGAGGTGACGGCGGTGGCCCGGGTGGCGGTCAACCTGCGGGGTACGCCGCGCGACCGGCTCGGCCGTGGCGACGCGCTGCTCACCCCGGGCCGGTTTCACAGCACCGACCTGGTCGACGTGCGGCTGACCGGCGATCCGGCAGCCGACCTGCCGGCCACCCTCACCCTGCACGTCGGGTCGGCGGCGGTGCCGGTACGGGTGCGCCCGCTCGGTGTGGACACCGCCCGGCTGCGCCTGTCCCGTCCGTTGCCGTTGCTGGTGGGTGACCGGGCGTTGCTGCGCGACCCGGGCCGTCACCACGTCAGCGGCGGGGTGCGGGTGCTGGATGTGGTGCCGCCACCGCTGGCCCGCCGGGGCGCCGCAGCCGCCCGTGCGGAGGTCCTGGACGAGCTGGACGGTCGTCCCGACCTGGCCGGGGAGCTGCGCCGCCGTCGGCTGGTCCGGGCCGGCGCGTTGATCAGGATGGGGGTGCCGGTGCACACCGCGCCGGTGGCCGGTGACTGGTTGGCCGATCCGGCGCACTGGCGGCGGCTCGGCGCGCAGGTGACCGAGGAGGTCACCCGTTACGCGCGGGAGCACCCGTTGGAGCCCGGGATGCCGGTGGACGCGCTGCGTCAGCGCCTCGCCCTGCCCGACCGGGTGCTTGTCGAGGCGTTGGTCCGGCCGCCGCTGCGGATCCGCGCCGGGCGGGTCGGCGCGGCGGACGTCGACGCGCTGCCGGAGCCGGTGGCCCGGGCCGTGCGGCGGGTCCGCGCCGAGTACGGCGACCGGCCGTTCCGGGCCCCCGAGGCGGACCGTCTCGTCGACCTTGGTCTGGGTCCACGGGAGATCGGCGCGGCGGTGCGGGCCGGTGCGTTGCTGCGGTTGGCCGACAACGTGGTGCTGTTGCCCGACGCGCTCGACGGCGCGGTCCGGGTGTTGGCCGGGCTGCCGCAGCCGTTCACGCTCTCCGCGGCCCGGCAGGCGTTGGACACCACCCGCCGGGTGGCGGTGCCCCTGCTGGAGTTGCTGGACCGGCGCGGCGCGACCCGCCGACTGCCCGACGACGCCCGGGTCGTCGTCACCTCCAGCGCCGCGCGGTGACCTGGCCAACCACTGTCAGTCCAGGTCGGACATGTCCAGCACGAAGCGGTAGCGGACGTCGTTTCGCCGCAGGCGGTCGAGTGCCGTGCCCACCTGCGCCGACGGAAGTACCTCGATGTCGGCGGTGATGCTGTGCTCGGCGCAGAACCGGAGCATCTCAGCTGTCGAGCGGCGGCCACCGCTCCCGGCCGAGCTGAGCTTCTTGCGGCCGACAAGCAGGTCGGTGGTCTCGACGGTCACCGGACCCAGGTATCCGAGCAGGCTGAGGGTGCCGTCCATCGCCACCAGACGCAGATACGGGGCAAGGTCGTGCGGTGCGGAGATGGTGTCGATGACGAGGTCGAAGGTGTCGCGTGCGGCAGCCGTCTGCTGAGGGTCGGTGGAGTCGACGAACCCGTGTGCGCCGAGCCGGCGGGCGTCGTCCCGCTTGTCCTGGCCGCGGCTGATCACGGTCGTGGTGGCGCCCAGTGCCACGGCCATCTTGACCGCGAGGTGGCCCAGGCCGCCGAGCCCGGCCACCGCGACGCGACTGTCCGGGCCGACGCGATGGGAGCGCAGGGGCTCCCAGACCGTGACGCCGGCGCACAGCAGCGGGGCGGCCGCGGCCGGGTCGAGGCCGGCGGGGAGCCGGTAGGCGAAGGTGTGCCGCACGACGTATTCGCGGGAGAAGCCGCCGAGGGTCGTCGACCCGTCGCGCCGGTCTCTGCCGCCGTAGGTGAGCGTCGGGAAGGAGTGGCAGAAGTTCTCCTGACTGGCCGTGCACATGGCGCAGTCGCCGCAGGAGTCGACGATGTTGCCCACCGCGACGCTGTCGCCGATCGAGAAGCTGGTCACCTCGGCGCCGGTGCCGATCACCACACCTGTGAACTCGTGCCCCGGCACCAGGGGTGCGTTGGTCCGCTGGTCGTAGTCGTGCAGGGCGTGCAGGTCGCTGTGGCAGACCCCGCAGTAGTCGACCCGTACCGCGATGTCGTCCGGGCGTAGGTCACGGCGTTCGATCGGGGTACGCCGCAGCGACGTGGGGCCGGTCGCTCGCCATCCGGTGGTCCTTCGCATGATCGACTCCCTTAAACAGACTGTTCGGTCTGTTGAAGCGTAGGTCGGACGGCGAGCCAAAGCAAACCAACCGTTCTGTTTTGCTACTGTGGGTGCATGCCGGAGCAGCCCCTGACCTCGCGAGGCGCCGCGACGTACCAGCGCATCCTGGACGCCGCCACCGAGGAGTTCGCCCAACACGGCATCGCCGGGGCACGCGTCGAACGCATAGTGACGGCGGCCCGCACCAACAAGGCGCAGCTCTACGCCTACTTCGGGGACAAGGAACGACTGTTCGACGCGATCTTCCTCAGCTCCCTGGAGCGCATCACCAACGTCGTGCCCATCGACGCCGACGATCTCGCGGACTGGGCCGTTCGCCTCTACGACGAATACCTGCGCCGACCCGACCTCATCCGGCTCGCGACCTGGACGCGGCTGGAGCGCCGGCCCGCTGGGCACCTCGTCGAGACCCACCAGCACTACGACGATCCCAAGCTCACTGCCATCGCCGAGGCCCAGGCCGCCGGGCGGATCCGTGGCGGTGACCCGTTCGACATCATGGCCCTGGTCATCGCGATGTCGATGGCCTGGTCACCGGTGAGCAACGTCTACGCGGCCAGCAGCCAGGAACCCGACGACGTGCATTCCCGACGTCGTGCCCTGCTTCGCGACTGCGTCCGACGGGCCACCGTGCCGACGGACCAGGATCAACCTGACCGCTGACCGCCGCTACCGAAGCGGGGCTGACACGTTTGCGCCGGGATGCGACGGTGGGCTGATGGTCGAGGTGTCCCGGTCCCGGTCGCGACCGTTCGGTGGTCGCGACGTCGTCTCGGTGGCGCTGGGCTGGGGCCTGCCGGTGCTGTGGGTGCTGTGGGCCGGCCTGGCGTGGTGGGTGGAGCCCCGCGAGTCGACCGAAGCGCAGCTCGACCGGGATCTCGCGGCTGGCCGGGTGGTGACCTATCAACGGGCGGACGGCTGGGCCGACGACGATGCGTACTGGGGTAGCCGCCCTGCTCTGCGGGCCGCAGAGCAGGGTTGGATGATCGCGTGGACGCTGCCCAACGGCCAGACCCGGTACGCCCCCGTCCCACCGCCCGACCCGCAGTCCCACCCCGCCCGGCCGGACCGGTCGGCGCAGACCGGTCCGGATGCGCGGCTCGCCGCCGTGGCCGACCCGTGGCACGCCGGCGAGGCGGCGCACCTGATCGCGAACACCGCGGGTCTGCTCGCCGGTGTGGTGACCCTGCTCTGGCTGGGTCGGTTGATCGGCGGGGCGCCACCGCTGGCCGGTACCCGATGGTTCTGGTTCTGGATCGGGCTGCTGCCGTTCGGCACGGGTGTGCTCGCCTGGACACACCGGGAGCTCTGGCGGCCACCGTCGGCGCCGGTCGCCGACCGGGGCTCGGGCTGGCGGGGCCTCGGCTGGTTGATCCTCGCCGCGGTTGGGATCGCCCTGCTGGTGTCCGTCGCGCGGGCCATTGTCGGAACGACCGTGGTGCCCGGCTAACCGGCCCCCGAGCCCGCGGTGGTCACCTACGGTGACGCCATGGACCCTTCCGCTGTCTGGCGGGACCGCCAGCACCAGTGGCGGATCGAGGCGTACCGCGCGCCGGACCTGCGCTTCGCCATCTACGCCACAAACGGGCCCACCGAGTCGGTGCCGCTGTGGTTGTTCGGGATGTCGGCGTTGGCCCGGTGGCTGATGACCCACTCCATCTCGCTCGACGACCTGGAGGTCGACTGAGCGGGGGCGCGGTGCTGAACCGGGCCCGGAGCCGGCCGTGCTGCGGTTGAGTGACAGCAGGTGGCGGACGGGGGTACGCGATGGGTGGTCAACTCGGGCAGTTGGCACTGGTGGCCGTCCTCGTGCTGGTCAACGCCGCGTTGTCCGGCAGTGAGATGGCGCTTGTGACGTTGCGCGAGGGGCAGTTACGGCGGCTGGGTCGGCGCAGCCGATCCGGGGACCGGTTGGTGCGGCTGTCCCGTGACCCGAACCGCTACCTGGCCACCATCCAACTCGGCATCACCCTGGCGGGATTCCTGGCGTCGGCGGCGGCCGCGGTGTCGCTGGCCGAGCCGCTGGTGGGCCCGTTGGGTTTCCTCGGCGGTGCGGCTCGCCCCGCGGCGGTGCTGCTGGTGACGGTGCTGTTGACGTTCGTCACGCTGGTGTTCGGCGAGTTGGCCCCGAAGCGGCTGGCCATGCAGCGGGCGGAGCGGTGGGCGCTGCTCAGCGCCGGCCCGCTGGATCTGCTCGCCCGGGTGTCCCGACCGGCGGTGTGGCTGCTCAGTCGGGCCACCGACACTGTCGTCCGGCTCGCCGGGGGTGACCCGCGGGCCAACCGGGAGGAGATGACCGAGGAGGAGTTGCGGGAGATGCTGGCCAGCCAGCGCGGGCTCTCCGCCCAGCAGCGGGAGATCCTGACCGGCGCGTTCGACATCGCCGGTCGCACCCTGCGCGAGATCCTGGTGGCCCGGCGGGAGGTGACGACGCTGCCGGCCGGCCTCCGCGCCGACGAGGGGGTGCGCCGGCTCGCCTCCGCCGGGCGGTCCCGCGCCCCGGTCACCGGCCCCGGCGGGTTGGACGAGGTGCTCGGTGTGGTGCACATCCGCGACCTGGTGCAGGCCGGCGCCGCCCCGGTGGGCGAGCGGGTCCGGCCGCCGCTGCTGCTGCCGGTCACCCTGCCGGTCGCCGACGCGATGCGGCAGCTGCGCCAGCAACACCAGCAACTGGCACTGGTGGTCGACGAGCACGGCGGCATCGACGGCATGGTCACCATGGAGGACCTGCTGGCCGAGGTGGTCGGTGAGTTGTACGACGAGACCGACCGGGACGTGCGCGGTGTCGTCCGGGAGTCGGACGGGTCCCTGCTGGTGCCCGGTGACTTCCCGCTGCACGACCTGCCCGATCTGGGGGTGCGGTTGAGTTTCCCGCTGTCGCGCGACTACACGACGGTGGCGGGGTTGGTGCTGGCCCGGTTGCGGCACCTGCCCGGTGAGCCGGGGGAGACGGTGCGCCTGCCCGGGTTGACCCTGGAGGTCGTGGAGGTCGCCGACCGGGCCGTGCGTCGGGTGCGGTTGCGCGGGTTCGTCAGCGACAGGTGACAGTCACCCGAGATGGCGACAAATTCCACGAATACCGCACAAAGCCCAGCGGGTCCGTTTAGCGTGCGATACGTGAAGGACCGAGGGTTGCGTACGTTCGTCACGGTGCTGGCCGGCCTCGCGGTGATCTACTTCGGTAGCGCCGGCCGCAGCCCCGAGGAGGGCCGCGGCATCTCCGGCGGGGTGGTGGTCCTGGCGCTGCTCGCCGCCCTGCTGGTGTGGCACCTGACCCGGCCGGGAGACAAGACGGTGAAGTGAGCCCTCAGCGGGCGGCCACGCGGGCGATCTCGCCCGCCGACTCCTCGCCGAGCGCCACCCGTACCAGCGCCGAGGCGAGCCGCCCGAAGTCCGGTTCGTCGACCAGCCCGGCCAACCGGTCCGGGGAAACCGGCAGACCCAGCCGCTCAGCCCCGGACAGGGCCCGACGGTCGGCGTACGGGCGCAGGTCCGACCAGACCGTCTGCGCCTCGCGCAGGTAGATGTCCGCGCCGGTGGGGCCGATGCCGGGGAACTCGGTGAGGCGTCGACGCAGCCCGGTGGGGTCGCCCGTGGCCTCGCGGTGCAGTCGGCGCAGGTCACCGTGCCAACGGTCCAGGCACAGCCGGGCACCGGTGCCGAGCATGGTGGCGGTCCGCTCGTCGTAGCGGCGGTAGTGGCCCCGGCCCAGCGCGTCCACGCGCTCCTGCCAGCTGGCCGCCTCCATCGCCTGGGGCGTACGGTAGCCCGCCGCGAACAGCTCCCGCGCGGCGTCCACCGCCACGCACGCCCGGATCCGGGTGCTCAGCAGGGTGGCCAGCACCAGCAGTTGGTACAGCGGCCCGGGCCGGTCGGCGAGCCGGATGCCGGCCTCCTCCGCGTAGGTGCGGCCCCGCCGGTCCAGGAGGACCCGCACCACAGTTCGATAGTTGCCCACACCAACGGGTACCCGATCCGGGCGCGGCTAGCCGTCGTGCCGACGAGCGGGGTCCGGAATGCCATCGGAGCGGACGGGTATGCCGACGGTCGGGGTGGTCGATGCCGCCCGCCGTACCCGGAGGGAGACACCAGTGGTCAACCCGCAGCAGGAAGAGTTCCGGCGTAACGCCAAGGGCGCCACCAGCCAGGACAGCAAGGGGCCCCAGCCGAGCGGGCACCCGCTCAACCGTGGCTCGTCGCGCGGCGACGAGGGCCGGCCGGTGCCCAGGGGGCAGGTGTCGCCGTACGGCCCGGCCGGTGAACCGGTGGCCGAGGACGACAGCGACACCCGCTGACGGCCCCTAGCGACCGCGATCTGACGGCCGCCGCAACCTGTTCCAGGTGGCGGCGGCCGTCAGCCCGTAGGCCAGGTGCGGGATGATGTCGGAGATCCAGTCGGAGCGCCGCCAGGTGCGCGGATCGCTGATCCCGAGCGCGGTGATCGACCCGTCGGTCATGGTCATCACTCCGGCGCCGAGCAGGCCGGTGGCCAGCGGCAGTGGTTGGCGCCGACCACCGGCGTAGAGCGCGAACGCGACGCCCGCGGCGATGCCCAGCCCGTAGCCGATAAGCGGGCCCAGGCCCGAGCGGCGGTTCGCCGCCCGGGCCCCGGACCCCAGGTTGACGTGCGCGATCCCGGCCAACCGGTCGACGGTCTCCTGCGGGACGTCGCTCTCCGGCCGTCCCCGCAGGGCCACGTCGAGGAAGCTGACCACGTTCAGCGCGGTGCTGCCGACGGCGCCCGCGATGGCGCCGTCGGCCACGTCGACCCTCCTCACTTCGGGTCGCCCGGTTCGCGCTCGCTCTTGGGGCCGTAGGTGCGCTCACCGCGCACCACGCCGCGCTGGCCACGGTCCTCCTGGAGAATCCGGTTGGCGACCTGATTGGCCTTGCCGTCGGGCACCCGACGTCCGGCGTCGTCGATCGCGTTGCGCAGCCGCGCCCGCTGCTTGTCGTAGGCGTTGCTGCCCGGCCGTGGTCCTGGCATCTGGTGCCTCCTTCGTCGGCGGTCTGGGCGTACGGCGACCGTCTACCCGTCTGGCTGCCGGTGAACCTCCGCGCTAGTGGGGGGCACGGACCACGGCGACCGGGCACTGCGCGTGGTGCAGCATCGACTGGCTCACCGACCCCAGCAGCAACCCGCTCACCTCGCCGCGCCCCTGCCCGCCCACCACCGCCAGTTGCGCGGCGCCGGACGCCTCGGCAAGCACGGCGCCGGGGCGACCGCGGACCGCGCGGCAGGTCAACCGCAGCTTCCGGTGCTGCCCGGTCAGGCCGGTCAACCACTCGGCGAGCATCCGTTCCTGCTCACCGTGCAGCTTCGCCTCGTCGTACACGAGGGGTTGCATGTCGCCCGGACCGCTGCTGCCCGGGTGCCGGTAGGCGTGCACCGCCACCAGCGGCACGCCGCGCGACACGGCGGTCTCGGCCGCGAAGTCGGCCGCCAGCCGGGCGGCCGGCGAGCCGTCCACCGCGACCAGCACCGGCTCGTCGGGTCGGTGCTCGCCGCGGACCACCAGCACCGGGCAGTCGGCGTACGCGGCGACCTGCACCGCGACCGAGCCGACCACGAGTGCCGAGAAACCGCCCAGTCCCCGGTCGCCGAGCACGATGAGCGCGGCGGTGGGGGACTCACCGACCAGCACCGCTGCCGCCTCACCGTCGATGATCTCTCCGGAGATCGGCAGTCCCGGGACTGTCGCCTCGGCCTCGGCCACCGCGGCCTGGACGAGCTCCTCGGCCCGGTGGCGCAGCCCACCCCCGGGCGGCGCGTCCGGGGCGGGGGAGACCGGCACGTGCAGCAGCGGCCAGATGAACCCGTGCACGATGCGCAGGGGCCGGTGTCGACGCGCCGCCTCGGTGGCGGCGAGGCGGACGGCGCGCAGGGACGGTTGTGAGCCGTCCACGCCGACCACCACCGCCGCGCTGTTCGCCGAGTTCACCGCGTACCTCCCGCTCGGGGCCAGTATCGCGGGCGGGACGTCTCCGCGTCGCGATACCGCTGAGCACGTCGGGGTCGGTACGCTGGCGGCGACCGGTCCGGAGGGAGGATTGTCGATGGGTGAACCGGACCAGCCGAGCACCGGCCGCATGATCGACTTTTGGCTCGGTGGGGAGCACCACTTCCCGGTCGACGTGGCCGCCGCCAGCGCGTTCGAGCAGGCGTACGGGCCGTGCGCGCCGGTGTTCCGGGAGCTGCGGGCGTTCCTGGGCCGGGCGGTGCGGGCCATGGTCGCCCACGGCGTGGACGGTTTCCTGGTGTTCGGCGCCGGGGTGCCGACGATGGGCAACGTGCACGAGGTCGCGGTGGACGCGACTGTGCTCTACACCGACGTCGACCCGGTGACCATCCGGATGGGGCAGAGCATCCTCGCCGGCAGTGACCGGGCCGGCTACGGCTTCGGTGACGCGACAGACATCGGTACGATCGACCCGGCCCAGCTGCACCGTTTCGTGCCGGGCTGGGGCCGCCGACCGGTCGGGGTGGTCTTTCTCGGGCTCGCGGCGTTCCTCGACGACGCCACGGTGACCCACACGCTCGACGAGCTGTATTCGGGCGCGGCGCCGGGCAGCCTGCTGGTGGTGGACTTCGACACCGAGGAGTTGGCGGGTCACCCGCAGGCGCTGGCGATGATGGGGCCACAGTTCCGGATGCGCCAGCCGGCGGCGTTCGCGCCGCTGTTGGGCCGTTGGGCGCCGACGGCGGACGGGATCGTGCCGGTCGCGCACTGGCGGCCGGAGGGTCCGCCGGCGCGGGTGCCCGACGCGTTCCACGGCGTGCTCGCGACCCGTGGTGACGACTGACCGCGGAGCGTCGCGGTCCCGGGGTGTCCGTATGATGCTTGCCCTATAGCAAGCTTCTGGAGAGGACGACCATGGTGGACCCGCCGGACGTGGTGTCGCGTGCGCTGCGTGAGGCCCCGCCCGACCAGTTGGCCGAGGCGGCGGACCAGGCCATCCGCGCGACGCTTGGCGCGTTACGCACCGACGTCTTCGTCGCCGACTACCGGATCAGCGGACTCTGGCCGGTGCTGGATCCGGACCTGCCGGCAGCCGGGTTCCTGGCCTGTCACACAGTGGCGCAGCGGTGCTTCAGCAGCCAGCAACCGGTACGCGACGCCGCCGACGAGGGCCCCTGCCGGCTCTACCTGCCGCTGACGCTGTGGGGGGAGCGGCTGGGCGTGCTGATGATCGAGCTGCCGGCCGTACCGAATCCGAGCGTCACCGGCCATGCGACGGACATCGCCGGGGCGCTCGCGGTGGCGATGCGCGCGGCGGATCGGGGGACCGACAGGTACCGGCGGGCCCGTCGCCGGGAGCGACTGACGATGGCCGCCGAGATGCAGTGGGACCTGTTGCCCGGTCGCAGCGTGGCGCACCACGCGTTCCAGCTGGCCGGGCAGTTGGAGCCGGCGTACACAGTGGGCGGGGACCACTTCGACTGGTCGCTGGACGGCGACCGGCTCACCGTGACGGTGCTCAACGGCGAGGGCAGTGGGCTGGCCGCGTCGATGCTCACCGCCGTCACTGTCAACGCGATGCGCAACGCGCGTCGCTCCGGTGGCGGCCTTGTGGAGCAGGCCGAGCTGGCCTCGGACACGGTCTTCTATCAGCACCGGGGCGGCCGGTACGTGGCCACCCTGCTGCTCGATGTCGACACCCGCACCGGTGCGGTCCGGGCGGTCGACGCGGGTTCCCCGCACCTGCTGCGGATGCGCGGGCCCACGGTGGAGCCGCTGAAGTTGGATCAGCAGTTGCCGTTGGGGATGTTCGCGGAGACCCGCTACGAGGTGCAGGAGTTGCACCTGGAGCCGGGTGACCGCCTCTTCGTGGTCAGCGACGGGGTGTGGGCCGCGAAGCCGCCGGGGCAGGAACCGTACGGGGATCGGGTGATGGCGCGTTCGCTGCGCGCCACGCGGTTGCAGCCGGCAGCCGAGGCGGTTGGTACGGTAATGCGCGAACTGCGCGCCTACCACGCGGATTCCGACCTCCGCGACGACGCCGTCGTGGTGTGTCTGGACTGGCACGGTCCGCGTGGACGGGGTAGCGGGTGAGGGTGGCCGCCGCTTCGTCCGGCGGGCACCAGCGCGACGACGGCAGGGGACATCGGGTGGAGCGACCTGGGGATCTCGCCACGGCGATCACCGCGGCTGCCGGGACACTGATCGCCGTGCTCGACTCGTCCGCGGCGGGGCATCAGGTGCCGCCCACCCAGTTGCGGGTGTTGGCGCTGATCAGCAGCCGATCGGAGACGAACGTCAACGGGTTGGCGGAGCTGCTGGACGTGGTGCCGTCGTCGGCTAGTCGCCTCTGTGACCGGCTGGAGGCGACCGGGCTGTTGCGCCGGGTGGCCGATCCCCGCGACCGGCGTGAGGTGCGGTTGGTGCCCACCCCGGCGGCGTTGACGCTGCTGGGGGAGTTGGCCGAGCGGCGGCGTCGGGCGGTGCAGTCGGTGCTGGACCGGATGCCGGCGCGGACGCAGCACGATCTGTTGCTGGCGCTTGTCGCGTTCGGCCGGGCAGCGACCCAGTCGGTGCCGGAGCAACAGGTCGATCCGGCGGTGCAGACGGCCTGAGCGCCGCCACACCCACTAGTATCCTAGGACGCTCTACGCGTGGTGATCCACGCCACAGTGCGGCACAGCCGCACCGAGTCGGCCACGGCGGCACCCGGCCAGCCGGGGCAGGCCCGATATAGTGACAGCGCACTTACCCGGCCCGTGATCTTCGAGATCGCGGGCCGGCTCAGGGATGAGGCCCCATCCGGGGCCGCAGGGGGGAGCCGGCGCAGGCCGGCCCGACAGCGCGTACGACCCTCCGCCGCGCCAGACGTCGGCCGGGGGTCCGTGCCGTGGAGGAGGATCGGTGTCGCGTCCGGCTCGGGCAGAGCAACCGCGGGACACCGGTGACCAGGCTCCCGGCAACCAGGTGCTCACCCTGCCCAACCTGATCAGCTTCGTGCGGCTGCTGGGCGTACCCCTCTTCCTCTACCTGTTCCTGGTCGAGCGGGCCGACGTGGCGGCGATCGTGGTGCTGGCCATCGGCGGCACCACGGACTGGGTGGACGGCTGGATCGCCCGCCGCCTGCACCAGGTGAGCCGACTCGGGGAGTTGCTCGATCCGTTCGCCGACCGGCTCTACATCCTCGCCACCCTGGTCGCCTTCACCGTTCGGGAGGTGGTGCCGTGGCAGTTCACCGTGGCGCTGTTGGCCCGCGAGGTGCTGCTGCTCGGCTCGCTAGCAGTGCTGCGCCGCTACGGGTACGGGCCGCCGCCGGTGCACTACGTGGGTAAGACGGCCACGTTCCTGCTGCTGGCGGCGTTCCCGGTGCTGCTGTTGGCGAGCGAGTGGAGCGCGGCGGCGACGGCGACGGCCGCGATCGGCTGGGCGTTGGCCTGGTGGGGGTTGGTGCTCTACTGGGTGGCCGGCGGGATGTACGTGGTGCAGGCGGCCCGGCTGGTGCGCGCGGCGCGCGGTCCGGGAGCGGCGGCATGAGCGCGCCGCAGCCGGGCAAGCCCCGTCCGGATCGGGTGTACGCGCCGGATTTCCTCACCGAGCTGTTCCGTAACCCGCTCGATCCGGGTTACGCGGATGCTGCTGCTGCCCGTCGGCGCTCGGCGAGCCCCGGGTCGGCCCGGGGGTGGCGGGCCTGGCCGGCGCGGTCGGTCAGTGTGGTCGTGGTGGTGCTGCTCGGGTTCCTGTTCGCTGTCGCGTACCGGCAGACGATGGCCGACGAGCCGGGGCGGGCCCAGGCCCGTTCCGGTCTGGTGGCGCAGATCAAGGAGCGGGAGGCTCAGACCGACCGGATGTCCACCCGCGCCGACCAGCTGCGCGAGGAGGTCAGTCGGCAGCGGGACGCGGCGTTGAGCGGGTCGGCCGCGGCGCGGCTGCGGGACCAGGAGGCGAGCACCGGCCTGGGTCGGGTGCGCGGTGACGGCGTGGTGGTGCGGTTGGCGGACGGGCCGGGTAACGCGGATGCGGTGACGGGTGCTGGCGCGGGGCCGTCGCGGGTGTTGTACAGCGATCTGCAGGGCGTGGCGAACGCGTTGTGGAGTGCCGGTGCGGAGGCGATCGCGATCAATGGGCAGCGGTTGACCTCGACGTCGACGATCCGGACGGCGGGTGACGCGATCCTTGTGGATTTCCGGCCGGTGATGGGGCCGTACGAGGTGTCGGCAGTGGGGCCGGGTTCGATGCGGCGTCGGTACGAGGACAGCCGGAACGCGGATGTGATGCGGGAGGTCGCGCAGAAGACGGGGTTGTCGTTCGCTGTGCGGCAGTCTGATGACCTCACCTTGCCGGCGGCTCCGGAGCCGCAGCTACGCTACGCCAAGCCGTTGGTCAGTCCGAGCCCTTCCGCGTCGGGTGTCCGGTCCGGCAGTCCTGGGTCGTCCGGTCCGACGACGACCGTTAGCCCTTCCGGAGGTGGCCGATGATCGCGGTGCTGGCGTTGCTTGCCGGTGTGGTGCTGGGTGTGTGGCTTGATCCCACGGTGCCGGCGGCGTTGCAGCCGTACCTGCCGATCGCGGTGGTGGCCGCGTTGGACGCGGTGTTCGGTGGGGTGCGGGCCCGGTTGGACCGCATCTTCGACGACAAGCAGTTCGTGGTGTCGTTCATCTCGAACGTGCTGGTCGCTGGTCTGATCGTGTATCTGGGTGACCAGCTCGGGGTGGGTGGGCAGTTGTCCACGGGGGTGGTCGTCGTGTTGGGTGTCCGCATCTTCGGCAATGTGGCGGCGATCCGTCGGCACCTGTTCCGGGCGTAGGTTTGACAGCGATGAGTGACGAGCAGAGCGACACGGGGACCGGGTGGCCGCAGCCGGGTGGGCCGACGCGCCCGGGTGGGCCGGCGGGTGAGCCGGATCCGCGGCCGGACGCGCCGGATCCGGACGAGCTGAGCCCGTTGGCGTCGCCGGAGCCGGCGCCGCCGCAGCGGCCGGACGACGCGGACGAGCCAGTGGTGGAGCCGGTCGACGATGGTGCGACGGTGGACCTGAACGCGGTGTCGCGGTCGGGGGAGCCGGTGGCGGGTTCCGACGGGTTGGCCGAGCCGGCCGGGGAGTCGGTGCTGCGGCAGGTGGTGACGGGTCGGTTCCGGTGGAGTACGGCCGGTGTGATGATCGTGGCGTTGTTGGTGTTGCTTGGTTTCACGTTGGTCGTGCAGTTGAAGACGACGTCGACGGATCCGACGTTGGGGGCGACGCGCCAGGAGGACCTGGTGCGGATCCTGTCGGATCTGGATGCTCGGGAGAGTCGTCTTCAGCAGGACATTCGTGCCCTGGAGGACAGTCAGCGGCAGTTGCACTCGGGTGAGCAGGGTCGTCAGGCGGCGTTGGACGAGGCGACGCGGCGGGCGGACGAGTTGGGCATCCTGGCGGGGACGTTGCCGGCGGTGGGGCCGGGGTTGACTGTGCAGTTCGAGGCGGACGTCAAGCCGATCACGGCGACCCGGGTGTTGGACGCGGTGCAGGAGTTGCGGGGTGCGGGCGCGGAGGCGATGCAGATCGCCGGTGGTGATCGGGCGACGGTGCGGATCATCGCGTCGACGTACTTCCTCGATGGGGACAACGGGTCGTTGATGGTGGAGGGGCGTCGGTTGACGGGGCCGTACACGATCACGGTGATCGGTGATCCGGCGACGATGCGTACGGCGTTGAACATTCCTGGTGGGGTGGTGGCGTCGGTCCGGGGTGTCGGCGGTAACGTGACGTTTGGGGAGCGTGAGGTTGCCGAGGTTTCGGCGCTGCACGAGCCGATCAAGTTGGAACACGCCCGTCCGGTCTCCTGACCGGCGCGGCCGCGCCGGGCCCGGGTGGTCCGGGGCACCGATGGATGAAGGACGCGTCTGGTGATTCCTGAGGATTTGCGATACACCGCCGAGCATGAGTGGGTGGCGGGTGACGGCACGGGTGTGATCCGGGTCGGTATCACGCAGTTCGCGCAGGACGCGCTGGGTGACATCGTGTATGTGCAGCTGCCCGAGGCGGGTGCTGTGGTCGCGGCTGGTGATTCGTTGGGCGAGATCGAGTCGACGAAGAGTGTGTCGGAGATCTACGCGCCGGTCGCCGGTACGGTGGTGGCGTCCAACGAGGCGTTGGGTGACACGCCGGAGCTGATCAACACTGATCCGTACGGTGCGGGTTGGTTGGTGGAGATCACGCCGAACGATCCGACGGCGACGGATGGGTTGCTGACGGCGGCCGCTTATCAGAAGATCACCGAAGGCTGAGTGTGCGTGATCCGGTGCGTGGGCTGTGTGCGCGCGTCCGGTTGCCCTGCATTTCGGCGCTGGCTAGGCTCGCCCAGTCGACCGAGAACCCAAATAGTTGAGCGTTGCGGAATTGCCTTCCCGGGCACGGGGAGCCAGCCGCCGGGTGTTCAAGTGCCCGGCGGCCAGACCCGCCATTACCCGACGCCGACCGAACAGATCCGTGAGGTGGTCCCATGACGCGGCCAGACGACGAGTTCCCCCCGCTCGACGTCACTTCGACGCTCAATCTCGGTTCGCTCGACGAAGTGCTGGAAGGGCCGGATACCGATGTGGTGCCGAGCCGGATGTCCGGCTCGTTGCCGCCGGGTATGGCGCTGCTGGTGGTTCGTCGAGGCCCGAATGCGGGTGCCCGGTTCCTGTTGGACCACGATGTGACGACGAGTGGCCGGCATCCGGACAGTGACATCTTCCTCGATGACGTGACGGTGTCGCGTCGGCACGCGGAGTTCCACCGGGACGGTGGGACGTTCACGGTGCGGGACGTGGGTAGCCTGAATGGCACGTACGTCAATCGTGAGCGGGTTGAGGCGGCCACGTTGAGCAATGGTGACGAGGTTCAGATCGGTAAGTTCCGGGTGGTGTTCATCGCCGGTCCGCGCCCGGAGGAGGAGGCCGGCCGGGGGTGAACGAGCCTGCGGCCTCCACGTCACCCGGAGCGGCTCGGTCTGAGCCGCTGATGAGCATCGGTGAGGTGCTTGGGCAGTTGCGGGTGGATTTTCCGGACACCACGATTTCGAAGCTGCGGTTTCTTGAGGCTGAGGGCCTGGTCGAGCCGCAGCGGACGGCGGCGGGTTACCGGAAGTACAGCTGGGACGATGTGGCGCGGTTGCGGTTCGTGTTGACCGCGCAGCGGGACAAGTACCTGCCGTTGCGGGTGATCCGTGAGCAGTTGGCCCAGTGGGATTCGTCTGGTGAGCAGCCGGGGCGGTCGCGGCCGGCGTTGGTGGCGGTTGGTCCCGATGGTGCGGTGCCGGGTCGTGAGTCGGTGGAGCCGGCCGAGTCGTCGCAGGTGCGGCTCGGCCGGGCGGATCTGGTGGCGCGCAGTGGGATCGACGAGTCGACGCTTGTGGAGTTGGAGCGGCTCGGTGTGCTGGTGTCGGATCCGCCGGGGTGGTATGACGCGGATGCGTTGATCATCGCTTCGGCGGTGGCGGGGTTGGCGTCGTACGGGTTGGAGCCGCGGCATCTGCGGGGTTACCGGACGGCGGCGGATCGCGAGGTTGGTTTGTTCGCCCAGTTGGTGGCGCCGTTGGCGCGGCAGAGTGATCCGGGGGCGCGGGCTCGGGCGGCGGAGACGGCGCGTGAGTTGGTGGCGTTGTCGGAGCAGTTGCACGCGGCGTTGGTGCGGGTGGGTCTGCGTTCGACGTTGGGTCGGTGAGGGTGCCCGGCGGGTGGTGGCTGAGCGGAAAGATCTCTTCCGGGAAGCGTGCCGTAGGCTTGCCGGGGTAACCCCTTTCTGGCGCGGGCGTGGTGCGGTAGCGCACGGGACGACCGTGTCGCGGTCCGTGTACCGTGCAGGGAAGGGCGCGGTGCGGCGTAGGTGACAACGACACGGAGGCGGCGGTGCGCGAGCTGAGCGTGGTCGGAGTTCGGGTGGAGTTGCCTAGCAACCAGCCGATCGTCCTGCTCAGGGAGGTCGAGGGGGACCGCTATCTGCCGATCTGGATCGGCGCGGTCGAGGCCACGGCTATCGCTTATGAGCAGCAGGGGGTCAAGCCGGCCCGGCCGTTGACGCATGATCTTCTGCGGGATGTGTTGGCGGCGTTGAAGGCGCCCTTGCAGGCGGTGGAGATCACCGAGCTCAAGGAGAACGTGTTCTACGCGGATCTGTTGATCGGTGATGGGGTGCGGGTGTCGGCGCGTCCGAGCGATTCGATCGCGTTGGCGTTGCGTGTCGGTGCGCCGATTCGTTGTGCTGAGCAGGTCCTCAGTGAGGCGGGGATCGTCATTCCTGATGAGCAGGAGGACGAGGTGGAGAAGTTCCGGGAGTTCCTGGATCAGGTGCGTCCGGAGGATTTCGCGGGCTGAGGTGGCCGTGGGCTGTGCTCCCGGGTGTCGGGGTGGGTGATTCCCGGTCCGGTTGATGATCTTTCTCGGTGGCTGCGCGGCGTGTCGTGTCGGTTCCTCCGTGGTAACCCCTGAAGGTGGCTATAGGGTTGCCGTGTCGAGGGGTGCGCGTCGGAGGAAACGGCGTGTTGCCGCACTGACGGGGGAGGTTGTCCGGATGCACGAGCCGCGGGATCCCGAGCCAGGTGGGGAGTTCGACGAGTCGGGTGCCTCGTCGCCAGGAGTGGCGATTGAGGGTGACGGTTCGGTCGGCTACCGGGGTGTGACGGCCTGCCACGCGGTGGGCATCAGTTACCGGCAGTTGGATTACTGGGCGCGGACGGCGCTTGTGGTGCCGAGTGTGCGGGACGCCTCTGGTTCGGGGACGCAGCGGTTGTATTCGTTCCGGGATCTGGTGGTGTTGAAGGTCGTGAAGCGGTTGTTGGATGCGGGGGTGTCCCTGCAGAACATCCGTAAGGCGATCGAGGCGCTGCGGTCGCGTGGTGTGGAGGATCTGGCCGGGATCACGTTGATCTCTGATGGGACGACGGTGTATGAGTGCCGTTCCCCGGAGGAGGTGGTCGACCTGTTGCAGGGTGGTCAGGGTGTCTTCGGGATCGCGATCGGTGGGGCGTTCAAGGAGATCCAGGGGTCGTTGTCGCATCTGCCGGCGGAGCCGGCGATGAGCGCTCCGGCGGAGCCGGCGGTGGCGTCGGGGTCGGATCCGGTGGGTGACGAGTTGGCGGCGCGGCGGGCGCGGCGGCGGGCCGGCTGAGCGCGGCGCGTTCCGGGTTTTTTCGGTTGATTTTTTGGCAACAATTCGTGACGTTGAGTGACGTCGGTGGATGGGTTGGCTCCACTGTGGACACGCTGGGTGTCGTTCCCGTTGCCGATTGTGGATCTACCCGTGGGTAGTGGTGACGCTGCGTTCCGAGTCATTGTCGGGAAGGCAATCGGGAGGCAATGACCGCCGCCGATTGACACGCTATGGTCCGTCACGGTTATCGACCCTTCCCCCGGAGGAACGACCGTGACGGTTACCGAAGAGGCTGCCCCGAAGTCGCACTACGACCGCATTGGTGGTGCCAGCTCGGTCAAGGCGGCTGTGGAGCTGTTCTACGACAAGGTGTTGGCCGACCCGGCCTTGGCGGGCTATTTCGCCGAGGTGGAGATGGTCGGTCAGCGGCGGCACCTGACGTTGATGTTGGCCACCGTGCTTGGTGGTCCGAACGAGTACACCGGTCGTGGGTTGGCCGAGGCGCATCAGCCGTTGGACATTCCGGTGGAGCACTACGCGAAGGTGGGCGAGCACCTCCTGGCGACGCTCACCGAGCTGGGTGTGCCGGCGGACATCCTGGCCGATGTGCGCACGGTGTTGGGTCAGGTGCAGGACCAGGTGGTGGCCTCCGGAGACCGGTCGGGCGCCTGAGCGTGGACGCGGCCCAACTCAAGCAGAGCTGGTCGGTGGTCGCCGAGCACGGTGATCAGGTGCCGCTCTATTTCTACTCGTCGTTGTTCCTCGCTCATCCTGAGACGCGGCAGATGTTCCCGACGAACATGGCCGGGCAGCGGGACCGTCTGGTGACCGCGTTGGGGCACATCGTGTCCAACGTGGACCAGGTGGACCGGCTTGTGGGTTTCCTGCAGGATCTCGGTGCGGACCACCGCAAGTTCGCGGTACGCGCGGAGCACTACCCGGCCGTCGGTGAGGCGCTGTTGGCGACGTTGCAGCATTTCCTTGCCGCGCGGTGGACCGACGAGTTGGCCGCGGACTGGGCGGCCGCGTACGGGTTGGTGGCGCAGGTGATGACCGAGGCCGCGCAGGCCGCCGAGGCGGTGAACCCGCCGTGGTGGGTGGCGGAGATCGTGGCGCACGAGCGGCGGGCGTTCGACGTGGCGGTGTTGACGGTGCGCCCGCAGTATCTGTTGCCGTTCACCGCGGGTCAGTCGATCGGGGTGTCGCATCCGTCGGTGCGTTCGTGGCGGTACTACTCGCCGGCGAACGCGCCGCGTGCGGACGGCACGCTTGAGTTTCATGTGCGGGCGGCGCCGGGTGGTGCGGTGTCGTCGCGGCTGGTCTACGGGTCGGCGGTGGGGGATCGGATCCACCTGGCGGCGCCGGTCGGGGAGCGGCTGGGGTTGTGGTCGGCGGGTTCCAGTGATCTGTTGCTGCTTGTCGCGGGGACCGGTTGGGCGCCGGTGAAGGCGCTTGTGGAGCAGGTGGCGGCGGAGGGGTCCCGCCGGCGGGTGGATCTGTACGTGGGGGCCCGTTCCCGTAGTGAGCTGTACGACAGCGATGCGATCGACAAGTTGGCGTCGTCGTATCCGTGGTTGACGGTGACCTATGTGGTGGGTGCCGATGTGAACCGGCCGGGGGAGTTCGCGCACGCTGTGGATCGGGCGTTGGCCGACGGTGACTGGCGGTCCCGGCACGTGTTCGTGTGTGGGTCGGACGAGATGGTGTCGTACGCGGTGCGGGCGTTGCTGCAGGCGGGTTTCCACGCGGGTCAGGTGCACCACGAGGGTCTGGGTGAGCAGTGGTATGGCCCGGCGTGGCGGATGGCGGTGCAGCAGTCGCCTGTCGGTGACGTTTCGGGAGGTGGGCACAGGTGAGCGCGACCCCGATCAGCCGGTACGACGGGATGCAGGCGTCCGGCGCGGTGCAGGTGCGGATGACCGCGGACCGGGTTCGGCGGTGGCAGTTCGGGGCGGCGTCGTTCGCGCGGCGCGGCTACGACAACGCCGACGTGGACCGGTTCCGGATGCAGATCGCTGACGAGTTGGATGTGTTGGCGACGCAACTCGCGACGTTGCGGGCGGAGAACGAGCGGCTGACCGACCGGGTGGAGCTGCACCGGCACGGGGTGATCCCGAGCACGGGGGCGGCGGGTAAGGCTCCGGCGGCGCGGGAGGTGAATCTGCTGTCCGCGGCGCAGCGGGAGGCGGAGCAGATCATCGCGCAGGCGCATGACTACGCGCGGCGGGTCGCCGAGTACGCCCGGGTGCAGTACGAGAGTTACCTGCGGGCGGCGGAGGCGGAGGCGAAGCAGGAGGCGGAGCGGGCCGTGGCGGAGTACCGCAGCGCGGCGGGGTCGAGCTTCGACGACACGGTCGCCACCCGGGAGGCGTTGCGGATCTTCGGGGAGATGATGGTGTCGCACATGCAGGCGGCGGCGCGGCATCTCGATGATGGCAGCGAGCAGTTGGCCCGGACGATGGATCGGATCGCGGCGGAGACGCCGGGGGCGCCGTTCGTCGGCGGTGTGGTGGGTCAGCCGGCGTTGTCGCGCCACCAGCAGCGGTGAGCCACCCGGGTGGGGCGGGTTCCCCGTCCGGGGTGTTCAGCTGAGGTGTTGTTCGAGGTGGAGGCTCACCTGGTCGCCGCGTTGCTCTTGCCGATGGTCGTGCGCAGGGGGGCGCGGATGGGCAGCCAGTGGGGGGGCGGGTCAGGTCGTGACGGCGTGGACGGCGTCGTCGATCGGGGTGGGCCCGCCGACGAGTTCCAGGGTCGCGCCGGCGGTGCCGGGTTCGTCGAGTAGGGCGACGAGGACGTGGGCGACGTCGGCGCGGCTGATCGCGCCCCGGTCGGCGTGGCGGGTGAGGGTGACCCGGCCGGTTGGCGCATCGTCGGTGAGCCGCCCGGGGCGTAGCACCGTCCAGGCCAGGTCGCGGCCGCGCAGGTCGTCCTCGGCGGCCTTCTTCGCCCGCAGGTACGCCGCCCACACGTCGTCGGTGCCGGCGGAGGGTGGGGCGTCCACGCCCATCGAGGAGACCAGCAGGTAGCGGTGGACACCGGCGAGGGTGGCGGCGTCGGCGAGCAGGGCGGCGGCGCCCCGGTCGACGGTGTCCTTGCGGGCGGTGCCGCTGCCGGGGCCGGCACCCGCGGCGAAGACCACGGCGTCGGCGTCGGTGAGGTGCGCGGCGAGCGCCGTGGCGTCGGCGTGTTCCAGGTCGCAGACGACGGGGGTGGCGCCGGCGGCGCGTAGCGCGGCGGCCTGCGCGGGGTTGCGGATCAGCCCGACGGCGGTGTCACCGCGTCCGGCGAGGTGGCGTTGCAGCAGTAGGGCGATCTTGCCGTGGCCTCCGGCGATGACGACACGCATGGGCCCAACCTACCGGCGGTGCGGGTGGTGGCGGGGACAGCAGCGGGCTTGACCTTGACCTTCGGGGAAGGCCCAGCCTGGTGTGTGCCGGTCACGGTGACCGGCGCGAGGAGGATGTCGACGTGGAGTTGCTGACCATCGGGGCGTTCGCGCAGGCGGCGAGGCTGACGCCGAAGGCGCTGCGGCTGTACGACCAGGTGGGGCTCCTGCTGCCGGCGGCGGTCGATCCCGAGTCCGGTTACCGGCTCTACGACCCTGACCAGTTGCCGTTGGCGCGGCTGGTCGCCCACCTGCGGCGCATCGGCATGCCGCTGGCGACGATCCGCGTCGTCTGTGGCTTGGAGCCGGCGGAGGCGGCGGAGGCGATCGCCGCGTACTGGCAGCAGGTCACCGCCGACACCGCGGCTCGGGCGCGGCTCGCCACCCTCCTCGTGGACCACCTGTCGGAAGGGGGCATCACCATGTCTGAGGCGAAACCCACACTCACCGTCCGCTACGCCGTTGGTTGTGAGACCGGGTCCGTGCGCGACAGCAACGAGGATGCCGCGTACGCCAGCGGGCGGCTGTTGGCGGTCGCGGACGGTATGCGCGGCCCCGGCGGCGCTGCCGCCAGCGCTGCCGTGATCGAGGCGCTGCGGCCGTTGGAACTGGTCGACGTCCCGGCCGCTGAGTTGCTGACGATGCTCGCCGGTGCGGTCGCCGACGCCGAGCGTGCGGTGCGGGGGTTGGAGACCGATGAGGACCAGCCGGTCACCACGCTGACCGCGTTGCTGTTCAGTGGTTCCCACCTGGCCGTGGTGCATGTCGGTGACACCCGGGCGTATCTGCTGCGCGGTGGCGAGTTGTCGCTGCTCACCCAGGATCACACCTGGGTGCAGGCCCAGGTGGAGCAGGGCCGGCTCGACCGGGACGAGGCCGCCGCGCATCCGCAGCGCGCTGTGCTGGTACGCGCTCTCGGTGGCGGCCAGCCGGTCGAGGCCGATCTCGCGCTGCGTACCGCCCGGCCCGGTGATCGGTACCTGCTGTGCTCCGACGGACTGTCCGCCGTCGTCGACAGTGCCGATGTGCGGTCGACGCTGGGCGCGGCAACCGATCCCGGGCAGGCGGTGCGGGCGTTGATCGGTCTGGCGGAGGCCGCGGGAGCGCCGGACAACATCGCCTGCGTCGTCGCCGACACCGTCGGCGCGTAACGCGCGACACCCGAGGCCGTCGGCGCGCAGGGCGTGACGCGCAGCGGCCGTCGGCGGGCAGCGCGTGACACCCCGACCCGACGCCGAACCCCCGACCGGCGGGCGCGAAGAGCTGCGGGTGGCCGGGGGTTCGGCGTCGGCGGGTGGGTTGAGGCAGCATGGATGGGTGACGGAGAGCCTCGACGCGTTGACCGCACTGCTGGCCGGGGGTGGGGTGGTGGTGCTCAGCGGTGCCGGCCTGTCCACCGAGTCGGGCATCCCGGATTACCGGGGGCCCAGCGGGGTGGCGCGGCGGCACACCCCGATGACGTTCCAGGCGTTCACCCGGGATCCCTTCGCGCGGCGGCGCTACTGGGCGCGTAGTCACCTGGGGTGGCGGTTGATCGCGGGGGCGGCGCCGAACGCCGGGCACCGGGCGGTGGCGGAGTTGCAGCACGCCGGTCTGGTCGACACGGTGATCACCCAGAACGTCGACGGTCTGCACGGTGCGGCCGGCAGCACGTCGGTGATCGAGTTGCATGGTCGCCTCGACGAGGTGACCTGCCTGGACTGCGGCAACCTGACCTCCCGGGAGGAGTTGGACCGGCGACTACGCGAGGCCAACCCGGACTTCGTGGCGCAGGTCGCCGCGGTGAACCCGGACGGTGATGTCGATCTCCCCGACGAGCAGGTGGCGGCGTTCCGGACTGTGGATTGTGCGATCTGCGGCACCGGGATGCTGAAACCGGACGTGGTGTTCTTCGGGGAGACGGTGCCGCCGCAACGGGTGCAGCGCTGCTTCGCGGCCGTGCAGCAGGCCCGGTCGTTGCTGGTGCTCGGGTCGTCGTTGACGGTGATGTCCGGGCGCCGTTTCGTGATTCGGGCCGCGAAACTGGGCATTCCGGTCGCCATTGTCAACCAGGGGTTGACCCGAGGTGACGGCTACGCCACCGTCTGCGTCGACGCTCCGCTGGGCGCGTTGTTGCCCGAGCTGGCCGCGCGGGTCGCCGGTCACGCGGCGACGGCGCTGCGCGTGTGACGGCGCCGGCACGCAGCGCGGCGGTCACGGGCCCGGGGTAGGACATCTGCGGGAAACACCGGCGCTGGTAGCGTTGACCATGCCGGTAACACCCACGTGGGAGAGACCGCCCGCCGGCACGGCAGGGCGGCGCCGAAGGGGCAAATCCTCCCCGGAACCTCTCAGGCAAAAGGACCTCGTGGGCAGGCACTGTGAAGCATCCCCCGGTGGGGGTGCGACAGAGGGGGAGGCCGACACGTCGACCTCGCCCCGGGAGTGCCCCCATGACCGTAGAGCAGTTCGCCACCCGTCACATCGGTCCCGGCCCCGACGATGAGCGTCGGATGTTGGAGGTCGTCGGGCACGGCTCGATCGACGAGCTGATGGACGCCGCGATCCCCGAGGTGATCCGCTGGCACGGCACCCTCGACCTGCCGGAGGCGGCCACCGAGGCCGAGGCGATCGCCGAGTTGCGGGCCCTGGCGGCCCGCAACACCGTCGCCGTCTCCATGATCGGGTTGGGGTATCACGGCACGCACACCCCGGCGGTGATCCGCCGTAACGTCCTGGAGGACCCGGCCTGGTACACGGCGTACACGCCGTACCAGCCGGAGATCAGCCAGGGCCGCCTGGAGGCGTTGCTGAACTTCCAGACCATGGTCACCGACCTGACCGGCCTGGCCACCGCGAACGCCTCGATGCTCGACGAGGGCACCGCCGCGGCCGAGGCGATGACCCTCGCGCGGCGCGCGTCCAGGAGCAAGAGCCGGGTGTACGTGGTCGACGCCGACGCCCTGCCGCAGACCATCGCCGTGATCACCAGCCGGGCGGTGCCGCTCGGTATCGACGTGCGGGTCGTCGACGTCGAGCGCGACGAGTTGCCGGCGGAGTTCTTCGGCCTGCACCTGCAGTACCCGGGGGCGTCCGGCGCGGTCCGTGACCACACGGGCCTCGTCGAGGCCGCGCACACCGTCGGGGCGCTCGTCACTGTCGCGGCGGACCTGTTGGCGTTGACGCTGCTGCGGGCGCCGGGGGAGATCGGCGCGGACATCGCCGCCGGCACCACCCAGCGCTTCGGCGTACCCATGGGCTTCGGTGGTCCGCACGCCGGTTACCTGGCGGTGCGCGCGGGCCTGGAGCGAATGCTGCCCGGTCGCCTCGTCGGGGTGTCGCGCGACGCCGACGGCAACCCCGCCTACCGGTTGGCGTTGCAGACCCGCGAGCAGCACATCCGGCGGGAGAAGGCGACAAGCAACATCTGCACCGCGCAGGTGCTGCTCGCGGTGATGGCCGGCATGTACGCCGTGTACCACGGGCCGGACGGGCTGCGGGACATCGCGGCGCGTACCCATGCCATGGCGGCGCGGCTCGCGGCCGGGTTGCGCGCCGGCGGCGTGGACGTCGCGGACGTCGCGTTCTTCGACACCCTGACCGCGAGCGTGCCTGGCCGGGCCGCGCAGGTCGTCGCGGCGGCCGCCGCCGACGGGGTGAACCTGCGACTTGTCGACGCCGACCGGGTCGGTGTGTCCTGCGACGAGACGACCACCGACGCGCACCTGGCGCGGGTGTGGGCGGCGTTCGGGGTGCCCGCGTTCGACGGCGACGCCGACGCGGCACTGCCGGTCGACCTGGCCCGTCACAGCGACTTCCTCACCCACCCGGTGTTCCGCAGCCACCACTCGGAGACGGCGATGCTGCGCTACCTGCGGCGGCTGTCGGACTTCGACTACGCCCTGGACCGGGGCATGATCCCGCTCGGGTCGTGCACGATGAAGCTGAACGCGACCACCGAGATGGAGCCGGTCAGCTGGGCGGAGTTCGCCAACATCCACCCGTTCGCGCCGGACGACCAGACCGTCGGGTACCGGGAGATGATCGGGCAGTTGGAGTCGTGGCTGGCCGAGGTGACCGGCTACGACGCGGTGAGCGTGCAACCCAACGCCGGGTCGCAGGGTGAGCTGGCCGGGTTGCTGGCGATCCGCTCCTACCACGCGTCGCGGGGTGAGACGCACCGCGACGTGTGCCTGATCCCGTCGTCGGCGCACGGCACCAACGCGGCGTCGGCGGTGATGGCCGGCATGCGGGTCGTCGTGGTGGCCTGCGACGACGACGGCAACGTCGACCTCGTCGACCTGGACGCGAAGATCGACAAGCACCGGGACGCGCTCGCGGCGATCATGGTGACGTACCCGTCGACACACGGCGTGTACGAGACGGGCATCGCGTCGCTGTGCGCGAAGGTCCACGACGCCGGCGGTCAGGTGTACGTCGACGGGGCGAACCTCAACGCCCTGGTCGGGTTCGCCAAGCCCGGCAAGTTCGGCGCGGACGTGTCGCACCTGAACCTGCACAAGACGTTCTGCATCCCGCACGGCGGCGGTGGCCCCGGTGTGGGCCCGGTCGCGGTCCGCGCGCACCTGGCGCCGTTCCTGCCCGGTGACCCGCTCGGCGCGCACGTCGACGCGACCCCGGCGATCTCGGCGGCCAAGTACGGGTCGGCGGGCATCCTGCCGATCCCGTGGGCGTACCTGCGGATGATGGGCGCCGAGGGGCTGACCCGGGCGACCGGCGTCGCGGTCCTCGCGGCGAACTACGTCGCGGCGCGCCTGCGGGGGCACTTCCCGGTGCTGTACGCCGGCAACAAGGGCCTGGTGGCGCACGAGTGCATCCTCGACCTGCGGCCGTTGACGAAGGCGACAGGGGTGAGCGTCGACGACGTGGCGAAGCGGCTTATCGACTACGGCTTCCACGCGCCGACGATGTCGTTCCCCGTCGCCGGGACGCTGATGGTGGAGCCGACCGAGAGTGAGGACCTGGCCGAGCTGGACCGGTTCTGCGACGCGATGATCGCGATCCGCGCGGAGATCGAGCAGGTCGCCTCGGGGCAGTGGCCGGCAGGGGACAACCCCCTGGCGAACGCCCCGCACACCGCGGCGATGGTCAGCGGCGACGAGTGGCCGCACCCGTACCCGCGGTCGGTGGGCGCGTACCCGGCCGGGGTGGACCGGGCCGGGAAGTACTGGCCGCCGGTGCGGCGTATCGACGGCGCGTACGGCGACCGGAACCTGGTCTGCTCGTGCCCGTCGCCGGAGGCGTTCGAAGACTGACGACGGGCGAGCCGGGGCGGGCGGTACGGGCCGCCCCGGCAGCCGCTGCAGCCTGGACGAGGACGTCCCCGACCGGGGGACTACCCTGGCCGATGGCGGCTATTCGGTGACGCTGGGTGGTCGATCAGGCCACGAGGGCGTGGCGGGCGGGGCCGCGGTGCGGTGCGATGCTGCTGCCGTCGGGAAGCAACTCGCCGGTGTCCTCGAAGACGATCACACCGTTGCAGAGCAGGCTCCAGCCCTGCTCACGGAAGCAGGCGAGGACGCGCGCGGCTTCCCGGTCGGTGGCTTCAGCGGAGGGGCAGGTCGGTTGGTGCTGGCACATCAGGGTCTCCGGACTGTGGGGGCACTGTGTCATGGTTCACATGACCAGTGACGCACAGTACCAAGCGAAAGTGTCCAGCATCGACCAGGAGCCGGCCCGGCGTACGGGAAATCCACTGAACGGATGAGGAAGGTCGGACCATACGGCGTGGAAACGCTCCCACAGGTGTGCGTCGCGGATAGCGACCCGGCGACATTTGTCGATGCGCCCGCGGCACCGGCCGCCTGCCGAGACACCCTCACCGAACGCGCCCGCCTGCAATGGCACCGCCGCGACGGCGGCGACCCCGCCGCCCTCGCCGAGGAGTTCCTCGCCGCACACGGCCTGCCACTGCACGACCTGACCCGACCCACCCCCACCCACCCCGACACCGGGGCCTGCGGCGCCGCGCTCTACCTGTCCGCAGCCGCCGGCGCGCACCTGGCCGGCGCACCCACCACCACCGCCGAACCCGCGCCCACCCTGCCCGACCTCACCGTCGTCGTCTACCACCACGGCCCCACCCGAAACACCCCACCCGCCGGCCCACCCACCCCCTGGTGGCTCGGCCCCTGGACCGAAAGCTGGACCCCCCGCCAACACGCCGACGCCGTCGCCGAAGTCCGCGCCGCCATCGGCCGCGGCGACGTCTACCAGACCAACCTCGTCGGACACGCCGCCGCCCCATACACCGGCGACCCCCGGCCCGCCCTGAGCCGCCTCAGCGCGCTCCCCGGCGCCCGCTACGGCGGCGTCCTCACCGGCGACGGCTGGGCCATCGGCTGCGCCTCCCCGGAAACCCTCATCGAGGTCACCGACGGGCACCTCATCACCCGACCCATCAAAGGCACCCGCCCCGCCACCGCCGCCGGCCGCGCCGAACTGCTCACCAGCGCCAAGGAACGCGCCGAACACATCATGATCGTCGACCTGGAACGCAACGACCTCGCCCGCATCGCCCGCACCGGCAGCGTCACCGTCGACGACCTGTTCACCGTCCGCCGCTGGTGCGACCTGTGGCAGGCCGAGTCGACAGTGCGCGCCACCGCCGCCGACGGACTCGGCCTCGCCGACCTGCTGCGCGCCACCTGCCCCGGCGGCTCCGTCACCGGCGCACCCAAACACGCCGCCCTCACCCAGATCACCACCCTCGAACCCGTCGGCCGCGGCGCCAGCATGGGCGCACTCGGCTGGGTCACCCCCGGCCGCGTCGACCTCGGCCTGACCATCCGCACCGCCGCCGCCGACACCGACCTGCTGCACACCTGGGCCGGCGGCGGCATCACCTGGGACAGCGACCCCGCCGCCGAGGTCGCCGAAGCCGCAGCGAAAACCGCCCCGATCCGCGCCACCCTGGCCGGACACCGCACCCACCGCGACCGGCGATAAACTGCCGACCATGACCATGCGGCCCATCCGGATCATCGGCGACCCCGTCCTGCGCACCGAATGTGAGCCGGTCACCACCTTCGACACCGAGCTGCGGGCCCTCGTCACCGACCTGATGGACACCCTGCTCGGCGCCCCCGGCCGCGCCGGCGTCGCCGCACCACAGATCGGCGTCAGCGCCCAGGTGTTCGTCTACGACGCCGACGGGCACCGCGGCCACCTCATCAACCCCACCCTCGAACTCTCCGACGAACTCCAGGACGACGACGAGGGTTGCCTGTCCATCCCCGGGTTGTACTTCCCCACCCAACGGGCCCTGCACGCCACCGCCCACGGCGTCGACCAGCACGGCGAACCGTTGACGATCTCCGGCAGCGGATTCCTCGCCCGCGCCCTGCAACACGAAACCGACCACCTGCGCGGCACCCTCTACGTCGACACGCTGCGCGGCGACACCCGCCGCCGCGCCCTGCGCGAAATCCGCGCCGGCCGCTTCGACTCACCCAGCCGCCGCCGCTGAAGCCGTCACCATCCACTCGTCGTAATCGGCGACCCGGGTGAAACCGACCCGCTCGTACAGGCGCACCGCAGCCACGTTGTCCGCCTTCACGTTGAGCGTGACGTGCGCGACGCTCTCCCGCAGCCGCGCACACAACGCCGCCACCACCGACGCGCCCAGCCCCCGCCCCCGCCAGAGCGGATGCGTCGTGACGTTGCCCAGGGCCGCCACCCCGTACGCCGGCGAGAACACATGCACCCCGGCCACCGCCACCAACGCATCCCCGTCGCGCACCCCCAGATACTGCCCCGTCTGCACCATCCGCTCGTCGAACCAGTTACCGGGGTACGCCCGCGCGTACAACTCCCGCACCTGCGGCAGGTCCGCCGCCCCGAGCACCACCCCCACCGGCGCCACCGCGCCCAGCCGCGCCGGATCGGTCAGCGCCATCCGGTGATGCCGGCCACCGGCAACCAACCGGAACGCCCCGGACAGCGCACCGGTCAGACCGGGGGACAGGTGCGCGTACAGCCGCGCCGGCAGCACCGGCGCCAACTCCGCAAGCAACACCGACAGCGCCACCGTGTCCGCCGGCGCGGCGAACGCCAACAACGTCGGCAGGTCCGTGCCGTGGTACAGCAACGCAACCTGCTCACCCCGACGAAACCACGACGTGTACGGCCAGAAGAAATCGTCCAGGTCACCCAACTGGTAGGCGTGCAGCACCGGATCCCGCCCCAACAACCGCGCCAACACCGCACGGTCGTGCTCGGCCCGCACCGCCATCAGCGCGCCACCCACTGGTCATGGCCGAGCTTCGCGACCAACGCCACCACGACCACCAGCAGCACCACCCGCACGAAACCCGAACCCCGACGCAACGCCATCCGCGCCCCCAACACCGCCCCGGCGATATTGCACACCGCCATCCCCGCACCCAACAACCACCACACATGCCCGGTCACCCCGAACACCACAAGCGCACCCAGGTTCGTCCCCGCGTTGACCACCTTCGCCATCGCCGAACCGTGCACGAAGTCCGCACCCACCAACGCCGTGAACGCCAACACCAGGAACGTCCCAGTACCCGGACCGATCAACCCGTCATACAGGGCGATCCCCACACCGGCCACCGCGACCACCACGCCCACCCGCACCGGCGTCCGCCTCGCCGGCACCGCCAACACCCCCATCCGGGGCCGCAGCAACACGAACACCGCCACCAGAACCAGCACCACCAACACCACCGGCCGGTACGCCGACGCCGGCACCGCCCCGGCCAACGCCGCACCCACACCCGCGCTCACCACCGCCAACCCCGCCGCCGGCCCCGCCACCCGCCAGTCAACAGTCGTCCTGCGGGCATACGTCGCCGCCGCCGTGGCGGTACCGAAGATCGCGGCCAACTTGTTAGTGCCCAACGCGGTGGCCACCGGCAACCCCGGCGCGGCCACCAGCAACGCCGGCAGCAACAACAACCCACCACCGCCGACCACGGCATCGACCCACCCCGCCATCGCGGCAGCGGCCAGCAGAGTACTCAGCGATACGGCGTCCACGGGCGGCAATTCTCCCCACCACAACCGCCCCCAAGACCACCCGAGTGGCCAGCCTCACCCCCTCACCGACGCCGAGAACGCCGCAACCGCACCCCCAACGCGCCAACAGCCACGAACACCAACGCGGAACACAGCAACACCTTCAGCACCCGGCAACCATGCCACGGGGACGTATGGTGCAGAAGTGCGCCTGGCCACCTTCAACCTGCTGCACGGACGATCCCTGACCGACGGGCTCGTCGACTCCGACCGCCTCACCACCGCCATCAGCGCCCTCGACGCCGACGTGCTCGCCCTCCAGGAAGTCGACCGCGACCAACACCGCAGCGGCAAACTCGACCTCACCACCATCGCCGCCCACGCACTGGACGCACCCCACCACCGCTTCGCCGCCGCCGTCGTCGGCACCCCCGGCGAACACTTCCGCCCACTGCGCCACGACGACGACGGACACGGCGAACCCTGCTACGGCATCGGCCTGATCAGCCGCCACCCCGTCCGCAGCTGGCACATCACCCGCCTCAAACCCGCCCCCGTCCGCTCACCGGTCTACGTACCCGGCCCCCGCGGCGGCCTCATCCTGCTGCACGACGAACCCCGCGTCGTACTCGCCGCCGTCCTGGACACCCCCCACGGCCCCCTCACCGTCGCCGCGACCCACCTGTCCTTCGTGCCCGGCTGGAACGCCCGCCAACTCCGCCAAACCGTCCGCGCCCTCCGCGCGCTACCCGGCCCCCGCATCCTGCTCGGCGACCTCAACCTGCCCGCCGGCCCCGCCCGACTCGTCTCCGGCTGGCAGCCCCTGGGCCGCCGCCCCACCTACCCCTCCGGACAACCCCGCGTCCAACTCGACCACATCCTCGCCGACCGGCACGCCCTCAACCAGCTCCCACCGGTACGCGCCGTCACCACGCCAGCGTCCACTATCTCCGACCACCGCCCCCTGCTCGTCGACCTCGGCTGAACCCGCCGGCCACCCGGCCCAGAACGCGTGGGTGGGAAACCACCACCGCCGTGCCCACCCACCCTCCAACACGCCAACGCCGACGCGCGCTCAATCCCGGCCCACCACCAGCGACGCCAACACCCGGTTGGTGCGGTTGGCCCGCACCGCGTCGCGCTGCTGCCCGGCCGTCACCTCGATGTACGTCTGCGACGACGCCAACGACGCGTGCCCCAACAGCCGCATGATCTCCGCGGCGCTCGCCCCGTCCTCGGCCAACCGGGTCGCGAACGTGTGCCGCAGCGCGTGCAACCGCGCCCCCCGCGGCACCCGGTCCCCGATACCAGCCCGCCGGTAACACGACTCCACCAGATACTGCAGCCCACCCCGGCGCAGCGGCTCACCGTGGCGATCCACCAGCAACGCCGAGTCGGGGCGCACCGACCGCGCCCCGAAGCGCCGACGCCGACTGTCCAGGTAGTCGGCCACCACCCGGTCCAGATCAGCCTCGATCGGCACCACCCGGGGCCGCCCACCCTTGCCGGCCACCTCGACGCGCCGCTCACCCGGCCGACCCGCCAGCGAGCCGACCCGCAACGCCAGCAGCTCCGACAGCCGCAGCCCCGCGCACAACGCCACCGCCAACACCGCCACGTCCCGCTCCGGCCACGGGTCACGCTGCCTGCCGTCGTCCCGCGCCACGGACGCGAGCAGCACCTCGGGGGTGTCCGTGCCGCGCAGCGGCTTCGGCTGGGGGAGTAGCGCCCGGGGCCGGTCGACCGCCGGCATCGGGTTGCCCGCCAGCACCCCCTCCGCCACCAGGAACGTGAAGAAACTGTTCCAGGTGGACCAGGCGCGGTGCACCGAAGCGGGCGCCCGGGGCGCGGCGAAGCGGGCGAACGCCGCCCGCATCACCCGGGGGGAGAGGTCGGTGATCGACAGCTCGTCCAGGGGCAGGGGAGTGGCGGCGGCTTCGGCGATCAGGTCGCCCACCGTGCGCAGGTCCCGCCGGTACGCGGCAAGGGTGTGCGGGGAGGGCTTGCGGGTGGCTCGGGCGGTCAGGAACTCCTCGATCAGCACCCCGAGCGATTCGTCCTGTTTGTGATGCATAAGGGATATTATGCAGCATTTTCGGGTTTCCGGGAAGGGCGGAGGAGGGGGAGCGGCCCACACCACACCAGGCTGCTCGGTCACCGCGGCGATACCACCCGTCAGCCAGAACGAGGGGCGTGGTGTGGTGTGGCATCTCGCTACCATGACCGGGTGGCCGTCATCTCTCGCCGGAAGCTGGTGTGGGGTGGGGTTCTCTTCCTCCTGCTGGCCTACGTCGTGCTGCTGACCACGACGACCCTCGGCACGGTCTGGGCAGCCTGGTGGTCCGGCAAATCCACAACCGACATGCGGCTGTGGTGGTGGCCGATGCTGTTCTGGAGTCGCCTGGGCAAAGGCATTCAGCTGCTGGCCGGGCTCGTCGTGATACTCGACGTGATCGATCTGGATCGGCTGCGCCGATCTGCTGTCACGCTCGACAGTAGAGGACGCGCCCTTCACCTTCTGGCGCCAATCGAAAGGCACCGCGCGAAGGTGTACGGAGTCCGTGAAGAGCTCACCCGGTGCCTCGTGGACATGAAATACCTGGCGGCCCGAGGAGGCGTGACCCTCGACATCTCGTCTCTGCGAGCCGAGCCCAGCCTCGCCGTCTCGGAGGAGACGGCGAACCTGCTCGGCGCGGTGGATGTCGCCGAAACCCTGCGCAGGATGCACGCCGAGGCGGCCAAGCAGGGGTGGCGCGGCGCGGAGCTGACGCGGCGCGTCCACGAACGCATCGACACCTTCCTTGCCGACCAGTTTGGTCCAGGTGAGCGGGGATGGTCGGGCACTGTCGCCCACCAGTTTCAGGCGCGCACCACCTTCTTCGGGATCATCGGCCTCATGGTGGCGCTGGCCGGCACCACAACCGTGACCATGGTCCTGATCTCCACGACGCTCAGTGAATGGATAACCGCATCCATCGCGATCGTCGTCTTTCTCGTGAGCGTCCCCATCGGCGTGTTGCCCATGGAGGACTGGCGTCTCGGCGGGTCCCTGCTGGCGGCCTGGCGCTCCGGCTGCGCCCGGCTCTTGAGCTTCTTCGCCGAGATGATCGGCACCGCCCGGCCGGGCCACGTGTTCCGTTGGATGGCACTCTGGCTTTTCCTCGCGGGGATGCACTTCGACCTGTTGGCCTCCTGAAGCGACCTGCTGCGGTGGCCGGTTCGTGGCCCCGCCACCCGCTGTGCCGGCAGAGTTCCAGGGGACCTCCCAACCCTGGTTACTTTACATAATGTGCATTATCGAATCTCAGCCACGCGTGCCCGGAGCAGCCAGTCCTGGGTCAGCGCTCGCAGCAACGCGGGCTGTTCGAACGGCAGGTAGTGTCCGGCCCCGTCGAGCACGCTGTAGGTGCCGCGCGGGTACCGGCGCATGGCGCGGAACTGGTCGGCGTACCCGATGATCCCGTCCTGTCGCCCGGTGATGACGCTTACCGGTCCGTCGAAGACGACATCGACGTTCTCGTCGGGCAACGCGTAGCCCGGACCGGTCTGCAGCTCCTCCTGAAACGTCGCATCGCCGGGGCCGCCGGAGTCGAGGGCGGCCAGCACCGTCGCGACGACACCCGGGGTGCGGTGGCCCACGGCGGCGTCGAGGTGCGCGCGCAGCGCCTCGGGCGCGGCGTCGAGCCAACCGGTGGGCGCGTCGGGCTGCGGGGCGTCGGGCAACTCCCTGCTGTCGCGGGCGATGGTGATCCCTGGGCAGACGAGCAGCAGGCCGCGGACGAGTTCCGGTCGTTGGCGTGCGATGCCGGCGGCCAGGTACGCGCCGTAGGAGGCACCCGCGAGCAGGACCGGTGCTTGCGCGTGCTTGTCGAGCCATCCGCACACGCTCTCCAGCACCGCCTGGGAGGTGGCGGGGTCGGTCCCGGGGCTGTCGCCGTGACCGGGCAGGTCCAGGTAGGTCTCGCGCAGGTCGGTGCCGGCGAGGGCCGGGCCGAAGGCGGCGGCCGTGGCGGCCCGGGTCATGCCGAACATGGGCAGGCAGACCACCTCGGGTCCGGTTTGCGCCGATCGGTCGAATGCCAGGCTCATCGTTTGTTCCTCCCGGGGTGATGGTGGTGGCACAGGAGGACAACCTTTCACGGGCGGTCGACCTCGCGGGGACCGGTGCAGCGGTGGAGCGGTGCGTTCCGGGGCGTACTCCCCTCGCTGTCGCCGACCTCACGTGCGCCGCTCGTCGGGGAATGCCCGGGGCGGGTCGCGCGGTTCTCCGTTCGGAAGATCAGGATCATGATCGAATTGGAAGTGCCATGCACATGCGCTCAGATGCGGTGGTGCTGTTCGGTGTCACCGGTGACCTCGTGTCGAAGAAGCTGTTCCCGGCGCTGTACGAGTTGACCCGGCGTGATCGCCTCGATGTTCCGGTGATCGGTGTGGCCCGCTCCCCCTGGGATGATCAGCAGTTGGTCACCATGGCCCGTAAGTCGGTGGCCGAGGCGAACGACGAGGTCGACGACGAGGTCTTCGACCGGTTGGCGGGCAACCTCGCGATGATCTCCGGGAACTACGCGGACCGGGCCACCTACGAGCGGCTGGCCGAGCGGCTGCGGGGTGCGCAGCGGCCGATCTTCTACCTGGCGATTCCTCCGGCGGTGTTCGGTTCCGTCATCGAGGGGCTCGCGGCCGTGGGCCTGGCCGACCGGGGTCGGGTGATCGTGGAGAAGCCGTTCGGGCGTGATCTGGCGTCGTCGCGGGAGTTGGACCGCACGCTGCGGGCGGCGTTCGCGCCGGAGCGGGTGTTCCGCATCGACCACTATCTCGGCAAGGAGGCGGTGGAGGGTCTGTACGCCTTCCGGTTCGCCAACCGGTTGTTCGAGCCGCTGTGGAACAACGAGCACATCGACAACATTCAGGTGACCCTGGCGGAGGGTTTCGGCACGCAGGGTCGTGCCGGCTTCTACGACACGGTGGGCGCCACCCGGGACGTGTTGCAGAACCACATCCTGCAGATCGTCGCGCTCATCGCGATGGAGGCGCCGGCCAGCGAGGACACCGCGGCGTTCCAGGAGGCGGAGGTGTCGGTGCTGCGGCAGATCGCGCCGCTGTCGCCGGAGTCGACGGTGCGGGGGCAGTACGCGGGCTATCGGGACGAGCCGGGTGTCGCGTCGGGTTCGAACACGGAGACGTTCGTCGCGACCCGGTTGACTGTCGACTCGCCGCGTTGGGCGGGGGTGCCGTTCTATCTGCGTACGGGTAAGTCGCTGCCGGGGACGGCGACGGAGGTGGTGGTCGAGTTCAAGCAGCCGCAGCGGTCGCTGATTCCGGCGGAGCGGGGCACGGTGACCGCCGCGAACCTGCTGCGGTTCCGGCTCGGGCGCGGTGACGGCATCACGATGTCGATCCAGGCGAAGAGCCCGGGGGCTGAGGTGGCGAGCCGTCCGGTGGATCTGTCCGTCGACTTCGGTGCGGCGCTGGGGCGGCGTCAGGAGGCGTACGAGCGGTTGCTGGACGACGCGATGGATGGGCAGCATCTGCGGTTCGCCCGGGAGAAGACGATCGAGCAGGAGTGGCGCGTCGTCGAGCCGATCCTGGATCTGGCAGACCCGGTGCGGTCGTACGAGAAGGGCACCTGGGGTCCGGCGGAGGCGGACGCCCTCGCCGGTGGTTGGCACGCCCCGGACCTGCGATAGTGGCGCTGCTCACGGTGTCGGCGGCGCCGACGCGGTGGGCGGCGCGCACCGTGGCAGGCTCTGCCGAATGGCACCTGATGAGACGGTACGCGCGCTCGCCGAACTGGCGGAGGCCGAGTTCATGTTCCGGTACGAGTCGGGTGCGCCGGCCGACGTCCGGGACGCGCTCGGGATCCGGACCGCCAGGATGGGCGGCGGGGTGGTGCTGTCGATGCGGCACGACCCGACCGGCTACTGGTCCAAGGCGCTCGGGTTCGGCTTCGACGAGCCGGTGACCGGCGAGTTGATCGCCCAGGTGTGCGACTTCTACCGCGCCGAGGGCACGCCGAAGGCCGTCATCCAGATCGCGCCGGACCGGTTGCCGGCGGAGTGGGACGAGATCTGCGCGCGGGAGAACATCACGGCCGGCGGTGTGTGGGTGAAGCTCGCCGGTGAGATCGGTGCCCTGCGTCCCGGTGACACGCGCCTGCGGGTGGGTCCGGTCGCGGACGGGTCGGTGCGCGAGTGGGCGTCGGTGGTCCTGCGGTGCTTCGGGATGCCCGAGGAGCACCTCGCGCCGATGCTTGTCGCGAGTGTCCGCGACCCGGGGTTTCGTCCGTTCGCGGCCTGGGACGGTGCGCGGATGGTGGCCGCCGCGAACCTGTTCGTGCATGGCGAGGTGGGTTCGCTCAACACCGGTGCCACGGTGCCGACCCATCGGGGTCGGGGCGGGCAGTCGGGCTTGTTGGCGGCCCGGGTGGCAGCCGCCGCGGAGGCTGGTTGCCGGTGGGTCACGGCGGAGACGGGCCGGCCCGCGCCGGGTTCGTCGAATCCGTCGCTTGACAACATGCTGCGGCTGGGGATGAGCCCGCTGTACGAGCGGCGCAACTGGCTCTGGCAGGCGGCTGAGTGACCGCTCAGCTCACGGTTTCGACCGTCGGGCGACGTCGAGGTTTGCGGCCTCCGTGTGCGGGGGGCACGTTGTGGGGACGTCTCTGTCCTCACCGGAGAGGAAGCAGCGCATGCTTTCCGCACTCGATCGTCGGCACACCGTCGCGCCGCCCGGCTACAGCCGGTGGCTGATCCCCCCGGCGGCGTTGGCCATCCACCTCTGCATCGGTCAGGTCTATGCGACAAGCGTCTACAAGAACTCGCTGATCGCGCACTTCGACACCAGTCAGACCGCGATCGGGGTGATCTTCAGTATCGCGATCGTGATGCTGGGGTTGTCCGCGGCGGTCGCCGGGACCTGGGTGGAGGCGAACGGGCCGCGTAAGGCCATGTTCGTCTCGGCCTGTTTCTGGGCGGCGGGTTTCCTGGTGGGGTCGCTGGGCATCGCCACGAAACAGCTGTGGTTGTTGTATCTGGGCTACGGGTTGCTCGGCGGCATCGGGCTGGGCATCGGTTACATCTCCCCCGTCTCCACGTTGATCAAGTGGTTCCCGGACCGGCCGGGGCTGGCCACCGGGTTGGCGATCATGGGGTTCGGTGGTGGGGCGATGGTCGCCTCTCCCCTGTCCCGGCAGCTGTTGTCGTTCTACGACGCCGGCTACGACCCGGCGAACGCGGGGTCGACGGCGTCGGGCAGCGCCCTGGTGTGGTTGTTCGTGACGCTTGGCCTGGGCTACTTCGTGATCATGATGTTCGGGGTGGCGAACGTGCGGGTGCCGGCCGAGGGCTGGCGGCCGGCCGGGTTCGACCCCGCGAGTGTGGCGGCGAAGCCGCTCGTCACCACGGCGAACGTGTCGGCGGCGAACGCGGTGAAGACCCGGTCGTTCTGGCTGCTGTGGGTGGTGCTGTTCTGCAACGTGACAGCCGGCATCGGCATCCTGGAGCAGGCCAGCCCGATGATCCAGGACTTCTTCCGGGACAACGGCACGTCGGCGGTGACAGTCGCGGCGGCCGGTGGGTTCGTGGGTCTGCTGTCGCTGTTCAACATGGCGGGCCGGTTCGTGTGGTCGTCCACCTCGGACGTCATCGGCCGCAAGCCGATCTACCTGGTGTACCTGGGGGTCGGCATGGTGCTGTACGCGCTGTTGGCCCTGGTCGGGCAGAGCGCGACAGCCCTGTTCGTGTTGTTGGCCTGCGTGATCCTGTCGTTCTACGGAGGTGGGTTCGCGACGGTGCCGGCGTACCTGCGGGACCTGTTCGGCACGTTCCAGGTCGGTGCGATCCACGGCCGGTTGCTGACCGCGTGGTCGGCGGCGGGGATCGCGGGTCCGCTGATCGTCAACGGGTTCCTCGACGCGCAGGGCAAGCCGGGCACGTTGACGGCGGCGGCGTACCGGCCGGCGTTGTTCACGATGGTGGGCGTGCTCGCGGTGGGTTTCGTGGCGAACCTGCTGGTGCGGCCGGTGCCGCAGCGCTACCACGAACCAGCGGCGGAGCAGGGTGCGACTGAGGACATGGGGGCGGAGAGGAGTGCCACGCGATGAGTGACGACAGCCGATCCGGGCAGCAGGCCCGGTTGTGGATCTCCTGGTTGGTGGTGGCTGTGCTGCTCGGCTACGGGGTGGTGCAGACCGTGATCACGGCGGCGAAACTGTTCACGCACTGAGCGGTGAGCCGGGGCGCCGCGCGCCCCGGCTCACAGTCCGCCGGAGACCCGCAGGACCGTCCCGGTGGTGTACGAGGCGTCCGGGCTGAGCAGCCAGGCGATCGCGGCGGCGATCTCGTCGGGTTCGCCGGCGCGGCCCAGCGGGATGCGACCGGCGGCGGTGTCGGCGCGGTCGGGTACGCCGGAGGCGGCGTGGATGTCGGTGCGCACGAGGCCGGGTGCGACGGCGTTGACGCGGATGCCCCGCGGGGCGAGTTCCTTGGCCAGGCCGACGGTGAGGGTGTCGGTGGCGGCCTTCACCGCGGCGTAGTGCACGTACTCCCCCGGGCTGCCGAGGGTCGCGGCGGCCGACGAGACGTTGACGATCGCGCCGCCGTCGGTGAGTCGGCGGGCGGCCTGCTGGGCGCAGAGGACGTAGCCGACGAGGTTGACGTCGACGACCCGGCGCAGGTCCTCGACGCGCAGGTCGGTGAAGGGTCCGATGAGGCTGGTGACGCCGGCGTTGTTGACCAGGCCGGTGAGTGGGCCGAGCTGGGCGGCCGCGTCGAACAGTTCGTTCACCTGGTCGGGGTCGGTGGTGTCGGCGCGTACCGCGATGGCCTGGGCCCCGGCGGCGCGCAGGTCGGCCAGGACGGCGGCGGCGGCGGTGTCGTCGCGGCGGTAGCACAGCGCGAGGTGGTGACCGGCCTGGGCGAGGCGGCGGGCGGTGGCCGCGCCGATGCCACGGCCGCCGCCGGTGATGACGGTGACAGGTGCCACGGTGTCTCCAGGGCTGTCGGAGCAGGACGCGCCGACGCTACCGTGACCGGCGCGGTCCGGTCGTGGAGAGGAGGGTCACATGCAGCGCGCGTTGGTGCTCGGTGGTGGCGGGGTGACCGGTGTGGCCTGGGAGTTGGGGCTGCTGGCGGGGCTGGTCGAGCGGGGTGTGCCGGTCACCGGGGCGGATCTGGTGGTCGGCACGTCGGCGGGCTCGGTGGTCGGCGCGCAGGTGTGCTCCGGGTTGCCGGTGCAGCGGTTCTACGAGGATCAGTTGGCCCCGCCGAGGGGTGGGTCGGCGGCCCGGTTGGGTGTGGTGGCGTTGGCGCGGCTGGTGTGGGCCGGTGGTCGTACCCGCGACGCGGTGCGCGCACGGGCCCGGATCGGGGCGATGGCGCTGGCGGCGCGTACCCAGTCGGAGGCGTCGCGGCGGGCGGTGATCGAGGCTCTTCTCGTGGCCCGGGAGTGGCCGGCGCGGCGGTTGCTGGTCACGGCGGTGGACGCGGCCTCCGGCGAGTTCGTGGTGTTCGACAGCGACAGCGGGGTGTCGCTGGTGGACGCGGTGGGTGCGAGTTGCGCGGTGCCCGGGGTGTGGCCGCCGGTGACGATCGGCGCGCGCCGGTTCGTCGACGGTGGGATGCGCTCGACGGTGAACGCGGACCTCGCGGCGGGCGCGCAGCGGGTGCTGGTGCTCGCGCCGACGTCGGGGGCGTTCGGGCCGATGCCGCGGGTGTCGGCGCAGGTGGACGGTTTGCGTTCCGCCGGGTCGAGGGTGGTGGTGGTGACGCCGGACGCGGCGGCGCGCTCGGCGATCGGCCGTAACGTGCTGGATCCGGCGCGGCGCGCGGGTGCGGCGCGGGCCGGGCGGGCCCAGGCCGACGTGGTGGCCGACGAGGTGGCGGCGCTCTGGGCGTGATCGCTTACGCTCACCGCGCGTTCGGTCGATTGGACAACGGAGGTGCGCGGTGGCGGGTGTGGGTGTCGGTGACGTGGTGCAGGACTTCGAGCTGCCGGATGAGACGGGCACGCCGCGGCGGCTGTCGGAGTTCCTGGCGACCGGGCCGGTGGTGCTGTTCTTCTACCCGGCGGCGATGACGCGGGGGTGCACGGCGGAGAGTTGTCACTTCCGGGACCTCGCGGCGGAGTTCACGGCGGTGGGCGCGTCGCGGGTGGGCATCAGCCGTGACCCGGTGGCGAAGCAGGCGGAGTTCTCGAAGCTGCACGGGTTCGACTATCCGCTGCTGTCCGACCAGGACGGCACCGTGGCGCAGCAGTTCGGGGTGAAGCGGCGGGTGCCGTTGGGGCCGCTGAGCATGAAGCGGATGACGTTCGTGATCGGCACTGACCGGCGGGTCGTCGAGGTGATCCACAGCGAGGTCAGCATGAACGACCACGCGGACCGGGCGCTGCGGGCGTTGGGTGGCTGAGTGGGCGTGGGCCCTGTGCGGCGGGTGTCGCAGTGGGCTGGTATCAAGACAGCAATCAAACAGGTGTACGGAAGAGGGTTGTGATGGATGCCGGCCAGGGTTTGTCCACTGACGAGGTGCAGAGCATCCGGGAGGCGTTGGCGGCCGGGCGTAAGCCGCGGGTGGTGTTCACCGCGTCGGCGGGGCAGATCGCCGGCCAGGTCGGTCAGGTGGTCGAGCTGACCGACCCGGAGGTGTCCGACGAGTTCGTGGTGGTGCGTTTCGGTCGCGACGAGTTGCCGTTCTCCCCCGCCGACCTGGCGGTGGCGCCCAAGGGCGCGGGTCGGCGGGTGGTGGAGCCGAAACCGGAGCCCGAGCCGGAGCCGGAGCCGGTGGCGGCGCCGGAGTTCGTGTTGGACACGCCGCGGGTGCCCGCGCAGCGACAGGAGGAACCGAAGGTGGAGCAGACCGAGAAGCCGCCGGCGCGGCGGGCGGTCAAGGCCGTCAAGCCGAAGGGCCCGGCGGGGCTGACGGTGACCTTGGCGTACGCCGACGGTGAGTGGACGGTGGCCGCGCAGCAGGGCAGTAAGGCGCTCGCGAAGCCGTACGTGGTGAAGCCGGCCGAGGCGTTGAAGATGGTGGCCCTGGTCGACGTGCCCGGTGTGCAGGAGGCGGTGGAGCAGATCCTCGGCACCGAGCGGGCCGAGGCGGAGCAGCAGGCGGAGAAGCTGCGCGCGGAGTTGGCGGAGATCGAGGCGCGGTTGGCGGAGCTGCGCGAGGCCCGCTGAGCTGGTCGCGGCGGGTCTGCCCGGGGTTGGGTGGGTCCGCCGTGGCGGTGTCGGCGTCAGTGGCCGCCGTGGTGCTCGAGCAGGCGGGTGAGCAGGCGGGTCAGTTGGTCGCGTTCGGCGCTCGACAGGGGTGCGAGCAGGTCGTCCTGCACGCGGGCGACGGTGTCGGCCATCCGGTGGGCTTCGGCGGTGCCGGCCTCGGTGAGGCTGATGACGTTGCGGCGGCGGTCGGCCGGGTCGGGGGCGCGTACGACGAGTCCCCGACCGGTCAGGTCGTTGACGGCGGCCACGACGTCGCTGCGGTCGATGGCGCAGCGACGTCCCAGGTCGGCTTGGCTCGCGGGTCCGCTCTCGGCAAGTGCGGCGAGCAGCCGGTAGTGGTAGCCGCGCAGGCCGTGCGCGGCGAAGCCGGCGCTGATGAGTCGTCCGGCGTGGGTGGCGGCCTGGTTGAGCAGCCAACTCGGGGTGGTCCGCAGCCCGGCGGGTGACTGCGGGGCGGTGGCGTCCATGGCGGCAGCCTAACAGTAATCGTTGGTGCGACCCACAAACCGTGTTACGTTGGCTCCACCAACGTTGGCAACGCCAACGTTTTTGAAGGAGGCATCGTGTCCACTCTCAACGGTCAGGTCATCGGTCAGGCCCATTTCGCCACCCGTGCCCTGCTCGAACGCGCCGTCGCGCCCCTGGGCGTCGACTTCGGCCAGGTTCTCGCGCTCAACGCCCTCGCCGCCGGTCCCGTCGCCCGCACGCGTCTGGTGCACCGCATCACCAGCACCCGCAAGGTCGACGAGCCGGCCGTGCACGAGATGATCGCCGGCCTCGTCGCCGCCAACCTGGCGCGGCTCGACGACACCGCAGAACCGCAGGTAGGGCTCACCGACGCCGGCCACGCCACCCAGGCCCACATCGCCGACGCCGTCGGGGGCATCACCGCCCGGCTGTACGGAGACATCCCGCCCGCCGATGCCGACGCTGCCGCCCGCGTTCTGACGCTCATCACCGAGCGGGCCAACGACGAACTGGCGGGCGTCGCCTGAACCGCGTTGCCAGGTGGCGTAGCCGACCACGTCGCCGTCGTCCTCGACGAGGGTGAGCCCGTCGCCGGGCAGGGCGCCGTGTCGGCGGAGCCGCGCAAGGCCCGCTGAGGCGGGTCCGGGCCGGCTGCGGTGTGCCGGCAGGCGGCCGGCCCCGGCGGGTTGGGGCCGACCGCCTGGATGCCTACTGGCGCGGGTGCTGTCCGAGCTGGGCCACCACTGCCCGTTGCAGCACCGCGGTGGTGCCCAGCACCGTCCCGGCCGGCCCGTCGGCGGTGTCCGCCACGAGATAGCTGCGCTCTCCGAGGTAGTCGAACGTCGCCTCATCGAAGATCCACTCGTCGCGGCGGCTGTGTTCGGTGTGCGCGACGGCTATCCCCCGCCGCCCGGTCGCGTCGGTGACTCCGCGCACCACCTCGACGCCGGGGATCTTCGCCGCGGCCCGGTAGAGTGCGGCGCTCGTACGCGGCGGCACCAACGACTCGCGCAGGATGTCACCGATCGCGGTGAACGCCGCGCTGTCGGGGCTGCTGCCCGGACCTCGCTGCTCGCGTTCCCGGTACAGCTTCGCCAGCAGGGCGTCGGGGTCGTCGGGCAGGTCCACAAGCGCGGCGTTCGGTGTCACGTCCGTGAGCGTTTCGCGTTGCGGGATGGTGCCGACGATCGGCGCGTGGAACAACGGTTGCCTCAGCAGGCCGTCGCCCCGCTCGTCGCGGGGAATCCAGATCTCCCGCTCCTGTACCGGTCGCAGCCGGGCCGGGCCGTCACCGAGCTCGGCGACGGCACCCCGGCTCCTGATGTAGACGTAGCCGCCCGCGCCGGGCGGTGGCCCCGGCTTGTCGGCGGTGGCCACGGCCATCCGGTTGAGGAGCAGCGCCGCACCGACGCGTTCGCCCTGCCCGACCGGGACGACGAGCGGCGCGCTGTCCGGCGCCCACGGCTGGGCGACCATCCCGGCCGCGACCGCGACGGCCAGCACTCCCGCCACCGGCGCGAGCACACGCAGCCGTACTGGCCGCCGTGACGGCCGCCGGACCTCGGTCAGGAGATGCTGCCGCAGTGCCTGTCGGCGCGGCTGCGGCAGCGTCGGCACGGGCGGGGCGGAGGGCTCTGTCATCGGTACTCTCCCTGCTCGGCGGGGACCATCCGGGTGCCGGCCAACTCCTGCTGAGCCAGCGTTCGCAGCCGGGCGCGGGCCCGCGACAGCCGGGAGCGCACGGTGCCGACGGGTACGCCCAGCGCCTCGGCCGCCGCCGCGTAGTCCAGGTGCGACCACACGCAGAGCAGGAACACCTCCCGGTCCGCGCGGCGCAGCGCCCGCAACGCCGCCAGGGCGGCGGTCACCTGGTCGGCGTCGTACATCCGGTCGATGACCTCGTCGGCGAAGTCCGGGACGGTGTCGCGGACCGGCAGCCGCCGTAACGCCTCCCGGTGCCGGCGGGCCGCCCGTCGGCGGTTGCGCAGCACGTTCGTCGCGATGCCGAGCAGCCACGGGCGCAGGCTGTCCCCGTCCGGGCGCAGGGATCCGCGGATCCGCCACGCCTCGAGGAAAGTCAGCGACACCACATCCTCGGCGTACGCCGGGTCGCCTTCGCTCCACAGCGCATGTCGATGAACCGCGTCGGCGTGCTCGTCGAAGAGCTCACCCAACGCCTCGGAGTCTCCGGCCCGGATCCGGGCCCGCATCTCGGCTGTCACACCTGTATCTGTCCGCTGCCGCCGGTGAGTTCCCCTTTCCGGTGCGGGAGTTCACCGGCACCGGGCGGACGGCGGTCAGAAGTAGTCGAGCAGCTGCGCCGGACCGCCGGCGCCCAACAGGTCGAGTGCGCCCGGGTCGACGCCCGGGCTGTGGTGCAGCAGTCCGGCCTGCGCCACCGACCGGGCACCGGCCGCCCCGGCGTAGAGCAGAGCGAAGCCGCGTACGTCCAGTCGCAGGTCGGCTTCGCCGCCGATGCGGGTGAGCTCGGCGTCGCCGTCGGCGACGGTCAGCCGCCAGGTGCCGGTGTTCCATTCGGCGAGTGCGTCGGTGAGTGCGAAGTCGACGACGCCGCGGGCGTGGGCGGGCCACCCGCGGGTGTGCACCGCGCGGGCGACGTCGACCGGTCGGTGCAGCCACAGGTCCCGCGCGTGGTCGCGGGCCGCCTCCAGCGGCAGGTGGGCGCTGACTGCGTCGCCGTCGAGCGGGCACAGCCGCAGCGTCGGCGTTACGCTGGCCCAGCTGCCGAGCACCCCGACGAGTTCCCGGGCGGCGTCGGCGGTGACGGCCAGCGCCTCGTCGACGGTAAGCACCGAGTCGGCGCCGTAGCCTTGACCGCGTTGCCAGGTGGCGTAGCCGACCAGGTCACCGTCGGCCTCGACGACTGTGACACCGTCGCCGGGCAGGTCACCCTTGGCGTTGAAGTAGTCGTACAGCTTCCCCCGGCGCGTCAGCATGCCGTTGCGGTGGCGGGTGACCCGCTCGTACAGGTCGGTGACGGCGGCCAGGTCGGCGGGCGTGCCGGCCCGTACGCTCAGGTGCGGGGCGGGCCGGTGTCGGGGCAGCGCGGCGGTGGCGAGGTTGACGGTGCGCAGCACCCCCGCGGCCTCCCAACCGCAGGCCCGGTAGGGGGCGGCGACGGTCGGGTACAGGGCGCTGACCGCCGCGCCGCGTTCGTGGGCGCCGGCCAACAGGGCGGTGAGCAGGGCCCGGGCCACGCCCCGGCCCCGGGCCTCGGGGGCGACCGCCACCCCGGCGACGTCGGCCGCCGGTACGGCCCGTCCGGACCACCACTGGTCGTGGTGCAGGTCGACGGCCTTGCCGACGAGGCGACCGGTGTCGTCGAACGCGCCGTAGCGGGTCATGCCGGGCACCTCGACGCGGGTGCTGGCGTGGCGTTCCTGGGTGCCGCCGAACGCTAACCGGCCCAACTCCCAGGCGGCGTCGAGGTCGTCGGTGGTGAGTTCGCGAACGTGCGCAGTGGCGGACATCGGAACAACCTAGCGGCACGGGCTCCGCGCCGACCGCCAATTCCCCGGCCCGACCACCCCACCCCACCCCACCCCACCCCACCTCACCTGCGGCCGTCGATCATGGAGTTGTGGTGGGTGACAAATCTGTCCTCATTTGCCCAAACTGGGCACCACAACTCCATGATCGACGCGCGCGGCGGGGTGGGGGCAGCCCGGTCAGTGTTGCGGGATGTTGGCTACGCCGATGCGCTTGCGGAACACCCAGTAGGTCCAGCCCTGGTAGGCCAGCACGACCGGTGTGAAGATCACCGCCACCCAGGTCATGATCTTCAGGGTGTACGGGGTGGAGGCGGCGTTGGTGGCCGTCAACGTGCCCGCCGCGTCCAGGGTGGAGGGCAGCACGTTCGGGAACAACGCCGCGAACAGGGTCGCCACGGCCAGGCCGATCGCCACGGCGGTGCCGGTGAACGCCCAGCCCTCCCGGCGTACCCGGGCGGCGGCCAGACCACCGAGCAGGGCGAGGGCCGCGCCGACGGCGAGCACGACGGCCGCCGCGCTGGAACGGATGCTCAGCGTCCAGGTCAGGAACGCGACCGCGAGCACGGCGGCGCCGACGCCCAGGCGCACCGCCAGGGCGCCCGCGCGTTCGCGGATGTCGCCGGTGGTCTTCAGGGCGAGGAACACCGCGCCGTGGGTGAGGAACAGCGCGAGGGTGGTCGCGCCACCGAGCAGGGCGTACGGGTTGAGCAGGTCGATCAGGCCGCCGACGTACTCGTGGTCGGCGTCCAGCGGCACCCCGCGCAGGATGTTGGCGAAGGCGACGCCCCACAGGATCGCCGGCAGCAGTGAGCCGACCACGATCGCGGTGTCCCAGCGGCGCTTCCAGGACGCCTCGGGGCGCTTGTGCCGGTACTCGAAGGCCACGCCCCGGGCGATCAGGGCCAGCAGGATCAGCAGCAGCGGCAGGTAGAAGCCGGAGAACAGGGTGGCGTACCACTCGGGGAACGCGGCGAACATGGCGCCGCCGGCGGTGATCAGCCAGACCTCGTTGCCGTCCCAGACCGGGCCGATGGTGTTGATCAGGACGCGGCGCTCGCGGTCGTCGCGGCCCAGCACGGGCAGCAGCATGCCGACGCCGAAGTCGAAGCCCTCCAGGATGAAGTACCCGGTGAACAGCACGGCGACGAGGAGAAACCAGATGGTGGTCAGGTCCACGATGGGCTCCGGGATCAGTAGGCGAAGGCGAGCGGGCGCTCGGCGTCGTCGTGGGTGTCGTCGATGGGGTGCTCTTCGCTGACGTCGGGCACACCGGCCTTGGCGTAGCGCAGCAGCAACTTGACCTCGATCACGGCGAGGGTGGCGTAGATCAGCGTGAACGCGGTGAAGGAGGTGAGCACCTCGGTCAGCGAGACGCTGCGGGAGACGCCGTTGCGGGTGAGCATCTCGCCGAAGACGATCCACGGCTGCCGACCCATCTCGGTGAAGATCCAGCCGAAGGAGTTGGCCAGCAACGGCAGCACCGGCATGGCCAGGCCGGCGCGCAGCAACCACCTGCTGCTCGGGGTGCGGCCCTTGCGCTGGCTCCACAGGACCAGCAGGGCGATCGCGGCGGCGGCCATCCCGAAGGCGATCATGAAGCGGAAGCTCCAGTAGGTGACCGGGATGATCGGGGTGTAGCTGCCCGCGCCGTACTGGGTGGCGTACTGGGCCTGCAGGTCGTTGATGCCGTGCACGGTGCCGTTGGGGTCGCCGGTGCCCAGGTACGACAGCAGGTACGGGATCTTCAGGGCGAACACCTCGCGGCTGCCGTCGAGGCTGCCGATGGTCAGGACGGAGAACGAGGCGGGGCTCTCGGTGGTGTAGAGGCCTTCGGCGGCGGCCATCTTCATCGGCTGCACGTCCGTCATGATCTTGCCTTGGATGTCGCCGGTGAACAGCACGGCCGCCGAGGCGACAAGGACCACCCAGGAGCCGAACTTGGTGGCGAAGCGGTACGCGCCGGTGTCGGCGGAGTCGCGGTTGCGGATCACGTGCCACAGGCCGACCGCGACGATCAGCGACCCGGCGACCAGGAATGAGCCAGCCAGGGTGTGCGGGAAGGTGATCAGGGCGACCTTGTTGGTCAGCACGGCCGGGAAGTCGGTCAGTTCGGCGCGTCCGCTGTCCGGGTTGATCCGGTAGCCGACCGGGTTCTGCATGAACGAGTTCGCCGCGAGGATGAAGTACGCGGACAGGTTGGTGCCGATCGCGGCGGCCCAGATGCTGGCCAGGTGCGCTCGCTTGGGCAGCCGGTCCCAACCGAAGATCCACAGGCCGATGAAGGTGGATTCGAGGAAGAACGCGACGAGCGCCTCGATGGCCAGCGGTGCGCCGAAGATGTCGCCGACGAAGCGGGAGTAGTCGCTCCAGTTCATCCCGAACTGGAACTCCTGCACGATGCCGGTGACCACACCCATCGCGAAGTTGATCAGGAACAGCTTGCCGTAGAACTTGGTGAGTTTCAGGTACCGCTCGTTGCCGGTGCGGTGCCACATCGTCTGCAGGATGGCCACCAGCACGGACAGGCCGATGGTCAGCGGAACGAAGAGAAAGTGGTAGACGGTGGTGACACCGAACTGCCAGCGGGCGACGTCCAACGCGTCCACCTGAAACCCCCAGCCACTCATACTACGAGACGTAGTAAATACTACTGCCCGTCGTAGAGAAACCGGCAGGGTCGGGCGGCCCGAAACGACCCGGGACCAATGACCCTGATCACCCGACCCGCCCTCGCGAGTGCACCGGCGCATGCGACGATGGCGCGCTGATGGACACCGCACCCTCCCCCTGGCAGCCGCCGCTGATCTGGCGGGGCGCCCTACTGTTGGCCCGCGCGCTGGTCGGCCTGCTCGCCCGTCTCGACGTCACCGGCGAGATTCCGGCACACCTACGCCGTGGCCCACTGGTGCTGACCGCCAACCACATCAGCCCGTTCGACCCGCTGGTGATGGCCGCCGCCTGCCAGACCCGCGGCATCGCCCCCCGGATCATGGCCACGGCCGGGCTGTTCCGCGTGCCGGTGCTCGGCGCCGCCATGCGTCACGCCGGCCACATCCGGGTCGACCGGGGCACCAGCGCCGTGCACCGGGCCCTCGACGACGCCGCCAGCGCCGTCGCCAGCGGATCGGTGATCCTCATCTACCCCGAGGGGCGCATCGGCCTGGACCCCGGCATGTGGCCCGAACGCGGCAAGACCGGCGCCGCGCGACTCGCCCTGGCCTGCGGTGCTCCGGTCGTGCCGGTCGCCCAGTGGGGCGCCCACGAGGTGCTGCCCTACCGGGCGCCGCGCGGAATGCTGCGCGGCGTCGCCCGCGCGCTGTGGCGCCGCCCGGTGATCCGGGTGCACTTCGGCCCACCCGTCGACCTCGGCGAGTCGAGCGCCGCCACCCCCGGTGCCGCCCGCCGCGCCACCGACCGGATCATCGACGCGCTCACCGACACCCTCGCCCCGCTGCGCCCCGACGAACCGGACCTGCCCCGCCACGTCGACCCCGGCCGGCCCAGCGACCTCAGCCGCGCCCACCGCCGTCGCTGAGCCCACCGCGCCGCCGGTGCGGCGATCAACGCGGTCTGCCGGACGGCGGAGGGGCATTTGACGAGATCGCCGCTCCCCCAGCCGGCCGACCTGGGGGAAATCCCCCAGCCGAAGACGGCTGTCAGCCGGCTCCTGCCGGGACCACCGCGCGCCTAGCGTGATCTTCCGTAGCCACCGACGACGGAAGGAGACCGGGTGATCGAGGCCCGCAACCTCACCAGGCGATACGGACCGATGGTCGCGGTCGACGCCCTCAGCTTCGACGTACGGCCGGGCAGCGTCACCGGCTTCCTGGGCCCGAACGGCTCGGGCAAGTCGACCACGATGCGGCTGATCCTCGGGCTGGACCGGTGCGACGCCGGCCAGGTACGAATCAGCGGTCGCCGCTACCGCGAGTTGCGCTGGCCGCTGCGGGAGGTCGGCGCGCTCCTCGGCGTCGTACATGCCGATCCTGATCGTGGAGAACTCGCTGAGCACGACCAGGCCGGTGACCTGCGGCACGGACGCCGCGGCCTGCCCGGACTTCCTGTCCGCGTGGGCCGGGCTCGGTGTGCTGTGCCTGTACGCCGCTGTCGCACTCGCCGTCGGCGGTTGGCTGCTGGCCAAGCGGGACGCGTGAGCGGGAGCCGGGGTCGGCGGGGAGGAGGATGACGGGCATGGGCCTTCCGGCGCGCACGCCGGCCGCGGACCCGTCGTCGGGCGACAGGCGGCGGGGCAGGCGCTCGTGGCGCAGCGCGCCCCCGTTGACCAGGCGGGCCGCCCGCGAGGTGGTGTTCTGCCTCGCCGGGCTGCCGTTCATCGTGTTCAACCCGGTGGCGTTCTTCGTCGTCGCGGTGGACCTGAGCTGGTGGATCAGCCGGGGCGCTCGGGGCAATCCCACCGCGACCGACGTGGCCGTGGCGGTGATCAGCGTGGGCGTGCTGCTCGTGCTGCTGGTGTCGACGACGGCGGCCCGCCGGCTCGGCACACTGCACCGCAGGCTCGCGGCCCGACTGCTCGGAGTCCGGGTCGCGCCGCCGCCGGTGCCCGCGGGCCCGACCTGGTCCGGCTTGCGCGACGGCGCCGGTTGGCGGGTCGTCGGGTACCTGCTGGCCAAGCTGCCGGTCAGCCTGATCGCGCTGTACGCCCTGTTCTTCTGGGTCGGCGGGCTACTCAACCTGAGCTACCCGCTGCTGTGGGGGGCGTTTCGCAACCACCCGCCGGGGGTGCGGCTGGACCCGGTGCCGGTGTTCACGCCGTTCGGCTTGTTCGGCGACGGCACCTTCCGCGTCGCCACCCTCGGCGGCACCTTCGCCGCCGCCGCGGCCGGGGCGGCGATGCTGCTGGCCGCGCCGTGGGTGACCAGAGCCGTCGCGTCCACCGACGGCTGGCTGATCCGCGGTCTGCTCGGGCCGGGCCGGCTGGCCCGGCGGGTCCACGACCTGGAGCTGAGCCGGGCGTCCGCCGTGGACGACGCCGCCGCCCTGCTGCGACGGCTCGAACGTGACCTGCACGACGGTGCGCAGATCCGGCTGGCCACGCTGGCCATGAACCTGGGCATGGCCCGGCGCAAGCTCGGTGACGGCGACGAGGTCGCCGACGCCGCCGCCGTCCGCGAGTTGGTCGACGCCGCGCTGCGCGGCGCCAAGGACGCCCTCGCCGACCTGCGCAGTCTGACCCGCGGCATCCACCCGCCGGTGCTCGACAACGGGCTGGCCGACGCCCTCGCCTCGCTGGCCGCCGACAGCGCGATTCCGGTCCGGTTGGACACCGGCATCCCGGTCCGGCCCACCCCCGCGATCGAGACCATCGCGTACTTCTGCGCCGCCGAACTGCTTGCCAACGCCGCCAAGCACAGCTTCGCGACCACCATCACCGTCCGGGTCGCCGGAAAGCGGGCAAAGCTGTGGCTCAGCGTCGCCGACGACGGCACCGGTGGTGCCGACCCGAGCCGCGGCACCGGCCTGTCCGGGCTGGCGCAACGGGTCGCCGTGGTCGACGGCACGCTGCGCATCGCGAGCCCGCCCGGTGGCCCGACGACGGTCACTGTCGAGCTTCCGCTGCGCGCATGAGCGTGCGCGTGGTGATCGCCGAGGACGCGGCCCTGTTCCGGGCCGGGCTGACCCGCCTGATCGAGGAGGACGGCCACCAGGTGTGCGCCGCCGTGGGCGACGGTGACCTGCTGTTGGCCGCGGTGCGCGAGCATCAGCCCGACGTCGTGGTGGCCGACATCCGGATGCCGCCGACGCACACCGACGAAGGGCTGCGCGCCGCCCTCGAGATCCGCCGCCGGCACCCCGGCACGGGAGTGCTGGTGCTGTCGCAGTACATCGAGACCAGGTACACGGCCCGGCTGCTGCAAGGCAACGCGGCGGGCGTCGGGTACCTGCTGAAGGAACGGGTGGCCGACGTCGCGGAGTTCGCCGACGCGCTGAAGCGGGTCGCCACCGGCGGTACGGCGCTCGACCCGGAGGTCGTCGGTCAACTACTGCGGGTCAGCCGCCGCGCCGACGGCGTGGCGGCGCTTACCCCACGCGAACGTCACGTCCTCGCGCTGATGGCCGAGGGCCGATCGAACGCCGGTGTCGCCGACGCGCTCGTGGTGACCGGCGGAACGGTGGAGAAGCACGTCGCGAGCATCTTCGACAAGCTGGGGTTGCCGCCGGACGAAGCGGACAACCGCCGGGTCCTGGCGGTCCTGCGCTACCTGAGTTCGTAGGGCTGGGGGCTACCCCCCACGCCGGTTCTGGGGTTTTCCGGTTGGTGCCGACATCGAGGCTCTTCGTACCGTTTGGACACAGTTGTTGTCCCGAAGGGAGCTTTGAGGTGAGCGTGGTTTTCGCAGTACGAAAGGCGGTGCGGTGGCGGAGCGTCGTCGCGACCGCGACCGTGGCGGTAGTGCTGGCCACCACCGTCGGCCCGGCCGCCGGATCGGTCGCGCCGTCCACCGCGGATCACCGGTCCACGGCCACTGTGCTCCAGCACGGGCTCGACGACCTGCACGGCCTGGGCGTGTCCGGGACGCAGGGCCTGGTCCGCGACGGGGGGCAGGTGACAGTGGCGCGCAGCGGCGTGGCCGACCTGGACACCGGCGCGCCGGTGCCGCCCGACGGTTTCTTCCGCATCGGCAGCACCACGAAGACGTTCGTGTCGGTGGTGCTGCTCCAACTCGTCGGCGAGGGCCGGATCCGGCTGGACGACCCGCTCGAACGCTGGCTGCCCGGCGTCGTCACCGGCAACGGCAACGACGGCCGGCAGGTAAGCGTTCGCCACCTGCTGCAACACACAAGTGGCCTCTACGACGCCACCGGCGACCTCGCCGCCCTGCGATCGGCCGACGAGTTCCTGGCGCACCGCTTCGACCACTACACCGAGGCGCAGCAGGTGGCGACAGCGATGGGGCACCCGCCGCTGTTCGCCCCCGGCACCGGCTGGAGCTACTCGAACACCAACTACCTGCTGGCCGGGATGCTCATCGAACGCGTCACCGGGCACCTGTGGCACACCGAGGTGCGCTCGCGGGTCCTGCTGCCGCTGCGCCTGACCCACACCTACTACCCGGGTGACCAGGCGACCCTGCCCCAGCCGCACGCCAACGGGTACCGGCAGTTCGTAGCGGGCGGGCCCATGGTCGACACCACAGTGTTCAATCCGACGGTGACGGCCTCGGCCGGCGGCCTGGTCAGCACCCCCAGCGACCTGGCCCGCTTCTGGCAGGCGGTCGGCCGCGGCGAGCTGCTGCGCCCCGCGCAACTGGGCGAACTGCGCGACACCGTGCTGGCCGACGGGTTCCAGGGGATCCGGGCGGGCATCCGTTACGGGCTCGGCATCATGTGGATACCCAACCGGTGCGGCGGCTCCTGGGCGCACGTCGGCTCCATGCCCGGGATGAGCACCCTCGCCGCGGTCAGCCCGGACGGGCGCCGATCGACTGTCCTGTACCTGGCCACCGAGCTGGCCGACCCGGGGCCGGCGGTGGCGGTCATCCAGCGGCAGATGACGCTGCTCGACGACCTGATCTGCGGCTGACCGTCCGCACGGGCGACAGCCGCATCTCGCCCGACTAAACTGCCGGCTCCAGTGAGTGGGTCGATGCCAGCGGGGGCGACGATGAACACCGACGACCGGATCGCACAAGCCAGAGCTGCCTGTCACCGGGCGGTGTTCGACGGCGATACCAGCGCGCTCGCTGACGCCGAACATGGCCTGGACGCTGTCGACGCCGACACGGCGATGGCGCGGGGGCTGATATTGCACGCACGGTTTCAGAGCGGGTCCAACGAGCCAGGCTCGTCGCCCGCGGAAGATCCCGCTCAACTGCCGTTGTTCGAGCGGGCGCTTGAGCTGTACCAGGCGCTGGGCGACACGCGTGGCGAGGCCGAGGCACTGTTCTGGATCGGTTGTCTGCACCAGTTCATTCGACGGGACAACGAGACGGCGGTTCCGTACCTGGAGCGCTCCTGCCGGCTCGCGGCCCAGGTCGGCGACAAACCGACCTGGGCCGAGGCCCTGCGGCACCTGGGTATCGTGGCGCACGCGGCTGGTCGGCTGGACGAGGCGCGCGACCTGCTGCAGGAGTCGTGCCAGCTGCGTCGGGAGATCGGGGCACCGGCCGGCGTGGCCTCCAACATGATCGGGCTGGCGTACATCGCGGCAGCCCAGGACCGCCGCGCGGACGCGCTCGCCACACTCGACGAGGCGTACGCCATCGCGAGCGCTCATGGTGCGAACGCCATAGTGGGCCACATCGAGCAGGCGAGAGCACGGATCTGACCGCACGCGCGGGGCACCCGCCCCGGCGGACGGCCGAGCCGGGGAGCCCAGCAGACGGCGCTGAGCAGCGGCGCGTCCACCGGCGCACGACGAATGTCGCCGGCAGGCCACCCGCGGTCCACCAGCAGCGGGCATACTGCGTCGCGTGTTGACCCGATTCGGCTACCTGGACGCGCCCGCGCCGCTGGCCTTCGCCCACCGCGGCGGTGCCGCCGAGGGAGATGAGAACACCACCGAGGCGTTCGCCCGCGCCGTCGGGCTCGGCTACCGGTACGTGGAGACCGACGTGCACGCCACCGCCGACGGCGTGCCGGTGATCTTCCACGACCCGACCCTGGCCCGGGTCACCGGCGAGGCGGGGCGCATCGCCGAGCTGAGCTGGGCCGACCTCGCCTCGGTACGCGTCGGCGGCGCGGCCGTCGTACCCCGGCTCGACGAGGTGCTGGACGCCTGGCCGCAGATTCGCTTCAACATCGACGTGAAGGCCGACGGCGGCGTCGAGCCGACGGTCGCCACAGTGACCCGGACCGGCGCCGCCGACCGGGTGCTGCTCGCCTCGTTCAGCGACGCCCGGCTGACCCGGCTGCGGGCGCTCACCGGCGGGCGGGTCGCCACCAGCCTCGGCATGCGCGGGGTCGCCCGGCTGCGGTTCGCCTCGCTGCACGGGCGGGCCCTGCGGCTGCCGCCGTCGGTGGTCGCCGCGCAGGTGCCACCGCGCTACGGGCGGGTGCCGGTGGTGGACCGCCGGTTCATCGACTACTGCCATCGGCTCGGCGTGCAGGTGCACGTCTGGACGATCGACGAACCCGCCCAGATGCACTACTTACTGGATCTCGGTGTGGATGGCATCATGACCGATCACGTCGGCGTGCTGCGCGACGTCTACCGCAGCCGCGGCCACTGGGCCGCCTGAGCGTCGAAGGACCCCGGATGGCCGAGACCGTGACCCCCACGGTGGACGACACCCCGCCCCCGGCGAGCACCCGCCGCGAGCGCCGAGGCTGGTACCTCTACGACTGGGCCAACTCCGCGTTCCAGACCACGGTGATCACCGTGTTCCTCGGTCCGTTCCTGACCACCGTCGCCGAGCTGGCCGCCGGCTGCGAGTTGGGCGCGGACACCTGCGACGGGTACGTGTACCCGCTGGGCATCAAGGTCGCCGCCGGGTCCTACTACCCGTACCTGATCTCACTGTCGGTGTTCCTCACCGTGTTCGTGCTGCCGGTCATCGGGGCGATCGCCGACCGGTCGGCGCACAAGAAGCGACTGCTCGGCGGGGCGGCGTTCACCGGCGCGGGCGCGACCATCGCGATGGCCTTCGTCACCGGCGACCGCTACCTGCTCGGCGGGGCGTTGTTCCTGGTCGCCAACATCTCGTTCGGCGCGGCGATCGTGGTCTACAACTCGTTCCTGCCGCAGCTCGGCGGCCCCGACGAACGCGACGGCATCTCCAGCCGCGGCTGGGCGTTGGGCTACCTCGGCGGCGGCCTGCTGCTGGCTATCAACCTGGTCGCGATCACCCTGCTCGACGAGGGCGACAACCCGCAACGCACCCTGGACCTGGCCCGCTGGTCGATCGTGTCCGCCGGGGTGTGGTGGGCGCTGTTCACGCTGGTGCCGCTGCGCTGGCTGCGCGAGCGCCCCAGCGCCGTTGCCCTGGCCGGTGGCGGCAACGTCGTCACCGACGGCTTCCGGCAACTCGGGCGCACCATCCGGGAGGTCAAGGCGTACCCGTTGACGTTGTTCTTCCTGCTCGCCTTCCTGGTCTACAACGACGGCATCCAGACCGCCATCACCCTGGCCAGCCAGTACGGCACCGAGGAGCTGCGGCTGGAGCAGAGCACCCTGATCATCACGATCCTGCTCGTGCAGTTCCTCGCCTTCGGCGGTGCGCTGAGCCTCGGCGCGCTGGCCAAGCGCATCGGCGCGCACAAGACCGTACTGCTCAGCCTGGTGCTCTGGACCGGTGTGATCATCGCCGCGTTCCGGTTGCCCGCCGAGGCGCCGGTGCCATTCATAATCCTCGGCGCGTGCATCGGCCTGGTCCTCGGCGGCAGCCAGGCGTTGAGCCGGTCGCTGTTCAGCCAGCTCATCCCGGCCGGCAAGGAAGGCGAGTACTACGGCTTCTACGAGATCAGCGACAAGGGCACCAGCTGGCTCGGCCCGCTCGCCTTCGGTCTGGTGTTCCAACTCACCGCCTCCTACCGGCTGGGCCTGGTCTCGATGCTGATCTTCTTCGTGGTCGGTTTCCTGCTCCTGGCGGCCGTGCCGATCCGCCGCGCCATCGTCGCCGCCGGTAACACCCCACCCCGGGTGCTCTGAGCACGCGTCCCGCGCGCGACAGATCAGCCTCGGCCGATCGGCTAGGCTGCCCGACCGTGACAGACGACGCCACCACCGCTCCGACCTGCCTGGCTCACCCGTTCCCCGGCCAACCGCACGCACCGGCCGGGTGCGCCGCCGCACGTGGGCTCGACGGGCGTCCGGTGCACGCCGCGGCGTTGAAGTTCTTCTGGGGGCCGATGGACTGCGGCAAGTCGACGATGGCGTTGCAGATGAACTACAACCACGCCCGGCAGGGCCGCCGCGGGCTGGTCACCACCCGCATCGACAGATCGTTGGGCCCGCAGGTCACCACCCGCATCGGCCTGGCCCACGAGGCCATCGAGGTCACCGACGACCTGGACCTGCGGGCCCTGGTGCGCGGCCGGTGGGCCGACGGGGTACGGGTGGACTACCTGATCTGCGACGAGGCGTGCTTCTACACCGTCGAGCACGTCGAGCAGATGGCCGAGCTGGTCGACAGCTACGACGTCGACGTGTTCGCGTTCGGCCTGGCCACCGACTTCCGGTCCTGCCTGTTCCCCGCCGCGCAACGCCTCTTCGAGTTGGCCGACGAGGTGGCCCGCATCCAGGTCGAGGTCCTCTGCTGGTGTGGGCGCGAGGGGCTGCTCAACGCCCGCGTCGTCGACGGGCGGGTGGTCCGCGAGGGCGCGCAGGTCGTCATCGGCGACACCGTCGACACCGCCGAGGTGCGCTACCAGGTGCTCTGCCGCCGGCACTACCGCAGCGGGGACCTCGGCCCCCGCGACTGAGCGGCCCGCCGCGCCGATCCGACGTGGTGGCCGGCCGCCCCCGCGCTGGAGACGGCCGGCCGTGGTACGGGTGGATCACCCCACACAGACCTGCTGCGCCCTGATGTTCCACGCCGTGGCGAACGCGACGATCTCCCGTCCGGTCGCCTCGGCGGTGTCCAGTGCCGGCTTGGGCACCAACGTCGCCACCGAGCCGGCCCCGGTGAGCCCGGTCAACACCGCGCCGACCCCTGCGGTCTGCGATCCGGCCGGGCAGGCCGGCGTCGTCACGGACTTCGGCGAGTTCGCGTTGAACACGCTCGTCGCCTCCGTCAACGCCATCGCCGGCAACGGGGTGGCGCAGAACGCCTGGGTCTGCAACGTGAAGTTGCCCGGAGCCCCGAACACGTACGCGGTGCTCGCCACCGAGCCGAGCGCCGAGGTGAACGCCAGCTCGTCGATCGCCACCGCGGCGTTGGCGTTGTCGATCCGGTACCCACCGCCGAAGGTCTTCTTGCCCGGCGGGCACACGGCGGTCACCGCCACCTTGTCCAGGGCGTTGTTCGCCGACGTGGTGGTGACCAGTTGCAGGCCGGACACCGCCCCGGCCGGGGCGCAGACCGCGAACGCGTCCACCGACCACGGCACGTTCGTGGCGTTGGCCTCCACCCCGAACACCGTCACCGTGCGCAGGGTCGCGTCGGCGTAGACCCGGGTCATCAGGACATCACCCTGACCGTCGTTGATCCGCCCGCCGGCGCCGACCACCTGGTCGACACCGTTGCACGAGATGGTCATCGTCTTGGCGTTCGTCGCGTCCAGAACGCTCGTCGCGGCGACCCGGTACAGGCCCACCGACGCCTGGGCCGGGGTCGCCGGTACGAGCAGCGTCGTGGCCGCCGCCATGCCGGTCAGCACTGCCAGACCAGCCAGTTTCCGCTTCATCGGATCTTCCCTCCGCACTGCCTCGTCGACTGTCGACGACGGCGTTGCGACCAGACTCCGCACCTCCGTCAGGAGGGCGTCAGCAGCGTGGGCGCGGACGGCGTACTGACGCCACGATGACGGGCGGCTGCGACAGTGCCGACGACGTCACCGCGGCGTCACCGGGCTCCGGAAGGGGCCCACGAACGGGAGGTCCCATCATGCGTATCCGAGCGGCGGCGCTGGCCGCCCTCCTGGTCAGCGGCACTCTGATCGGCGCTGGCGGTGGTACGGCGTACGCCAACCCGGACGTGAACCCGTGCGCCAGCACCAACGGCGACCCGATCATGGGCACCGAGGGCGACGACGTCATCTACGGCGGCGCCGGACCCGACGAGATCCACGGGCTCGGCGGCGACGACACCATCTACGGCGGCGGCGGTGTCGACACGATCTACGGCGGCGGCGGCAACGACATCCTGTTCGGTGAGGGCTGTGGTGACACCCTCGTCGGCGGGCCGAACGACGACGTGCTGGCCGGTCTCGACGGCAACGACCGTCTCAACGGGGCGCACGGCGATGACCTGCTGATCGGCAGGGCCGGCGTCATCATCTGGGGCGGTGCCACCAGCGGCGACATCTTCGACGGCGGGGGCGGGGAAGACACCTGCGCCGCGGACGACAACCCCGACGCCAGCGCGATCTTCTACTCGTACGTGGCCACCGACGCGGGCAACGAGAACCTCTACCCCTGCTGACCGGCCCTGGAGCGCAGCACGTCCGGGTGCGGGGGCGGTGCGTCGATGGCACGCATCGCCCCGACCCACCTGTCGAACGCCCGCCGGGCCTCCCCGTGCCGGCCGGCGCCGACAAGGGTCCCGACCAGCGCCCGGTGCGCCCACTCGTCGTAGGGGTCGGCGTCGAGCAACCGGACCAGGGTGGTCGCGGCCCGGTCGGAGTCACCGTCGCGCCGGTACTGCCGGGCCAGTTTCCGCAGCGCCCGCAACCACACCGAGCGGGCCTGTTCCCGCAACCCGTCGGCCCAGTCCTCGTAGGGCTCGTCGGTGAAGGCGTCCCCCCGGTAGGCGGCGTCCACGTCGGCGAGCACCGCGCGGGCCTGCGCCGGGTCACCCTCGCGGGCGAGCTGCTCGGCCCGGGGCACGTCGGCGAGGAGGTTCTCCGCGTCGACGACGACCCGCGTCAGGTCGAGGCGCACGCCGGTCAGGTCGGCGCGCACGTACCGGTCGACGGGCCACCGGCGGGGCGGATCGAGCACGGCACGCACGGCGGACAGCAGCACCGACAGGCGGTGCGCGGTGCGCCGCGGCTCGTCGTCGGGCCACAGCAGTTCGCACAGCTCGGCCCGTCCCACGGCACGGCCACGCCGGGCGACGAGGATCTTCAGCAGCGTGCGGGCCTGCCGCGACCGCCACGCCGACAGCGGGACCTCCCGCCCACCGACGATGACCTCGAACCGGCCGAGCACCCGCACCTCGACGATCCCACCGTCGACGGACAGCTCGGACAACTGTCGGCCGTCGACCGTCTCGACCCCGAGCGCCAGCAACCGGTTGGCGGCGGCCTGCGCCGCCGAGCGCTGCGCGCCGTCGGCGCCCGGAACCCGGCCCAGCAGGACGACTGTCTGCTCGGCGGCCGGTCCCGCGCCCGCCGCCCGCCAGATCGCGCCGGCCTCCAGCAGCGCCTCGCGACTCGCGGCCGGGTCGGCGGCGACCGCGGCGGTGAGTTCCAACGCCTCGGCCAACGCGTCGGCCTGCCGCCCGGTCCGGGCCGCCCGCACCGCTTCGGCCGCCCGTCGCCGGGCGACCTCCAGGTCACCTCCGGCGTACGCCACCCAGCCGGTCGCGGCCAGCGCGGAGGAACGCAGGAACGCCGGTGCCAGGCGATGTGCCTCGTCGGCGGCGGCTCGGGCGGCGCCGAGATCGGCGGCGGCGCCCACGCAACGCAGCCGGGCCAGGCCGGCCAGCGCCGGGATGCGTACCTGTAGGTCCCCCACGTCACGGGCCAGTTCGGCGGCCTCGGTGAAGGCCGCCAACGCCTCCTCGCGCCGCCCGAGACGGCGACTGACCTCGGCCAACCCGTACACCCCGGCGGCCGCCCGGTTCAGCCCCAAGCGTTGCGAGACCAGTTTGGACCGGGTGAAGTGCACTGTCGCCTCGTCGTAGCGGCCCAGCCGGACCAGCGCCTCACCGGCGTTGTGCAGGGCGGTCACCAGCACTCCCGGCGGGCCGGCGAGTTCCGCCGCGCGGACCGCCCGCACCGCGGTGGCCAGCGCCGACGGGTACCGGGCCTCCCGCAGTAGGCAGTGTGCCTGGTTGACCAGGACCCGCGCCTGCTGGACCAGGTCACCCGCGCGTTCCGCCGCTGCCAGCGCCTCGGCGAGGTGCTCGTCACGGCGGGTGCCGGACGAGGTCAGCGCGGCCGCGATGTGCGCCGCCGCCAACGGGGCGTCCTCGTTGAGCTGCTGCGCGGCGAGGAGCGCCCGGGCCCCGGTGGCGACCGCGTCGTCGACCCGGCCGAGCTGGGCGAGGGTGCTGGCGCGGCAGGCCAGCAGCAGGACGTCGTCGGGGCCGGGTGGGGTGAGCGTCGGTGCCGCGTCCACCCGGTCGAGCACCGCGAGGGCGCCGGCATAGTCGGCCCGCAGGTACGGCACCATCGCCGCCCGCCAGAGCAACCGGGCCGGCCAGCGACGGTCGCGGTCCGCCTGGGCCAGCAGCGGGGCGAAGACCCTCGATGCCCAGGTCACCGAGCCGGACATCCGCAACGCGTCGCCGAAGATCAGTTGGAGGTCGGGGTCCTGCGCGGCCTGCGGCAGCCCGCTGATCAGTTCGGTGACGTCCGGCGCCCCACCACCGGCGAGCATGTCCGCCCCGTGGCTGACGATCAGCTCCGCGCACCGGGTGGTGTCGTCCGCCGCACGCAGGGCTCGGGCGGCCGCCAGCGGGTACGCGTTGGTGAGATACCAGTCGGCGGCGGCGGACAGCCGCCGGCGGCCCGAGGCGTCCGGCCGACCGGCCTGCTGGGCCAGCACCGCCGCGAGCACGGGCACCAACTGCACTGTCGATGAGGTGGGGCCGGACCGTCGGCGGGGGTGGGCGAGCAGCAACCCGGTACGGGTCGCCCAGCGCAGCGCCTGCGCGGTGGCGTCGGCGGGCAGGTCGGGGTCGATGGCCACGCACAGGGGCGCGGTGATCGGGTCGAGGTGGTGGACGCGGCCGAGCAATTCCGCCACCGGCGGGGGCAGGTCGGCGAGGATCTCGTCGCGGGCGAAGTGCCCGCCGGCGGTGCCGGGCTCGGTCAGGGCCGCGAGCAGCTCCCGCCGGCCGACGCCCTGCCGGCCGAGGGCGTCGCCGGCGAGGTGCACCCACGCCGGCCAGCCGGCGGTCAGCTCGTACACCAGGTAGGCCAGGTCGCTGTCGGGCACCGCGTGTTCGTCGCGCAGGATCCGGGCAACCGCGTCCCGGCCGAGGGAGAGGGTTTCCGGCCCCCGGTGCACCACCGGCCCGGCACAGGCGCCGCGCACCGCGTCGGCGAGTGGTTGTCGAGCGGCCAGCGTCACCGCCGGCTGACCCGGCCACGCGCTCAACAGCCGTATCAGGGCCAGTTGGTCGTCCTCGGTGAGCGCGGACACCTCGTCCACGGCGACCCGGGCCAGCGGGTACGCGGCCGACGGGTTGGTGGGGTGCGACAGCGCGTCGATCAGGTCCGTCGCCAGGTGACAGGCGCTCGGACCGTCCCCGCCGATGGTTTCCAGGGCGGTGGTCTTGCCGTAACCGGCGGCGGCGACCAGCATCAGCCACCGCTGTGGGCGGGTCCGCCGCTCGGCTGTCATCGCGTCGCCTCCGCTCGTCCGAGCACCGCGGAAGGTCACCCGGAGGGCCGATGACCCACGCTAACCATGAGGCGGCCCGCTCACGCTGGCGTTGTCCGGGAACCGACGCAGTGTCGTGGGACGGGTCAGGACGACCCGCGCGTGGCGCGCCGAGCCCGCAACCGGTCGGTCACGATCACGGCGACGGTCACCGCCAACGCCACCGTGGCGCACGCCGCGACGGGCACCTCCAGCGCCACACAGACCGGCATCAGCGCCAGCAGCACCACCACCGCCACGATCCGGCTGGTCGGTAGGATCCGCCACAACAGCGCCTTGTACGCGGCGTGGCCGGCCAGGAACAGCGCCGGACCACCGAGGGTGAACAGCGCGGCGACAGTGGTGGTCGGCGCGCCGGGCTCGCGCAGCAACCGCTCGTCGGCCGCCGAGGTGACGATCACGCCAGCGACGATCACCGGGTGCAGGTAGTTGAACGCCACCCGACTCAACGCGCCGGTGCGCTCGCCGGCGCGGGCGATGACCTCCGTCGCGGCCGGCGCCGAGCGGGCGAAGTACACCCACCACAGCGCCACCGAGCCGGCGAACGCCAGCAGGAATGCCCCGGAGGTCACCAGGTCCACGTGCGAGGTGAGGGTGCTCCCGGTGACCAGGATCGACTCGCCCAACGCGATAAGGACGAACGCCGCGCACCGTTCGGCCAGGTGCCCACCCTCGACCATCCACCGTTCGGGGCGGCTGCGACCCCGCCCGGGCAGCGGGTAACCGATCGACAGGCCGACCACCTCGATCACGATCATCGCCGCCCACAACGCCTCCCGGGCAGCCCCGTCGGCCAGGCCGCCGAGCACCACCAGCACCGACGTCCCGGCGATCCAGGGCAGCGACTTCTGAAACCCGTCGACCAGCCACGGGTTGCCCCGCACCGCCCACAACCCGAAGATGGTGCGGCCCACCTGCACGATCACGTAGACCACAGCGAACAGCAGACCGGTCCGGCTGAACGCCTGCGGGATCGCCGCCGACAACCACAGGCTGCCCAGCGTCACCCCGATCAACATCACCCGTACCGGCCCCTGGTCGGGTTGCAGCCAGTTGGTCACCCAGGTGGTGTAGACCCAGACGAACCAGACGAGCGCCAGCAACAACGCGGTTCGCCCGGCGCCCTGCCAGTGCGGGTGGGCGATCAGGTAGTGCGACAACTGGGTGATGGTGAAGATGAAGACCAGGTCGAAGAAGAGTTCCGTCGACGTGGTCGGCTGCACCCCCTGACGGGGTCGCAGCAGCTGCGGACGCGCCGGGGTGACGACCGGTGGTTCAGAAGGGGTCACCGCACACCCGCCAGTCCCCGCCCTCACGGACCACCGGCAGCCGCCGTTCCTCGGTGTGCCCGCCGTCGCGGGTCACCTTCACCGTCACCGTGCCCTGCGGTCGTCCGCTGCGGGTGGCGACCGACACGTCGGTGATCTCGTAGTCGGTGACCATCGGCGGCGTGCGTACCCAACTGGTGAAGCCGATCGCGCTCCACCGGCTGCGCGCGTCCGCACAGAGCCGCTCGTACGCCTGGTCGCTGTCGCCCAGGGCCACCTCACTGAGGAAGTCGTCGGCGGTTTCCCGGATCGGGCCGGCGGCCTGCCGCACGGTCTGCAGGTTCCAGGCGGCCAACCCGGCCACGCCGACGCAGCACAGCGCCACACCGAACCCGGCGAACGCCAGCCCGGTGCGCATCGGGCGGCTGCGCCGGGCCGGTCGGCTCCACGGCTGGCCGGCACCCACGACTATCGACCGTAGAGAACGCGATCGCACTGAAGTGCGACAAGTCGGAAATCGGCGCGGCCGGGTCGGTGGGACTGCCCTGTTCGGACCGGCCACGCATCGTCTACCGTCGGCGCACACCCCCGAGCAGTGCCAGGAGTCGATCGATGAGCCGCTTCGTGCAGCCGGTGCCACCTCCCGTCGATCCGTACGCCGGCGACGGCCTGCTGCGCTCCTGGCTGGAGCGCCACCTGGGCCCGGGTGGGCACGCCGCCGCGAAGGGACGCCTGGCGGACCTGGCCGCCGACGTCACCGGGCCGCTGCGCGCGGCGCACGCCGACGCGGAGGCGCACCCGCCGACCCTGGTCCGCTACGACCCGTGGGGCGCGCGGATCGACCGGATCGACACCTCCGCCGGCTGGCAGGCGCAGCGCGCCGCCGCCGCCCGACACGCCGTGGTCGCGCTGCCCTACCTGACGGAGGCGCGCGGCACCTGGGGCGCCGCCGCGCGGGTCGTGCAACACGCCCTGCTGCACCTGTACGGTCCGGAGTCGGCGACCTTCTCCTGCCCGGTGGCGATGGCCGACGGGGCAGCGGCGCTGCTGAGCATGCCCGACGTGGACGTCGAGGTGCGCGCCGCGTGGCTGCCCCGGCTGATCTCCACGGACCCGGCCACCGCGATCACCAGCGGGCAGTGGATGACCGAGTCGCAGGGCGGCTCCGACCTGGGCCGCTCGAGCACGATCGGCCGGCCGGCGGCGGACGGGTCGTGGCGGCTGACCGGGGAGAAGTGGTTCTGCTCGGCCGCCGACGCGGCGATGGCGGTGGCGCTGGCCCGACCGGAGGGCGCCGGGCGCGGCAGTCGGGTGCTCGCACCGTTCCTGGTCCCCCGCTACGCGCTCGACTCGCCGTTGAGCATCGGCGGGGCGCCGGGCTCGCCCGCACCGGGTGTCACGGTGCACCGTCTCAAGGACAAGCTCGGCACCCGCGCGCTGCCCACCGCCGAGATCGGTCTGCACGACGCGTACGCGCTCCCGCTGGGTGACCCGGCGGTGCCCGGCCTGGTCCGGGCGATGACCCTGGTCGTGGTGACCCGGGTGCACAACGCCGCGGCGGCGGCCGGTGGGATGCGACGTGGGCTGGACTACGCCCGCGCGTACGCCGAGGTGCGGCACGTCGCCGGCGGGCCGCTGGTGTCCTCGCCGCTGCACCGGGCGACGCTGGGCACCCTCGCGGTCGACGCGGCGGGCGCGTTCGCCCTCGCCGGTCACGCGTTCGCCCTGCTGGGGCGGGTCGAGGTCGGTGCCGATCCGGCCGCCGCGGCGGAGCTGCGCATCGTGGCGCCGCTGGCGAAGCTGGCCACCGGCCGGCTCGCCGTCAGCTCCGCGAGCGAGTACGTGGAGAGTTTCGGTGGGGCCGGTTACGTGGAGGACACCGCCGTGCCCCGACTGCTGCGCGACGCGCAGGTGCTGCCGATCTGGGAGGGCACCACAAACGTGCTGGCCCTGGACGTGCTGCGCGCGTTGACCAGGGAGGACGCCGGGACGCCGGTGCTGGGCCGGCTCGCCGCCGCGGTGGACCTGGCCCGATCGCTCTCGCCGACGCTCGCCGACACCCTGGCCGCCGCCGCCACCCGGTTGAGCGACACCATCACCGCGGTGATCGCCGATCCGGACGCCGCTGCGGTGCAGGCCGGTGCCCGTGCCGTGGCGCTACGCCTGGCGTACGCGCTGACCACCGCGTTGCTCATCGAACACGCCGCGTGGGGTGACGAGCAGGCGGAACTGGCGGCCCGGTTGTGGGCGCGGCGCTGGCTGCGGCACGAGGAGATCGCCGAGGACGCCCACCTCCACCTGGAGTTGCTCTGCTGAGCGAGCGGGACGACGACGGCGGTCAACGGGTCGCCGCGTCACCCGGTGTCACCGCAGCGGCCCACGGGTGACGGCGGCGCGCATGGCCACCGGATCGCCGACCGGAACGAACTCCAACCACCAGGTCGCCCCGGCCGCCGCGAGCTGATCGAGGTACGCGCGTTCGGCGCGTTCGTCGGGTCGGCGTCGCCGGCCGCCGATCGCCACGTCGAACGGTTGGCCGTCGGCGCGGGTCGCCGGCAGGGCGCGCACCAACTCGTCGACCTCGTCGGGGGTGAAGTCGGACCACCCGTCGGTGTCGGTGAGTTTGTACGGCACGATGCCGTCGGCGCGGGCCGCGCGGCGACGCACCGCGCCGGCCTGGATGCTGCCGCCGACCCAGACCGGCACCCGGGGCGACTGCACCGGCGCAGGCCGTAGCGCCACCCCGTCGGCGCGGTAGTGGTGACCGTGGTGGTCGACCCGTTCGCCGCTGAGCAGCCCGGTCAGCAGGTCGAGACCCTCGTCGAGCATCGCGGCGCGCACCGACACCTCGGTCTGCTCGCCGAACGCGGCCAGCCCACGGTCAGCGGGGTCACCGACGCCGACCGCCACCGTGGCGCGGCCCGCGCTGAGGTGGTCGAGGGTGAGCACCTCCCGCGCCAGTTTCGCCGGCCGGCGTCGGGGCAGTGCGGTGACGGTGGTGCCCAGCCGCACCCGGTCGGTGCGGCAGGCGATAGCGGTGAGCACCAGCCAGGGGTCGTAGGTGAACGGCTCCTCGCCGGAGTAGTGGATCAGATAGTCCTCCAGGAACACGCCGTCCCACCCGGCGCGCTCGGCCAGCTCACCCAACTCCACCAGGACGGACGCCTCGATGGCGGCGCCACCGCAGGAGATCTCCAGGCCATGTTTCATCGGTCGACAGTAGGGCGGGGGTGCGACACGTAGGTGCGCAGACATGTCGGACCCCGGCGGCATACTGCCGGCATGACAGCACCTGCCGACCTCGCCATGGTCAATCTGGACAGTTCCGATCCCGCCGGCCACGCCGCCTTCTACCACCAGGTGCTCGGCTGGGAGATCACCCACAGCCAACCCGAGTACGCGATGATCAATTCCGGTGGCGTTTCCATCGGTTTCGGTCTGGTCGAGGGCTACCAGCCGCCGGCCTGGCCCGATCCCGACGGCGACAAGCGCTACCACCTGGATCTGTATGTCGACGACCTCGCGACGGCGGAGGCCACGTTCGTCGCGGCGGGCGCGACCAAGCCGGATTTCCAGCCCGGCGGCGACAGGTGGGTGGTGCTTCTCGACCCGATCGGGCAACCGTTCTGCATCTGCCCCCGCCCCCAGAGCTGAGCAGGGGCTGGATCAGTTGCGGCGGCGGCCTCGGGCCGCCCACACCGCGTACGCCGGGTCGCGGTCGAGGTTGTGCCGGTCGCGGTCGTAGCGGCGGGTGGTGCGCGGATCGGCGTGGCCCATCGCGTCCTGCACGTCCTCCAGTGGCACGCCCTCGGAGCGGGCGGTGGTGGCGAAGGCGTGCCGCAGTGAGTGCGGTGACAGCTTCGCCCAGGCCGGGATGCCGGCGGCCCGGGCGAGCCGCCGGACCATCCGGAACACCGAGTGCCGGTCCAGTCGGGCGCCGCTGGCGGTGACCAGCAGCGGCCCGGTCAACTGCGCCACGGGCACGCCCGTGGCGGCGGCCCGCTGGGCCAGGTAGGCGTCCACTGCGTGCCCGCTGCCGGGGGTGAGGGCCCGGCGACGTTGCTTGCCGCCCTTGCCGACGAAGCGCACGCTGCGATGGCCACGTTCGGTGCCGAGGTCGGTCAGGTCCAGCGAGATCAGCTCGCCGACCCGCAGGCCCAGGTCGGCGAGGAGCGCGATCGCCGCCCGGTTGCGCAGGGCGGTCGGGCCGGTGTCCGCGTCGGCCGCGCCGAGCAGGGCGTCAACCTCCTCCGGGCTGAGCCCGAGGGTGGCGGAGTGGTCCCGGTCGACGCGGGGCCGGTCCGCGCCGGAGACCGGGTTGGCCGGCACCGCGCCCAGCTTCACCAAAAAGTCGTACCAACTGGACAGTGCGGAGAGCCGTCGCGCCACGGTGGCCGGGGTCAGCGGTCGGCCGCTGCGGGTGGCGACTGTGGACTCCAGCGCCCGGGCGTAGTCGTTGACGTGCAGGAACGTGGCCCGCAGCGGGTCGAGGTCGCGGCCGGCGCACCACCTGAGCCAGCCGGTGACGTCGCGCCGGTACGCGTCGCGGGTGTGCTCGGACAGCCGCCGGTTTCGCAGCCACGCCTCGGTGACCTCGACCGGTCCACTCGGCAGCGCGGGGGGCGCGGACGGGCGGGCCAGCACCGGAGCGTCGGAGAACACCATGTGAAAAAGGCTCTCAGCCCCGGGTGGGATCGGCGCGCAGGCGCGCCGATCCCACCCGACACCGTGATCATGCGTTGATCTGCCGCCGTCCTTCGCCGTTGGCGGTGATGGTCACACGGCGGGGCTTGGCGCGCTCGGCGACCGGGATGCGCAACGTCAGCACCCCGTGCTCGTACCCGGCTTCCAACTTGTCGGTGTCCAGGGTGTCACCCAGGAACAGCCGCCGGGTAAAGGTGCCCATCGGGCGTTCGGCGGCGACCAGCTCGACGCCGTCGCCGGTGGGTCGGCGACGCTCGGCACGGACGGTGAGCACGTTGCGCTCGACTGTGCAGTCGATGGTGTCCGGGTCGACGCCGGGCAGGTCGAACGCCGCGTAGAAGTGGTCGCCGTCGCGGTAGGCGTCCAGGTGCATCGTCGCCGGACGGGCTGCCGTACCGAAGAACTGCTCGGTGAGCCGGTCGATCTCACGGAACGGGTCGGTACGCATCAACATGGTCATGCCTCCTCGGTTCTCCTGGCCGAAGGTGATGAGTTGAGCCGGGGTGACTCAACTTCCTCTTCTTATTTAGCGCCTTCGGCGGCGTTCGTCAACTGCTTCTCGAACCAGTGCTCGGCGTAGCGGTCCGACGAGTACGGCGGGATCTCGACGTAGCCGTGCCGGGCGTACAGCGCGCGGGCCTCGACCAGGTCGTCGCGGGTGTCGAGCCGGATCCGGTCCTCCCCGGCGGTACGTGCCACCCGCTCGACGGCGGCCAGCAACGCGGCACCCCCTCCGACGGTCTTCGGCGTGGTCGTCGCCCCTCCTCCCGCGGGCCGTTCATTTCGCCGCGGTGGCCCATTCGGCCGCCACCGAGGGGCTGTAGTACCTGGTGAAACCGCAGCCCCACGCGATCGGGTCCGCGAGCGGCCCGCCACCCCAGCGGGGCATGCCGGACACGAGCAACCGGGTGCCGATCTGGTAGGCAGGGACATGCTCGGACGTGGCATCGCCCGTCCCGGGCCCCGCGGCGGGTGGCGACATGTCCACCATGGCGGTGCCCGCGGAGCCACCCCTGAACCAGGTGTGCACCTGGAAGGTCACCGATCGCAGGTCCTGGCGGGGATGCGTGCTGCGCTCGGTGCGTGCCGGTCCGATGCCGGTCACTGTGCCGTCGAAGGCGAAGGCCTGCTCGGCGAGGGTCTCCGGTGAATACGGCTTGACGCACTGCGCCGCGCCGAAGGTGAGCGGATCGCCCGGCGTGACCCCGGCCGGCAGATCGGCCGCCGGCGCCGAAGCGGCAGGTGCCAACGAGGCGGCGGCCGACGGCTGTGCCTGCGGCGTCGCGGCCGGCCGGTAGACGCCGTACCCGCCCGCTGCGGTGATCACCGCGGTCGTGGCCGCCGCCACCATCACGTTCCGGCGCCTGCGGTGGACCCTGCGCACCGCCGCGGCGGCCACGACCAGCTCGTCGGGGGCGTCGGCGGCGTCGGCGGCGAACAGCTCGCGCAGCTCGCGCTCGGTCGACTGGTTCATCGGGTCCCCCTCTGTACGCCGACGGCTGCGGGCCCGCGCAGGCTCGCCAGGGCACGCGAGGCGGTGGCCCGCACCGAGCTCACGCTGACCCCCATGGCCGCGGCGATCGCCGTGTCGTCCAGGTCGGCGTAGTACCGCAGGACGAGCACTGTGCGGGCGCGCGGGGCGAGCCTGCTCAACAGCACCCGCATCTGGTCCCGGGCGGCGACAGCGTCGGCCGGGTCGGCCACCGTGGCGCCGGCCTCCTGGCGCAGGTCGGCGGGCCGTTCCGTCGTCCAGCGCCGCCGACGCCAGCTCAGGTGCGCGTTCACCAGCATGCGGCGTACGTAAGCCTCGGGGTCTGCCGCCGCGCGCACCCGCTTCCAGTGCCGGTACGCATCGGCCAGCACGGTCTGGGCAAGATCCTCCGCCACCTGCCGGTCGCCGCTGAGGACGAACGCCAGGCGCACCAGCGAACGGCCGTACCCCGTCACGAAATCCTCGAACGACACGCCCGCTCCCGTCAGTGCTCCTCACTAGAGAGACGCATCGGCCGCCGCCCCGCGCTGCACACCCGCCCGTGTCGGCTCAAAGCCGGACTCCGCTGTCGGCAGTCGAAGCCAGTCGGCCTACGCGACGACGGCGGTGTCCGCGACGACTACCGGCGGGGTCGGGGCAGCAGGGCGATAAGCGCGGCCGCCACGGCCACGTGCGTGGCGCCGAGGACCAGCTTGGCGCCGCCGGTGGCCTCGACACCGAGCAGAGGGACGAAGGACAGCAGCGTCACCACGACGGCCAGCGAGACCCAGACCGGTCGGGCGACGCGTGCGGCGAACCGCTCCAGCAGGGCCAGGGTCGCCCAGCCGAGCAGTGCCGCCCCCAGGGAGACCATGACGATCGCGCCGGCCCCGATGACCGTGGCGGGCTGACCCGAGCTCTCCACAGTGAAGTCGACGCCGGCCAGCGCGCCGATCGCCCAGATGGCCAGGCTGGCCACGACGGCGACGCCGACGCCGAGGGCGCGGCGGCGCAGGTTCGAGGTGGTGGGGCTCGCGACGGTGGCAGCACTCATGACGGCTCCTCGTTCAGGGGAAACGAACGAGTACGACCGTAGCAGATAGTCTTGTTCGGAACTATCTTTCTCGGGATTAACAGCCGGAGCGGCTGCCCGGCGCGTACGGGGAGGTGTGGGCAAGGGGACCGCCGACGAGCGTCAGGAGTGCCCGCAGGAACGCCTCCCGGTCCGGCTCGGGCAGGGTCGCGAGCAGGTCGTCCTGGATCCGGCGGACCACCTGCTGTGCCTGCTGGATGACCTGCTCCCCCGCCGGTGTCACAACGATCAGCCGGGCCCGCCGATCCGTCGGCGCCGGGCGGCGCTCGGCCAGGCCGGCCCGCTCCAACTGGTCGAGCGTGACGACCATCGTGGTCTTGTCCACGCCGCACCGCTCGCCGATCTCCCGCTGGGTCAGCTCGCCGGTGCGCGCCTGCGCCAGCACGTAGTGCGCCCGCGGCGAGATGCCCAACTCGGCAAGCCCCGCGGCGTGCTCGGTCTGCAGCGCGTGACTCGCCCAGGAGAGCAGAAACAACAGGTCCGGTGGGCCGTCGGCGGGCGTGCAGGAGGTCATGCGCCGAGGCTAGCAAGATCCTCCGGGGATCAGAGCCGCTGGTAGATCCCGTGCTCGCGGGTGAGCAACAGCTCGTCGATCAGGTACCGGCGCAGCGTCGCGTGATCCGACCCGCCAGCGGCGCACCACGGCTTGAGCGCGTCGTCGACGGCGCGCTCCGGATAGCGGGTGCCTGGTTCGAACGAGCGCTCGGCGATGTGCGCGAGCAGGACGCGCCGCCGCTTCGGCTGCGCGGGCAGGCCCACCAGGACGTCACCGCGCAGGAAGGTCCGCAGCACCGGGTCGGCCGCCGGGTCGGCGTCGTCGACCGGGCGACTGTCGCGGGCGGTCGCCCGCAACGACGCCTCGTCGACAGTGAACGCGCCGTCCGCGCCGGTGACCAGGCCCGCGTCGGCGAGCCGGCGGACCCCGGTGAGCACCACCCGGGCCGGCAGGCCGGTGCGCTCGGCGACCTGCGCCGCGCCGGTCGCGCCGAGCACAATCGCCGCGAAGATCCGTCGTCGTCCGTCGTCGGCCAGGGCTCCGGCCAGTGCATGCGCAGTCATGCCGGTCACCCTCACATCAGCGGTACGCGGACCGCCAGGCGTTTTCCCTTCCGGTGCGGGTGCGCGGAGCGCTCGGAACGAGATGAGCCGCAGCGTTCCGGCGTCGAGGGACCACTTTCCGTGCACCCGGGCCGTCCGCCAGGAAGGTGGGCCGTACCCGTGCTTGGCCGGGCATCACCCGCTTTCGGTCCTCGCCGCTGATGACCGGTCCGGTCGGCGTGGCCGAGCAGCGTGTGTGTCGCGGCCGTCGCCACCGACTGCCGAGCCGGACCTCGGCGGGAGCCGCGTTGCGTTCTGGAGCATCAGCCGATCGGATGACGAATGGCGATGATCGGCTATTTCCATGTGCGACAGACACCCTGCGACGCCTAGGAAGGGGGCATGACCAACGAGCGGACCGTTCCCCTGCTGCCGTGCGCGTCCATTGACGACATCGAAACCTTCTACGGAGTTCTCGGGTTCCGCACCACGTACAAGCAGCGCAAGCCCAACGCGTGTGTGGGGGTGCAACGCGAAGACCTGCATCTGCAGTTCTTCGAGATCGCCGGCTTTGACCCGGAGCAGTCCTACGGCTCCTGCCTCGTGATCACCGCCGACATCGAGGGACTGCATCGGGCATTCGCAGCCGGCATGCGCGCCGCGTACGGCAAGGTGCTGGTGTCCGGAACGCCGCGGATGACCCGGCCCAGGGCGCGGAAGAACGCGGACGGGTTGGGCGGGTTCAGCGTCATCGACCCGGGCGGCAACTGGGTCCGCGTCTTCCGGGACGCCGCCACCGCGCCCATGCCGGCCGCCGCGCCGGCCGGGCGGCTGGCCAAGGCCCTGGCGAATGCTGTCGTGCAGGCCGACTCCAGGGGAAGCGTCGGACAGGCCGTTCGGATCCTCGACAGCGCGTTGGCCCGCCCGCAGGCCGACGACGACCCGGTCGAGCAGGTAGAGGTCCTGGTCTACCGCGCCGAGCTCGCGATGGTGCTGCACGATCCGAAGACTGCCTCCGAGATGCTGGCCCGCGCCCACTCCGTCACGCTCACGCAAGACGAATCCGAAAGGGCCGCGCCCGCGTTCGACAACGCCGCCGAACTCGCAGCAGCACTGCGGTGACCCGCCGTACGAACGCCTCTCCTCTCGCGGCCGCGAACCCGTGCACGAGGCGTTGCTGTGGCTGGCCCACGGCCGGTGGCCACGCCGAGACGGCCGGTCGATGGTGACGTCCCCGGCAGGTTGTCAGGCTTCCAACCGCATGATCGCTGCCGCCGCTGTTTCCTGTACATCCGGGTAGTTACCGGTGGTGGCGCGTTCCCGGAGCCAGGTCAGGGTGTCCGGGTCGTCGGCCCAGCCAGCCGCGATCGCCTGCACCGCTGCCCGCCGCACGTTCGAGTTGTCATCGGTGGCGCGTTCCCGGAGCCAGGGCAGGGTGTCCGGGTCGTCGGCCCAGCCAGCCGCGATCGCCTGCACCGCCTCCCGCCGTACGTCCCAGTCATCGTCGGTGGTGGCGCATTCACTGAGCCAGGTCAGGACGTCTGGGTTGGCGGCCCAGCCGCCCGCGATCGCCCGCACCGCCGCCTGCCGCACGTTCGAGTTGTCATCAGTGGTGCGCTCGCGGAGCCAGGGCAGGGTGTCCGGGTCGTCGGCCCAGCCGGCCGCGATCGCCCGCACCGCAACCCGCCGCACCTCCCAGTTGCCGTCGGTGGTGGCGCGTTCGTGAAGCCAGGGCAGGACGGCCGGGTCGCCGGCCCAGCCGGTCCCAATCGCCTGCACCGCCATCGGGTGTGCGTAAAGGTTGTGCTTGGTCATGCTGTGTTCCCGGAGCCAGGCCAAGGTGTCCGGGTCGCCGGCCCAGCCGGCCGCGATCGCCTGCACCGCCGCGTCCCGCACGATGGAGTCTCCGTCGGTGGTGGCGCTTTCGCGGAGCAGGGGCAGGGTGTGCGGGTCGTCGGCCCAGCCGGCCGCGATCGCCTGCACCGCCGCCTGCCGCACGATGGAGTCTCCGTCGGTGGTGGCGCTTTCGCGGAGCAGGGGCAGGGTGTGCGGGTCGCCGGCCCAGCCGGCCGCGATCGCCTGCACCGCCGCCTGCCGCACGGCGGGGTCTCCGTCGGTGGCGGCGCGTTCCCGCAGCCAGGACAGGGTGTCCGGGTCGCCGGCCCAGCCGGCCGCGATCGCCTGCACCGCCACCCGCCGCACCCCCCAGTCATCGTCGGTGGTGGCGCGTTCTCGCAGCAGGGGCAGGGTGTGCGGGTCGTCGGCCCAGCCGGCCGCGATCGCCTGCACCGCCGCCCGCCGCACGATGAAGTCTCCGCCGGTGGCGGCGCGTTCCCGCAGCCAGGACAGGGTGTCCGGGTCGCCGGCCCAGCCGGCCGCGATCGCCTCCACCGCCACCCGCCGCACCTCCCAGTTGCCGTCGGCGGTGACGCGTTCCCGCAGCCATGGCAGGGTGTCTGGGTCGTCGGCCCAGCCGGCCGCGATCGCCCGCACGGCAGCCTGCTTCACCCCCCAGCCGCCGTCGACGACGGCACGGTGAAGGGCGGCAACATCGTGGCGGATGAGGGAGACCCTGAGGGTCGAGGCGATGTTCAGGTTGAGGCGCCATCCGGCCCGCTCGTACCAGCGCTGGTAGCGGGCAGCGGCAGGCCACGCCGGGCCGAAAGTGCTGGTCAGCTGTGGGGCCAGTCGTTCGATCGCGTCGGGCAGTGTCCGATCGTGGTGCTTCTCGCCGGCGGCTTCCTCCAGCAGGTTGATTACGGCTTTGGTCAGGGCGGATGCGTGCGGCGCCAGGGCGGCGGTCTTACGGATTTCGGTGGCGGCCTGCAACGCGAGCAGCAAATGCCGGGGCACGCTGGGTCGTAGCCGCCAGTGAGGGTCCGCGGTCAACAGCCGGGCGATGCCCTGCGCGGCGATGCGGTCGGGGATCATGCCGGTGAGCAGCAGTAGCACCTCGGTCCAGGCCGGGTCGGACCAGTGTTGGTCGTAGACGATCAGCACCTGATCGGGGGTGAGGTCGTAGTTGGCAAGGCGGTGGGTCAAGTCAGCGGCGGCCAGGTATTCCAGGAACGCCCGATGGACGAACCCGTACACCTCGGCACCGAAGCGGGCCAAGATGAAGTTGCGTTCCCGAAATTGGGCGAGCATCGCCCTCGCCGCGGGGACCGACCGCTCGGCGGGCAACCCGAAGCGCTCGTGCAGGTAGTCGCGGAACCAGTCGATCAGGCGGGGCCCGGGTACGTGGTTACCGGCCAACCCGGACGGGGCGTCCTGCATGCGCCGGGCCACCAGCTGTAGCAGCTCAAGCTTGTCCCGCGTATCGAGTAGGTCGACGCTGATCCGTTCGTCGCGCAGGTGCCTGTTGACGTCCCAGTGCTCGACCAGCACCGCGACCGCGTGCTCGTACACGCCGCGCCGGTCCCGCGGCAGTTCCTGGCGCCGGCCGATGATTGCCAGGATGGTCAGCAGCATCGGGTTGCCGGCCAACTCACCGATCGCAGTCGAGGCGGTGATCGCGGCCAGCAGCCGGTCCCGCAAGCGGGCCGCCGGGGCTGGCTCGTCTGGGTAGGTCCTGGTGTACCAGCCGGTGGCGAAGGCACGGATTTGGTCACCGTCGAGGTCTTGCAGCATCCAGTGACCGAACCCTGCCGCGTCCAGCGTCGCCCGCCGGTAGCCGATCACCCGGGAGGTGACCACGACCCGGACCTGGGGATAGCGGGCGGCGAACCCTTCGATCTGAGCTGTCACCTGCGCCCTCAGCCGGGGATCGAAAAGCTCGTCCAACCCGTCGAAGATGATCAAAGCCGGGCCGCCGGTCTCCAGGTACGGCTCCAGTACCGAACGAGGCAGCCCCATGTCCTCGGTGCTGGACAGGTGATCGATCAGATCGAGAAACGACGCACCAGGCACGCCACGCCATTGCGGCTCGGCGTAGGTGCGTAATTCCACCAACAGCGGTAGACATCCCCGTAGTGTCACCGGCACCGATCTTCCCTGGCCCGCCCCACCGGACGAGGCGGCCAGATTGCCGGCACCGGTAGCCGACTCGTCGGCACCTGCCAGCGCCAGCAGCAGGTATCGAGCCAGGGTTGACTTGCCGGCTCCGGGGTCCCCGAGAAGGACCAACTTGCGGCCGGCGGGATCAGCGAGCACGTCCAGCACTGGTCGGCGGGGGCGGTCCTGGTAGGCGCGCACGGCGGCCGTCAGCATCTCCCGGTCGATCTGCTCGGGTAGTTGAGCGTCATCGCTCTGCCCGGACTCGGCAAGCCGCTGCCACACCTCCCGCGGCACCTCCACCGGTGGTGGGTCCGCACGCGCGTGTTGCGGCACGAATACCTGGTCCAGCAGCATTGCCGGATGCTCACCCTGATCGGTCAACGGCGTCAGGATTTCCAGATCCACTCGCCGGTACCGGTCCTGCAACCGCGCCAGGTATCGGTCACGTGCCGCCACGAACTGTGCTGACGGTCCCTTGCCTGTCTCGCTGTCGAACAGCACGCGCAACGGCCCGGATCTACTGCGATCGAACCTGCCTGCCCGGATCATCGCCTGATGCATGTCACGGCCGCCGTGGACGTGGTGATACGCCTCGCACGCCTGCACCACAGCGGAGATCGTCGTCCACCGTGGTTGCTGCGGCCGATGAGGCGGGCCGGTCAGCAACGCGTACACGGTTGAGCGGGCCGCCATCTTCTCGTCATGCTCGTTGACGGGCACGTAATCCATGAGCTTGTCGCCCGTAGCGCCGACGTCACCGACCAGGCGGTTGATCGCGTCACGCGTGAGAGGAATCGGATCACCCGCCGTCATAGCCACCACCGCCCGCTCGCCGGCCACCGCAAGTGTCCGAAGCGTATCCACAGCCGCCACAGGGCGTCCGGTATCCAGTTGCGGCCGCCGGACGGAACCGGACGCCCGCTGGCCGACGCTCATCGTATGAGCCTCTTCCACAGCACTCCACCGGCATCGACGACCACCCCGGAGGGCCGCCACGAGGACCGCAGCGTGGCACCCGAACGCCGTGGCCGCGGCACCCTTCGGGTCATCACCTACGGCATCCTCACCGGCGCGGCCACCGCCGCCGGTAAGGCCATCGTGGACGCGGTGATCTGGCTGATCCAGCACTGATGAGCCAGGCCGTTCACGCCGACGCGAAAGGGCCCCCGACCAGCGCCGGGAGCCCGCGTGCGAGGTGGTCGGTCAGCCGGCGTCGCGGGTCATCGCGACGAAGCCACGCCACGACTCCGGGCTGAAGGTCAACGTGCCGCCGTCGCGATCCTTCGTGTCACGCACGAGGACCACCCCGGGGAGATTGTCGGCGACCTCGACACAGTTGCCGCCGTTGCCGCCGCTCTTCGTGCTCTTACGCCACCGCGCACCGCTCATGTCCATGATGCTGCCGCTTCTCTCAGAAGGTCCAAGGAACGCCCCCGGGGCAGTGCCTCTCCGCGAATACGCTCCCACCGTCGTTCCAGGTTAACAAGCTCCGATGCCTGATCGAGGATCTGAGCCTGGGCCGGGCCGTCGACGTGCGCGACCCGCGACCCGTCCGGCATGTCGGCGATGGTGAACGGCCCGTCCAGGCCGGGATAGCTGGGCGCGTCCGCCGGAACGATGTGGAGTTGGACGCTGTCCGTCTCGGCGTGCCCGAGCAGGCGGACGAGTTGCGCCGCCATCAGGGCGCGGTCGTCGCCGACGCGTCGCCGGAGCACCGCCTCGTCCAGCACAGCGATCAGCAGTGGTCCACTGTCCCGGGTGAGGATCGCCTGCCGGCCGATTCGAGCCTCGGCGAACTCGTCTACCGCGTCCGGCCTCAGCACCCCACCCGCCAGGGTCGCCCGCGCGTACGCCTCGGTCTGCAACAACCCGGGCACCCAGGCCAGTTCGAACGATCGCAGCGTCACCGCCTCGCGTTCGATATCCACCCACGGCCGAAACCACACCGGTTCGCGTCGACGGACGACGTCCGGCCAAAGCGCATCGGTGTCCTTTGCCAGCAAATCCGCGACTGTCGAGCGGTGGCGACTCTGCGGAATGTGGCCCGGGTTTGCCCATCTCGCGACGGTCTTCGGGTGCACACCAATGCGACCTGCGAGGCTCTCGGCGGTGTGACCCGCCTCGGCGAGCGCCGCAACAAAGGCGTGGTTCATGCCGCCCCTCCCCTGGAACAAACCAACCGTCCGAAGAAGATTACACAACGCTGTGTGATTGTCCAGCGACCCACGGCAAGGTGCTCTGTAGACAGCGCGGCCGGCAGGGACCCGAACCCGGCGGACGCGTTCGCAGCGGGGCCGCCCCGGACGGGGCGGCCCCTTCCAACGCCCAGCCCGGAGCGATGTCGATGCCAGCCGAGACAGCCGACCCAGCGAGACCGAAGCCACCGGAGCCGCGATGACCGGCACACTGCGGGCGGGGGACGTGGTCCTCCTGACCACCGCCGCCAGCGTCCAGTTCCGCAAACCGATAGTCGTCCGGGTCATCCACGAGCTACCTGACCGGCACACCTACGACGGATGGCTCTGGCTCGACGCCTACGAGCTGAACCCGAAGGGCGAGGCGATCGCCCGGCGCGAGCTGTTCGTCATGCGCGCGGGCGTGCAGATGCAGTCCCCGGCTCCCCGCCGGGCCACCGAGACCCACCGGCCCGTACCGATCCGGCGCACCGGCCCCGTGGGGGTCGTCTGATGCCCGAACGCCGGAAGCACTCCCCGCTGCGGCCCTCGTGGCGCTGCCCGGTCTGCGGCATCCTGTGGCCGTGCTCGGCCGCGAAGCTGCGCCTCCTCGGCGAGTACCGCGAGGACCGGCCGGGCCTGTTGGCACACCTGGCAGAGCTTCAGGAAGCAGCCGAAGCCGACCTCACCAGGCTCAACCGGGGCGTCGCGTCGCCCGATCTCACCCCGCGCTTCGTCGGCTGGGCCGAAGCCCGCTGAGCCACGCCGCCACGTCGGCGGTCTGGGACGACCCAGCCGCCCGGGCCTGACCGCAGCGGCCAGCCCCACGCGCGGTTCGCGGCAGATCTGGATACTCACTGGGCTTGAGCCGGGCCGGGTATTGCGCGGTCAGGTTCCTGGCCCGCGACTGTCTCATCCCCGGGCCTCGACGCGGAGCAGCCGGACGGCGTCGACGCGGGGCGCCGCACAAGTGCACTCGTACATATGTACGATGTGCGACTTTTGAGATCACCGCCTAGCCTGCGTGGGGTGACCGCCGCCGCGCCATTGGTCGTGGATTCGCGGCGGCGGTCTATTGCCCACTCCAGGTATTCGAGAAGGAGCAACGTGACAATTCTAGTAACCGGAGCGACCGGAAACGTGGGTCGCCAGGTGGTGGCCCAACTGGTCCTGGCCGGGCGACCGGTGCGGGCGATGACCCGCCAGCTGAGGACAGGCCAACTGCCGGACAGCGTCGAGGTGGTCCAGGGAGACTTCGAACGTCCCGAGACCTGGCGAGCGGCGCTGGACGGAGTGCAGTCGGTGTACCTGTTCCCCTTCGTGTGCGCCGCTACCGACCATGGGTTCGTCGATGAGGCGGTCAAGGCCGGCGTCACCCGGTTCGTCGTGCACTCCGCGGCGGCGGCGGGGTTCGCACCTGGAACCGGAGGCGATGGCGCGCTCGGGCGGCACCTGACCGAAGAGCGCGAAGCGCACCGCGGGCTGGAACTGCTGGTGGAGGCCTCCGGCGTTGAGTGGACCCATGTGCGGCCGGGCCTGTTGGCCGCCAACGCGCTGGGGTGGGCCGATCAGATCCGGACCGAACGGGTGGTGCGCCGGCCGTACGCTGCCGCTGGCTACCCGGTGGTCCATGAGGCCGACATCGCCGACGTGGCGGTCGCGGCACTGCTGACCGACGACCATGTCGGTGCCGCGCACACCGTCACCGGCCCGGCCAAGGTTTCGCAGACGGAGCAGGCCACCGCGATCGGTGCCGCCATCGGCACGCAGGTGCGGTTCGAGGAACTCGATCCCGCCGAGGCGCGCACGCAGTGGCTGCGCGACGGCTTGGACGAGGAGACCGCCGATTGGATGATCGCACTGCTTGCCGACGCGGTCGACGGGACGGGTGCGCTGCCACCGACGGACACCTATCTGCGAGTGACGGGACGGCCACCACGCCCGTTCGCCCAGTGGGCCAACGACCACGTCGCTGACTTCCGGCCGCAGGTGGCACGATGACGATCCTGGTAACGGGTGCCACCGGCATGGTGGGCCGACACGTCGTCGTCGAACTGGTGAAGACCGGCCAGCGGGTCCGTGCGCTGACGCGGACGCCGTCGGCGGCGGGCCTTCCGGACGGGGCAGAGGTCGCCGGTGGGGACCTGACTGACCCCCCGTCTCTGGAGCCGGCGCTGGACGGCGTCGAGAGCATGTACCTGTTCCCCGTCGGACGCGCGGCGCGTGCCGTTGTTGCTGCTGCGAAGCGGGCCGGCGTGCGGCGCATCGTCGTGCTGTCCGGGGCGCTGGCCGACACCGGCGCCAGCGAAGATGGGTACCTGGCGGTCGAGCGTGCGGTCGAGGCCTCCGGTCTGGAATGGACACACGTGCGGCCCGGGGAGTTCGCCGCGAACTGGCTGGACTGGGCCCCAGCTATCAAGGCGGACCGGGTGGTCCGCCGCCCATACGGGGCTGCGGTCACCCAACCCACCCATGAGGCGGACATCGCCGCGGTCGCCGCGACGGTGCTCGTCGAGGACGGCCACGCCGGCCGGACCTACACCTTCGCTGGCCCCGAGGCGCTCACCACCGTCGCGCAGGTCAACGCGATCGGCACGGCAATCGGTGACACAGTGCGGTTCGACGAACTCGATCCGGCCGAGGCCCGGGCCGAATGGATCAGCAACGGCTATCCCGAGACGTTCGTTGACTGGATCTTCAAGATGTGGGCGGAGTCCGCTCATGATCCCGCCCCGACGAACCAGCAGTGGGCAGACGTCGTCCCGCACCTGACCGGCCGACCGGCGCGGACATTCACGCAATGGGCCACCGACCACGCAGCCGACTTCCGATAGACCGTTCATCGTGGATGCGCCGACGGGCAGAAGGTCTCGGCGGACGTAGCGGCGCTGACGTGCCGCATCGCGGTAGCAGCGCGCCCCGTAGCCGTGCAGTGTCTCCGCGGCCAACGCCGTGAGGATCAGGAACGTGGGTTCGCGTAGCGGTGTCTCCACACCATCGATATATCGGGTGCGAAGGTATAACGGTGGCCTACTCTCCGGTTGGGCCTCCGGCGAGTTCGGCGACCACGTCGAGGTGACCGAGGTGGCGGGCGTACTCCTGCACCAGGTGGAACAGCACCCGCTCCAGCGACGCCGGGTCCGCGCCGTCCCAGCGCGGACCCGGGGCGCCGACCTCGGCCAGGTCGTGCGCCGTCACCACGGCGGTGGTGTGCGCACCCTGTGCCAGCAGTGCCGCCACCAGATCCGCACGCGTCTCGTCGGGGCCGACGTACCAGCGGTCGTCGCGGCGGTCGCCCCACGGCTGCGCGACGTCGCGGCCCTGGAAACCCCACTCGATCCACCGCCGTTCGACGTGGCGCAGGTGGGTGAGCAGCTCCAACGGCGTCCACCCGGACGGCAGTCGGCTGCGGCGCAGCTCCGACTCGGCAAGCGCCGACACCTTGGCCACCACGGACTCGCGGAAGTAGTCCAGGTACCGCAGGAACACCTCGGCGCGGCTGCCGGCCGGCGCGGTGGGCTCGGGAAAGGCAATCATGAGCCGGTCGGCAGGTCGCGGGCGCGCTGCCGCACACCCGCCGCGCCGTACGGGTAGTCACCCACCAGCGGGGCGCTCGCCTCGTCGAGCGACCGCATCTGCTCGGCGTCGAGAACCAGGTCCGCGGCGGTCAGGTTGTCGTCGAGCTGCTCGGTGGTACGCGCCCCGAGGATCACCGAGGTGACCGCCGGTCGGGCCGCCAGCCAGGCCAACGCCACCGCCGACATGGACACACCCCGGTCCCCGGCGACCTGGCGCACCGCGTCGAGCACCCGCCAGGTGCGCTCGTCGGCGTTGCGACCGGCGTACGCCTCGACGCCGCGCTGCGGGTTCTCGCCGAGCCGGGTCGCCCCGGTGGGCGCGCTGTCGCGCTGGTACTTGCCGGTGAGCCAGCCACCGCCGAGCGGCGACCACGGCAGGATGCCGATGCCCTCGTTCTCGCAGACCGGCACCAGCTCGAACTCGATCTCCCGGGCCAGCAGGTTGTACTGCGGTTGCAGGGTCACGATCGGGGTGAGGTTGAGGTGCTGGGTGAGCAGGGCCGCCTTCTGCAACTGCCAACCGGTGAAGTTGCTGACCCCCGCGTAGCGGATCTTGCCCGCGCGTACCGCGTCGTCGAAGAACCGCAGCGTCTCCGGCAGCGGGGTGAGCGGGTCCCAGGCGTGCGCCTGGTACAGGTCGACGGCCTCGACGCCGAGCCGGCGCAGGCTGGCGTCCAGGGCGCGGGTGAGGTGTACCCGGGACAGGCCGGCGTCGTTCGCACCCGGACCCATCGGGAACCGCCCCTTGGTGGCGATCACCAGTCGGTCCCGCACGTCGGGCCGGGACCGCAGCCAGCGCCCGACGATGTCCTCTGAGACACCGGCGGAGTAGACGTCGGCGGTGTCGATGAAGGTGCCGCCGGCCTCGACGAACCGGTCCAGTTGGGCGAAGCTGCCGGCCTCGTCGGTCTCCGCGCCGAAGGTCATCGTGCCGAGGCAGAGGGTCGACACCACAGTGCCGGTGGCGCCCAGAGTGCGATAGCGCATATCGTCCTTTCGGTCCGCGTCAACAAAGCTGATCTTCGCACCCGGTTGGGCCACCCGCACCCGGAGGCCGCCGGGCCCCCGCGCCGCAACCAGGCCGGTCATCATGAGCGGATGAGCGAGCCCGCGATCGACATCGACCGACCGCAGCAGCCAACCCAGCCGGCGCCGCCGGAACCGGGTTCGCCCACCCGCGGCCCGTGGCTGGTGGCCCTGACGACAAGCGTGATCCTGCTGCTGCTCGCCGGCCGCTACGGCTATCACCGCGACGAGTTGTACTTCCTGCTCGCCGGCCGGCACCTCGACTGGGGATACGTCGACCAGGGCCCGCTGGTCCCGGCGCTGGCCCGGCTGCTGGACACCATCGCGCCGGGCAACCTGGTGATTCTGCGGACCCCGTCGGCGTTGCTGGCCGGCGGCGCGGTGCTGCTCGTCGCCGCCATCGCCCGCGAGCTGGGCGCCGGTCGTGGCACGCAGACCTGCGCGGCGGTGCTGGCCGCGTCGTCCGGCATTGTGCTCTCCGGCGGGCACCTGCTCAGCACCACCACCGTCGACCTGCTGGTCTGGCTGGTCGCGGCGTGGTGTGCGGTACGGCTGCTGCGCACCGGCGACAGCCGCTGGGCGCTGGGCGTCGGGCTGGCGCTCGGCGTGGGCATGCTCAGCAAGCTGCTGCCCGCGCTGCTGGCGGTGGGCCTGCTCGCCGGGGTGCTCATCGCCGGGCCCCGTCGACTGTTGCGCGACCGCCTGGTGCTCGCCGCCGTCGGGATCGCCGTGCTGCTGGCCGCCCCGAACCTGATCTGGCAGGCGACGCACGGTTTTCCGCAGCTCGGCGTGGCCGCCTCCATCGCGGACGAGGACAGCTCCTACAGTGGCCGCCTCGACGCGTTCACCCTCCAGTTCGTCATCATCAGCCCGTACGCCGTACCCATCTGGATCGCGGGCCTCGTCGCGCTGCTGCGCCGACCGGCCTGGCAGGCCTACCGGGCGGTCGGCTGGGCCTGGTTGGTGGTGGTCGGCCTCGTGCTGATCGCCGGTGGCAAGGGTTACTACGATGCGCCGCTGTTGCTGGTGTTGACCGCCGCCGGTGCGGTGGTGACCGTCGGGTGGGCGTCGCGCGGGTCGGTCCGGTTGCGCCGCGGGCTGCTCGCGCTGGGCCTGCTGCCGTTCCTGTTGCCCAACATCGTGGTGCTGCTGCCGGTGCTGCCCGCCGAGCGGTTGCCCGGTTTCGTGGTCGACCTCAACTACGACGCGGGCGAGACGATCGGCTGGCCGGCGTTCGCCGACTCGGTCGCCACCGTCCATCGTGGGCTGCCGCCGGATGAGCGTTCCCGGGCGGTGATCCTGACCGACAACTACGGCGAGGCCGGCGCGCTGGCCCGCTACGGTCCGGCCCGCGCACTGCCCCGGGCCTATTCGGGGCACAACGGCGCTGTCGACTTCGGCCAGCCGCCGGCCGGGGCGGACGTGGTCGTCGCGGTCGGCTGGGAGGGCCGCCACCAGCTCAACACCTGGTTCAACGAGTGCACGCTCGCGGGGCGGGTGGACCAGCGGGTCGCTGTGCACAACGACGAGAACGGCGGCCCGATCCACGTGTGCCGGGGGCTGCGGCGTCCGTGGGCGCAGATCTGGGACGCCGAGGTACGCCACACCGGGTGAGCAGGCTCAGCCGGCTCCGCTGGTGAGCCAGGCCTGGATGCCGACCAGGGCCTCGGGGCCGGAGTTGGCGTCGACGTCGCGGGCGAGGTCGGCGATGGTGACCGCGGCGAGCGCCTGCCGCCAGGCGTCCTCGGCCGCCCACATGGCTCGGGCGACAGGGCACGGTGTGGTGCAGGCGTCGGCTGGCGTCGCGAACGGGCCGCGCTGGCGGATCTCGGTGCAGACGAAGGTCGGCCCGGGACCGTCGACGGCCCGGACCACGTCGAGCAGGGTGATGCTCGCCGGGGCGCGGGTGAGGACGTAGCCGCCCGACTTGCCCTGCACGGAGTGGATCAGGCCGGCGCGGGCCAGGGCCTGGAGCTGCTTGGCGAGGTAGCTGCCGGAGACGTCGTGCAGCTCCGCCAGCTTGGCCGCCGGCACTGGCGTGTGGCTGGCCGTGAGGACCACGCAGCAGTGCAGCGCCCACTCCACCCCGCCGGACATCTTCATGACGTCACCCTAGTCACCCCGCTACTCGGACTCATTGTGTCCGAGTATAGTTCTCGGACAAGGGAAGTCCGAGTATCGACCGAGCGTCGGCAGTCGGACCACATCGTCACGGGAAGGTGCATGAGCATGAAGATCGCCGTACTGGGTGGGACCGGCCTCATCGGGTCGCAGGTCGTCACGATCCTCCAGGCCGCCGGGCACGAGGCGGTGCCGCTCTCGCCGTCCACCGGTGTGGACCTGCTCACCGGGCAGGGCCTCGCCGACGGGCTCACCGGTGCCGAGGTCGTCGTCAACCTGACCAACTCGCCGACCTTCGACGACGCCTCCCCCGCCTTCTTCCAGACGACCATGAACAACCTGCTCGCCGCCGCCAGCCAGGCGGGCGTCGGCCACGCCGTGGTGCTCTCCATCGTCGGCGTCGACCAGGTGCCCGACCTGGCCTACTACCGCGCCAAGGTCCTGCAGGAGGACATCCTCAAGGCCGGCCCGATTCCGTACTCGATCGTCCGCGCCACCCAGTTCTTCGAGTTCGTCGAGGCGATCCTGTCCTGGACGGCCGACGACACCACCGTCCGGCTGCCCCGCACGCCCGTGCAGCCGATGGCCGCGGCCGACGTGGCGCAGGCCGTCGCCGAGGTCAGCATGGGCGCGCCCCTGCGCGGCGTCCGCAACGTCGCCGGCCCCGACGTCTTCACCCTCGACGAGTTGGGGCGGATCACCCTCGCCGCCCGGGATGACAAGCGCACCGTCACCACCGACGACAGTGCCGGCATGTTCGCCGCCGCACCCGGCGCGGCCCTCATCGCCACCGACGACGCCCTCATCGCGCCCACCTCCTACCGGGAGTGGCTCGACCGCCAGGGCTGAGTCGGCAGCCGGGCCCGTACGCCGCAGTGGCAGCCGATCGCCACGACGACGTGCGGGCGCGGTGCGGGGGTCAGGCCGGGGCTCGGGTGAGTTTGGCGGCCACGGCGTCGAGGACCCAGTCCAGGCCGGTCGCGAAGGATGCCTCGGCGTCCACCTCGGTGCCGTCGTGCACCGCCCTGGTCAGCGCCGGGAAGCGGCCCGTCGCCAACATCCTTGTCACGTGCGGACCGGAGGCGCGCTGCCAGTCGCGCTTGGACAGACCGGTGGCGCGCTCGGCCCGCAGGTTCGCGATCTCGCGCCTGATCGCGCCGGTGACGTAGGCGCTCACCGTCTCCACGGCACGCATGACGGTGTCGATGTCGGCGAGGCCGTCGAGGGCGGCGAGGTTGGCCTCGGCCACGGCGAGGCCGTTCGGGCCCAGCGTCGGGCGACCACCGAGCAGGTCGGCCAGCCATTCGTGACGCAGCGCGGCCTGCCTGGTGCGGTGGGCGAGGACGCTCAGCGCCGCCCGCCAGTCACCGGGTTGGTCCTCGGGCAGGATCTCGGCGTGGACCTCGTCCACCAGCAGGTCGAGCAACTCGTCCTTGGTGGCGATGTATCCGTACAGCCGCATCGGGCCGGCGTTCAGCCGGGCGGCGACCTTGCGCACTGACACCGCCTCCAGTCCGCCCTCGTCGGCCAGCGCGATGGCGGCGGCGATGATCCGCTCCCGGTCGAGCGGCACGGGAGGGTTCGGCGGCTTCGGCCGGTCCCACACGGTCATGAGCACTCCCTGCTGTTGCGATAAATTGTACGGGCGCGATACGGTGTATCGCCATGAGACGACGTATTGCGGTGGTCGGGGCTGGCCCCGGTGGCCTCACCTTCGCCCGGGTCCTGCACCGCCACGGCTACCCCGTCGCCGTGCTCGAACGCGATCCCGCGCCCGATGCCCGCCCCCCGGGCGGCACGCTCGACCTGCACGAGGGGCTGGGCCAACTGGCGCTGGACAAGGCGGGCCTGCGGGCGGAGTTCCAGGCGCTGTCCCGTCCCGAGGGGCAGGCCATGCGCATCCTGGACACCGCCGGGACCGTGCTGCGGGACTGGCGACCCGCCCCGGACGAGCAGGCCAATCCGGAGATCGACCGCGGGCAGCTCCGGGACCTGCTGCTCGGCCCTCTCGACGTGCGGTGGGGGCAGGAGGTGACGCAGGTGGTGCCGGGGGCCGGAGACGGCGCACGTGTGCACTTCGCGGACGGGCGGCAGGAGACGTTCGACCTCGTGGTCGGCGCGGACGGGGCGTGGTCCCGGGTCCGCCCTGCGGTCTCGGCGGCGACGCCGCGCTACACCGGCGTCACAGCGGTCGAGACCTCCCTCGACGACGTCGACACCCGCCACCCCGACCTCGCCCAGCTGATCGGTGACGGTTCGGTGGCCGTGTACGGCGTGAACCGATCCCTCGTCGCCCAGCGCAACAGCGGCGGTCACGTCAAGGTGTACGCCACGTTCCGCGCGCCGCTGGACTGGCACGCGGAACTGGACCTGACCGATGTCGAGGCCACGCGATCGGGCCTGCTGGCCATGTTCGACGGCTGGGCCGCTCCCATGCTCGACCTGCTCGGCCACGGCACCGCCTTCCTCCACCGCCCCTGCTACGTCCTGCCCGTATCCCACACCTGGGCGCACGCCCGCGGGGTGACGCTCCTGGGCGACGCCGCCCACCTGATGCCACCGTTGGGGGCCGGCGCGAACCTCGCGATGCTCGACGCTGCCGAACTCGCCGAGTCCGTCGCCGCCGACCCCGAAGATCTGGATGAGGCGGTCCGCGCCTTCGAGGCGCAGATGTGGGTACGGGCCGAACGGTGGGCGAAAATCACCACAGCCGGTCTGGAACGCCTGGTGAGCCCGGACCCCACCGAGGCCCTCGCCCTCTTCGACGACGTCCAGCGATCCTGACCGCCAGCGGCGCAGCAAAGACCTGCCGCCCGATGGCTACGGACGTCGCCTCGTGCAACCCGTACCTGTGATCCCCGCCGACGGTCACCACTGAGACCGGGGCGGTCAGGGTGATCGTCGTACCCCGGGTCGGCCCGCCCGTAGTTTCCAGACCAAAAACAACGGTAAGAACTGAGGGTTGATCAAGGTCCGTCCCGAGCCCTAGCGTCCCGTCCCGTTTGGTGACGATCGATGCTCAGGCGGTGGTTCGTGGCGACTCAGGATGTGTTCTCGGCGGAGGAACTGGCGCGGCTTCGGGGCTTCCCGGAGATCAACCGGGCGGAGCTGATCCGGTACTTCACGTTGACCGGTGCGGCCGAGGCGTTCGTGCGCCAGTTCCGGACCGGCCGTAACGTGCTGGGCGTGGCGGTCCAGCTGTGCACGCTGCCGTGGCTCGGGTTCGTGCCCGATGAGGTGGCGCTGGCGCCTGACGCCGCGGTAGGCCGGCTGTCGCAGCGGCTCGGGATCGCGATGGGCGAGCTGCGCGGGTACGGCGAGCGGGAGCAGACCCGCACGGATCATCTGCGGGAGGTAGCCGGCTACGCCGGCTGGCGGGTGATGGACACCGCCGAGTGGAAGGACCTCGACGAGTTCCTGTTCGCCCGGGCGATGGAGCACGACTCGCCGAAGCTGCTGTTCTGGTTGGCCTGCGAGTACCTACTCTCGTCGCGGGTGCTCCGGCCCGGGGTGATCCTGCTGCTGCGCCGGGTGGCCGCGGCCCGGGCCCGTGCCCGGACCGAGACGTGGATTCGGGTGAAGCACCTGCTGTCCGACCGGCGGTGCGCCGAGCTGGATCTGCTGCTGGTCCCGGACGCCTATCTCGGCCGCACGCCGCTGGCGTGGCTGGGAGTGGGCCGACGTCGTCGAGCCCGGCCGCAGTGAAGACGGAGCTGGAGAAGCTGGCCTACCTGCGCCGCCTCGACGCGCACACCCTCGATCTGTCGATGCTCCCGACGGAGCGGCGCAGGTTCCTGGCCGGGGTCGGCCGGCGGCTGACCGGGCAGGCGTTGCAGCGGCGCGAGCCGGAGCGCCGGTACCCGATCCTGCTCACGCTGCTGTCGCAGTCGGCCGTTGACGTACTCGACGAGACGCTGCTGCTGTTCGACCAGGCGATCAGCGGCCGGGAGGCCGCGGCGAAGCAGAAGGTCGCCGACGCCCTGGCCGAGCGGGCCAGGGCGGCGAGAACCGGCAGGCGCTGCTGGACGAGATCCTGACCATCGTGCTCGACACCGCGATCGGTGACGAGCAGATCGGCGCCATGCTGCGCACCAGCATCGGCCTGGACCGGATGCGCGCGGCGTGGGCCGAGCGCCGCGAGCGGCTGCCGCGCGACCACGGGCAGCTGAGCATGCTCGAGGCGTCGATGTCGTACCTGCGCCAGTTCGCCCCAGCCGTCCTCGGCGCGGTCCAGTTCGACGGCGGGCCGGGCACCGAGCAGCTGCTGCAGGCGGTAAGCATGCTGACCGAGTTGTACGCCACCGGCGCCCGCAAGGTCCCGGCCGGCACCCCGGTGGGTTTCGTGCCGACGAAGTGGGCCGGCTACCTGGTCGCCGCGGAGCAGGCCGGCGATGTCACCGCGTACCGCCGGTATTGGGAGCTGGCCGTGCTGGTCGGCCTGCGCGACGGGCTGCGCTCCGGCGATGTGTTCGTGCCCGGCTCGCGCCGGTACGCCGATCCGGCGTCGTTCCTGCTCACCCCGCAGGCGTGGGCGCCGCAGAAGGTGGAGTTCTGTCACCTGGTCGGCAAACCGGTCGAGGCCGCCGACGCGCTCGCGGCGGCCGGCGACGAGCTGCACACCGCTCTGGCCGATCTGGAGACTCAGCTGGCCAAGGGCAACCCGGGCGAGGTCCGGCTGACCGACGACGGTGAGCTGATCATCCCGCCGCTGACCGCCGAGGCCGTGCCCGCCGAGGCCGACGCGCTGCGCGCGGAGCTGGCCGGGATGCTGCCGCGGGTGCCGATCGCCTCGGTGCTGGTCGAGGTCGACGCCCGGACCGGATTCACCGACCACCTCATGCACGCCGGCGGGAAGGTCGCCCGGCCGGCTGAGCTCAAACGCAACCTGATGTACGTGATCATCGCGGAGGCCACGAACATGGGCCTGTCCGCGATGGCCGAGTCCTGCGGCGTGCCGTACGACGTGCTCGCCTGGACCGCCGAGTGGTACTTCCGCCCGGAAACCCTGGAGGCGGCCAACGCCGCGGTGGTCAACTACCACCACCGGCTCCCGCTGACCCGAGCGTTTGGTTCGGGCACCCTGTCTTCCTCGGACGGGCAGCGGTTCCCGGTCAAGGGCAAGTCCATCACCGCCCGGCACCTGTCGCGGTACTTCGCCCGCGGGCAGGGCGTGTCCACCTACACCCACGTCTCCGATCAGCACTCGACGTTCGACACGAAGGTGATCGTCGCGACCGCGCCGGAGTCGCATTACGTGCTCGACGGGCTGCTGGGCAACGAGACCGACCTGCCGACCTTCGAGCACGCCACCGACACCCACGGTGCGACCCTGGCGAACTTCGCCCTGTTCGACCTGGTCGGTAAGCAGCTCTCGCCGCGGATCCGCGACCTGGGGAAGATCACTCTGTACCGGACCGGGCCCCGCGCCGACTTCCTCGACCGGTACCCGCGTGCCGGGGCGCTGCTGACCCGGCGGCTGAACCTGGACCTGGTCACGGATATGTGGGATGACCTGCTGCGCGTCTCCGCGAGCGTGCAGGGCGGGCATGCCACCGCGGCGCTGGTGGTCGGGAAGCTGTGCTCGAGCAAGCGGCAGCAGAATGCGCTGACCAGCGCGATCAAAGAGTACGGGGCGTTGCGCCGTACGGTCTACGCCGCCCGGTATCTGGCGGACGAGACGTATCGGCGGCGCATCGCCCGGCAGCTGAACAAGGGCGAGAACCTGCACGCCCTGCGCCGCTCGCTGGCCTACGCCGGCGAGGGAGCGCTGCGGCGCCGGCACCACGAGCAGCAGACCGAGCAGATGTGGTGCCTGACCCTGGCCACCAACGCGATCGTCTGCTGGTCCACCGAATACCACGGCCTCGGCGTGGCCGCCCTGCGCCGGACCGGCCGCGACGTCGACGACGAGGTCCTCGCGCACATCTGGCCGACCCACCACGAGAACGTGCACTTCTACGGCACCCACTCCGTCGACATCGACGGCGAACTCGCCCAGCTCGACACCGACGGCTACCGGCCGCTACGGCTGGTCAATGCCGCCCCAGCGAGCAGCTGACCGTGCATCCGGTTCAACCGGGGCTCGCTCTGACTGCGGCCCGTGAGCAACGACGGGGTGGACGTCGTAATCGACGCCCACCCCGTTCGCTCGTGCTGCGGTCGGTTCAGGCGGTCTTGACCGCCGCGGCGACGGCGTCGGCGAGCGGCGTGCTCGGGCGTTCGATGAGTCGCTGCAGGTCGGTGCTGGGGGTGAACTGTTCCCCGCGGCTGATGCCGAGGTCGGAGTCGACCAGCAGGGCGGCGAACGGCGCGGGCACCCCGGCGCCGACCAGCACCTCGGTGTACGCCTCGGCGGGCAGGTTCTGGTAGGTCACCGGCTTGCCGCTCTGGGTGGCGACCTCGGCGGCGAGCTCGGTCATGGTGTAGGGCGTGCCGCCGAGTTCGTACACGGCGCCGTCATGACCGTCGGTGGTCAGTACGACGGCCGCGGCGGCGGCGAGGTCGGCGCGGGTGGCGCCGGAGATCTTGCCGTCGCCCGCGGAGCCGGCGAGCGTTCCGTACTGCAGCGCGGTGGCGAGGTTGTCGGTGGTGTTCTCGATGTACCAGCCGTTGCGCAGGAAGACGTACGGCACGCCAGACTCGCGGATCATCGCCTCGGTGGTCTTGTGGTCCTCGGCGAGGATCGTGCTGTTGGTCTCGGCGCGCAGGGTGCTGGTGTACGCGATCAGCTGGACGCCGGCAGCCTTCGCGGCCTGTACGGCGTTGGTGTGCTGCTGCAGGCGCTGGCCGACCTCGTTGCCGGAGATCAGCAGCAGTTTGTCGGTGCCGGCGAACGCCGTGGCGAGGGTCTCGGGCCGAGAGTAATCGGCCTCGCGCACCTGAACGCCACGCTCGGCGAGGTCCGTGGCCTTGTCCGGGTTCCGCACGGCGGCCACGATCTCGCCGGCGGGCACACCGCGCTGCAGCAGGTCCTCAATGACGAGGCGGCCCAGGTGACCGGTGGCGGCGGTGACAGTGATCATTTCGGTTCTCCCGATGTCGGTTGGCGAACTGCCTGCCACCAGAATGCACTAACTTTGAGAAAGTGCCAACCTTGAGTGAGCACCATTATTGCTGGGGGTACGTTCCAGCAGCTACCGTCATAGGCATGTCCAGCACTGCATCGCGAGACACCGCAGCCGATCCGATCGACGACCTGATCGTCGATGTGTTCAACCGCGCGTGTCCGTCGCGCCAGACGATGGAGACCGTTGTCGGCAAGTGGGGGACGCTGGCCCTGGTCGCCCTCACCGAGGGCTCCTACCGATTCAACGCCCTACGCCGCCGGGTCGACGGGGTAAGCGAGAAAATGCTCGCGCAGACCCTGCACGCCCTGGAACGCGACGGCCTGGTCACCCGCGACGTGCAAGCCACCATCCCGCCCCGGGTGGAATACACACTCACCGCCCCGGGCGCCCGCATCGCCGCCACGCTGCGCGCCCTGCTTGACGCGATCGAAGCCGAGATCCCCGCGGTCATGACCGCACGCGAGGACTACGACCGGCGGCACTGACCCTCGCCCTCGGTGCGCGACCAGCCTCGGGTCGCGGTGTCCGGGAATCGATCGTTTCCCGGACAAGATCAAGAACTGCCGTCTGGGCCGGTCAACCACGTCCGAAAAACCCGTCCGGAAAGTCGGTGTGTCCACAAGGCGATCACGGGTTTCTCGGACACCCTGGATGACGTGACCGCCATCCCCGCCTCCACCGACGACCTGTTGCTGCCGACCCCGCTTGCCGGCGTGCTCGTCGGCTACGGCCGCGTCTCCACCCGCGAGCAGAACCTCGCCCGCCAGCAAGCCGCGCTCACCGCGGCCGGCTGCGCGAAGTGCTTCTTCGACAAGGCCAGCGGCAAGAACGCCGACCGGCCCGAGCTGAACAAGGTGTTCGAGTACATCCGACCCGGCGACGCGCTCACCGTCGTCTCCCTCGACCGGCTCGGCCGCTCCCTGGAAGACCTGATCACCATCGTCGGCCGGCTCAAGCGCCTCGGCGTCGGCTTCCAGTCTCTGCACGAGAAGCTCGACACCACCACCCCGGGCGGCATGTTCGTCTTCCACGTCTTCGCCGCCCTGGCCGAGTTCATCCGCACCATCATCGTGGCCAACACCAACGAGGGCCTGGCCGCCGCTCGCGCCCGCGGGCAGCAACTCGGCCGGCCGCCGGCGATGACCCCGGAAAAGATCGCGTACGCGCTGCAGCTGCTCGGCGAGCCCGACCGGACGATGACCTCGATCGCCAAACTGCTCGGCGTCTCCCGCAGCACCCTCTACACCGCGCTGCCCGAGCTGCAGGCCGCCAAGCGCGACCGCAGCGGGTTGGACGACGTCCTCGCCCAACTACCGCCGGACTCGCGGCCTGGGCCGCCGACGGTCGACCAGTACGACACCCTGCTCGGCCGGGCCGGGCAGTGAACCTTCTGATCTCGAATCCCACGGAACGGGATCACGGAAAACGGCGAAGCGGCCCCCTGGACAGTTGCCCACGTGAGACAGCTCTCCAGGTAGACGCCTAGATCAACTGCTTAGCGTTGTTTTTGGTCTGGAAGCTACGGACGGGCCGGGGTCGGGTCATTGACAGGCGATCATTCCGGACTACATTTAACGCATCGCTTAAATGATGGGAGGCCTCGGTGTCTGGCAGCGATCAACTCAGTGCGGTGTTCGCGGCCCTCGCCGACCCGACCCGACGGGCGATCCTCGCCGAGCTGGCCGACCGCGACGCCACGGTCACCGAGCTCACCGCTCCCCTGCCCATCTCGATGCCGGCGGTGTCGCGGCACCTCAAGGCGCTTGAGCGCGCCGGGCTGATCTCCCGCACCCGATCGGGAAAGTTGCGGATGAGTCGCATCGAGGCCGCTCCGCTGCGCGACGCGGCCGAGTGGCTCGAGCGCTACCGGCGGTTCTGGGACACGTCGCTCACCCGCCTCGACGCCCACCTCGCGGCGGTACAGGCCGCCGCTCGCCCAACGGACCGAACGGTCCACGGCCCGGTGATTCCCGACAGCGAATCGCCGGACACGGCTCACGACAAGGAGAACTGATGGACAGCGGCGATCCGCAAATCGTCATCTCACGCGTGCTGGACGCGCCACGGGAACTGGTCTACCGAGCTTTCACCGACCCCGACCACCTGGCGGCGTGGTGGGGGCCGATCGGCAACTCACTGCCCCGCGAGGAGATGGACTTCGACATCCGGCCCGGCGGCCACCAGCGGTGGACCGAGGTCTTCCCGGCCCGGCCCGGCCTTCGAGTCGACGTCCACATCGACCTCACCGACGTCGCCGACGGCGAACTGCTCGACGGCGTCGTGCATGTCACCGGGCAGCTGCCGGACGGCCATCAGCCGCACGAGACACGAATGCGGGTCGAGTTCCACGACGAGGCCGATGGACGGACGCGACTCGAGATCCGTCAGTGGCTCCCCGAGCATCTGGCCGCCCCCGCCAGCCAGGGTTGGAACGAGGCCTTCTCCAAACTGGACGCCACACTGCGGAACGCCCACCCCGTCGCAGTTGCCGTCGAGGTGTGACGCAATGGCCAAGCTGATCTACGTGACCAACGTGTCCCTCGATGGTTACATCGAGGACGAACACGGCAGATTCGACTGGACCCCACCCGACGACGAGTACCTCGCGTTCATGACCGACCTTCTCCGGCCCATGGGTACCTACCTCTACGGAAGGCGCCTGTACGAGTCGATGTCCCTCTGGGAAACCGACCCTGCCCTGGCCGCACAGTCGAAGCTCACGGCCGACTTCGCCGACGTCTGGCAGGCAGCGGACAAGGTCGTCTACTCCACCACCCTGCACGCGACCTCGACCGCCAAGACCCGGCTCGAAACGAGCTTCGACCCCGCCTCGGTACGCGCCATGAAAGCCTCGGCCACCAGTGACCTCACTATCGGCGGCGCACACCTCGCGGAGCAGGCCTTCCAGTCCGGACTGATCGACGAGTGCCACCTGCTGATCCACCCCGTCCTCGTCGGCGGAGGTAAGCCCGGGCTGCCCAGCGGCACCCGAGCTGGGCTGGAGCTACTGAGCAACCGCCGACTCAGCAACGGCGTGATGTCCCTGCACTACCGCGTCCGCACCTGAGACGGTCGTCGGCGTCACTGACCCGCACGGATGTCGGTGACGCCGACGGGCTCTCCGGACGAGGCGGTGGTCAACAGCAGACCCACCGACCGACGTGGGTACGGTGACTCCGTGCTCTCGGACGTGCGGGGACTGTCCCGCCACCACAGCGAGGAGTCGCTGCGCGCCTACCTGCTGCAGCGCTCACACCGGACCGAGAACGGCTGCCTGATCGTCGAAGGTTACGGGCGGCGACGCGGGGTGCACCAGAAGGTCGCCGGTCGCGCGTGGGCGCACATCGCCGCGTACGTGGTGCTCGTCGGCGGATACGACCCCGCCCTGGACGTCGACCAGACCTGCGGTGCCGCCGACTGCATCGAGCCCACGCATCTGCGCCAGATCAGCCGGGCCGAGGCCTGCCGCAGCCGCACCCAGCCGGCCCAGTGCCGCAACCGCCACGACCGTGAGCTCGATCCGGCGACCGGTCGCTACCGTCGGGTCTGTCGGATGTGCAACCGGGACGCGCAACGCCGGTGGCGTGAACGCGAGGCCGCCGAGGTGGCCCAGGCCCGCGCCGCGTACGGCCGCTCCTAGGTCGCCGCCCTCTGCGATCCCGGGGGCGGCTGGGCGGCGAGTTCGGTGAGAATCGGGTGCAGCCGATCGGCCAGCTCGGGGTCCGTACGAGTCAGCTCGTCGGCCAGGGCTGCCGCGGCGGCCACCAGCGCGCGGCGCACCTCGGCCTCGTCCGTGGCACGGACCAGTGTTGTTTCCAGCGCTGCGGTGATGTCGGCGGGTAACAGGTGGGCGCCCTTGGCGTAGCTGCTGGGGTGACCCAGGCGCCGGCAGGCGAGCGCGATCGTCTGGGTGCGCATGGCGCTGATCCAGTGCTCCGCCTGCCAGTACCTGCCCCGTTCGATGCTGATCCGCGCGTGCAACGCGTGGTGCCAGGCCAGGCCGACGATGTCGTCGTGGCCGCCGGGCGTGCCGGCCGGGGATGGTGCCGACTGCCCGAACACGAGTCGCCAACTCGGGCCCTGCGGCCCGAACGCGGCGTGCGGGCTGAACGCGAGGTCGACTTCCAGGCAGTGTGGGAGCAGGAAGACTCGGTAGATCGCCGCACCGGCCGTCAGGTCCCAGTGGTGGACCGCTGCGAACTCCTGATACATCACCTGCGTCCACCGACGCATGACGGTGTCGAGTGGTTCGCTGACCGCGAAGGCCAGATCGATGTCGGACCAGCGGTCCTCCTGGCCGGTGGCGTGTGAGCCGGTGATCGCGGCGGCGACGATGGCGGGATCCTGGTTCGCCAGACGCAGCAGTCGCTCTCGGGTCAGGTCGCGTTCCGCCACGGAGAACATGACGACAGATGATGCCGCAGCACCGTCGATCCCGCCCAGCCGCATCGACTCCTGCGGCGGTCCCCGTCCCCAGCAGCACCTCGTCCGGACCGTGCGCCGACGTGATCGCCACACTTACACCAACCTGATTCCTTACTCACCATAACTGTCATTATGGTGCGCGCACGATATGCACCTTTTGTGATGGTGAATTAATGGATTATCATTACCGGTAAAATATTAATGGGCGCAGAGCCCTGCCCATGGTTGCTTGTCGCTTCTCAGGTGACTGGCGCGTGCTTCGGCGTCGAGGGCCAGCCGGTGGCGAGATGTGTTGTGTGCGCCTTCAGCTCCGGGCGGCCAGGTCCCACACGACTGGCCCTACCCAGCGGAAGTGGCCGTGGGGGTCAAGGCGCCCCGCCGCTGGACTGCAGGTCTCGGGTACCGGCCTGCTCCGGGCCTTACTCTGTGAATCGTCCCGATGCGAGGGAGGCGCGAGGAGGACGCCGAGCAGCCGATGAGCTGGCGGCGAGGGACTCCTACGATTCAGCGCGCGCGGCGGTAGTGCACGGCGACCACCCCGTTGCCGAGATCAGCTCGAGCTGACGCGTGGCGGGCAGCCCATCCTGGTACAGCGTCGGGCCGTGGCCGGCGATCCGGGGATGGACGAGCATCCGGTACTCGTCGATCAGGTCCAGCCTGTCGAGCTCGGTGGCGAGTTTGCCGCTTCCGACGCGGACCCCGACCGGGGTCGCGTCCTTGAGCTTCTGCACGCCCTCGCGCAGATCGCCGGCAATGTGGTGGCTGTTGGTCCACGAGAAGTCGGTACGCGTCGAGGACACCACGTACTTGGGTTTGGCATCCAGCTTGACCGCCCACTCGCGGATGAGCGGCGGCACCTCCTGGTCGCCGCGGGCGACGGCCGGCCAGGAGCCCTCCATCATCTCGTAGGTGACCCGACCCCACAGCATCGCCCCGGACTCGTCCAGGAGACGGATGAAGAAGGCGTGCGTCTCATCGTCGGCGATCCCCCTCCTGGTGGTCCACACAACCCCAGGGTGAGGTTGATGCTGAAGGTGAGGAGGCCCATGTCCGGCGAGTCCAACGCCTCTCCTGGTCACGTCAGCGACCTCGCGGTGCGCGTCGCCGTCTCATGTGATGCATCGACCGCGACTTCCAAGAGCGGACGCCCTCTTTCGCCACCTGCCCGGCGAAGAGCGTCCGTGACCACTACTCGTTCGTGCTTCTCGATCTCACCGGCGGGCGCCGTCCGCTGCGCAACCCTGACGCGACGCGTCAGCGGAAGGCGTCGATGTTGCGAGCGACCCACGCGGTGAAAGGCCGTGGCGATCGGCCCAGAACCTGCGTCACGTCGGGGCTGATCCGCTGCTCCCGCTCGGTCGGCGCGCCGAGGATCGCCAGCGTCCCGTCGACCACCGGTGGTGGCATGAACCGCAGCATCTGTTCCCGGGCCTCGTCGGGCGCCTGCTCAACGAAGACGATCGGTTCGCCGAGTGCAGCGGCGAGATCCGCAGCGCGGTGGCGTGGCGTGCTCAGCACCGGACCGGTCAGCTCGTATGTACGGCCGTCGTGCGAGCCGTCACGCAGAACGGCGGCGGCCATCTCGGCGATGTCGTCCGGGTCGACCACGGGCAGGCCGACGTCGCCGAACGGCGCGGCCACTGTCCGGCCGGTCCGCACCGGTTCCGCCCAGGCTAAGGCGTTGGAGGCGAAGCCGCCGGGGCGCAGGATCGTCCAGCCGAGACCCGACCGGCGTACGAGGTCCTCGATGGCAGACAGCGGCGCGTGCGAGGCCGCCCCCGGCCGGGTGCCGACCGCTTGCGAGGATTGCAGCACGATGCGCTTCAGCCCCGCGGCTGTGACGACCCGCAGGATCTCGGGCATGTCGAGGTGCGCCCCGGCGCCCTCCACGAGCAGGAATATCGCTTCGGCGCCGGCTAGTGCCGGGAGCAGACTCTCCGGGCGTTCGAGATCCGCGTGGTGGTGGCGAACCCCCTCTGGCACCGCGACCGGGCGTCGTCCCCGGGACACCGCCGTCACTGCGGCACCCGAGGTCGTGAGGGTCGACAAAAGCGTACGGCCGACGTTCCCGGTGGCGCCTGTCACGACAAACATGGCTGTGTCTCCAGTTCAACCGCGTCGTTCGCGCGGCTGGAGGAGACGCTAGTAGCGTCCGTATAGTAGGTACCTAGAGGATAGTAACGCTGTTGTGACGGAGGGCACATGGAACGGTCGGCGGACCCTGAGCTGGCGTGCCCTGTCGCGCCGGTTGTCGACATCGTGTTCAGTCGATGGACCACGCCCATCCTGTGGGCCCTTCACAAGTACGGCCGGCAGCGATTCGTGGAGCTGGAGCGCCGGCTGACCACCATCACACCGAAGGTGCTCACGCAGCGGCTGCGCCAACTTGAACGCGATGGGCTCATTGCCCGCACCTATTACGCCGAGATGCCGCCTCGGGTCGAATACGAGATCACCGAGCTGGGTGCCAGCCTCGGTCCCCTCTTCGCCCACCTGAGCACCTGGGCCGACGCCCGCCTCCCCGAGGTGGAACGGGCACGGCGTGTCTACGACGCCGGCCGCTGAACCTCCAACCAGCCAGATCATTCTGATCGCGGGACAGGGCTCCACCGGCATCGGTCTCGACCGAGCGACGACCCGGCGCGCACGACCAAGTGCGCCGCGCACGCCGGGCGAGGTGATCGGACCGATGGCCTCAGTCGGTGGGCGTGCCGAACCAGCGCGACAGGTGGTCGTCCAGGTCCCGCTGGTCGTCACCAATCCAGGCGACGTGACCGTCGGGACGCATCAGCACCGCCGGTACGTCAAGGTCAGCGCTCGGGTCCGCGATCTCGTCAACCCGGTCTGACCAGCCGCCGACGGTCAGGCGTTCGGTGCGGTCCAGCAGCAGGCCCCGGCCGCGGTGCAGCAGATCGTAGAGGTTGCCCTGTTTCACGGTGATGTCGCGCAGGCGGCGGCCGAGCAGGTCGGGGCCGGGGCCGAAGTCGTAGCGGATGCCGACCGCGGTGATCTTCTCGATCAGGTGGCGGTTCACCTCGTCGAAGTCCATCAGTTCGGTGAGCAGTCGGCGCACCGCCTGGGGGCCCGGCGCGGCGGACAGCAGTTCCGTCTGGGCGCGGGTGTTGTCCAGCACGTCCTCGGCGACCGGACGACGCTCACCCTGATAGGTGTCCAGCAGCGTCTCGGGCGCCCAGCCGCGCACCTGCGCGGCCAGTTTCCAACCGAGGTTGACCGCGTCCTGAATGCCGAGGTTGAGTCCCTGTCCTCCGATGGGTGGGTGGATGTGTGCGGCGTCGCCGGCCAGGAGCACCCGACCGACCCGGTAACGCTCGGCCAGCCGGGTCGCATCCCCGAAGCGGGACAACCAGCGTGGGGAGTGCACACCGAAATCGGTTCCCGCGATGGCGCGCAACTGTTGTTGGAAATCCGCAAGGGTGGGCGGCACCTGGCGGTCGCTGACTCCGGCGGCGGGGACCACGACGCTGTAGACGCCGTTGCCGAAGGGCCGGAGCCAGAAGGGACGGTGGGTCTGGCTGATCTCGGCGACCTTGGCGGCGATCTCCACCTGCGGGGCGCCCACCTCCATCTCGCCCATCAGCGTCTCGGTGCGGGCAGGCTCGCCGGGGAAGCCGACGCCGAGCAGCTTCCGCACGGTGCTGCGCCCGCCGTCGCAGCCGACGAGGTAGCGCGACCGCAGCCGTTCCCCGTCGGCCAGCTCGACGGTGACGCCCTCGTCGTCCTGCTCGATGCCGGCGACCGCGGCGCCGCGCCGGACCTGCGCGCCCAGGTCGATCGCATGCTCTTCGAGCACTTCGACGATGACTGGCTGCGGAATCCCCAACAGATAGGCGTACGCGGAATCCAGTCCCTTGGGCACCGGTTTGGCGATGGCGGCGAAGAAGCCGGCGGCCGGCCGCTGCCTGCCGTGCGGGAGGATGCGCTCCAGGAGTCCGCGCATCGCCATCAGCTCAAGACTGCGAATGTGCAGACCGACGATGCGTACGAACGACGCCGGTGTGGTTTCCCGCTCGAGTACGAGTACCCGCACATCGTGCAGCCGCAGTTCGGCGGCGAGCATGGCACCGGTCGGCCCGCACCCAGCGATGATCACGTCGAAGATGAGGGGGCCCCGCCCGGCGCTGTCGTTCGACGGCTGCTCGGGGGTGGATTGCAGAGAACGCACAGGTGTTGCCCTTCGAGAGTGCCTCTTTGGCGAGGCGCTCCCGGCGACACCTACGTCAGTCGCACGGCCATGACGGGAGGGGGAGCACCCACATCGGTCCAGCGTTCATGGGTCTCACCTCCTCGGGCGGTGTCACGGTCAACTGCAAGCTACAAGCCGGGCGTCAGCTCGTCCAGCGCTTTTGCCGGCGGTGCGGTGAGCGATCGGTGCACCCATTCGGTCATGAGCGCGCGTTCGGCGTCGGTGAGCCCCGGCAGGTCGGGCACCACGGTGGCGAAGGTGACCGCCACGGCGCTCACTGTCGTGTCGGGTGTCGCCGGGGTGCGCACGAGGATGCTGCTGAGCACGGCGTCGAACATGGCCTCCCCCAGACCCGGGTCGCGTTGCTGCGGGGGCGTGCCCAGGAGGGCGAGCACGGTGCCGTTGCCGGCCGCGTGGATCATCATGAGTGCGCGCTGCTCGTCGACAGCCAACAGGCCGGCCGCGGCCAGTCGCCGTACGCGGGTGCGCAGCACCTCGAGGCCGGCAACCGTCGCCGGCGACGGCCCGCCCCGGCCGGCGATGAGCGCGTACAGCTCGGGGTTGGCCAGTCCGAACTCGAGGTGTGCCCGCCACCCGGACCGCAGGTCGGCCACCGGATCGCCCTCGGCGGCGTACGCCACGGCGGACTTGGCGGCGACGTAGGTGGCCATGACGTGCTCGGCGACGGCATCGATCAGGCCGTTCTTGTCACCGAAGAGGCGGTAGATGGTGGGTGCCTGCACGCCGGCGGCCTGGGCGACGGCTCGCGTCGTCACCGCGTTCGCGCCCTCCTCGCGCAGCAGCCGGCTCGCTGCCGCGACGATGCCGTGCCGTACCTCGTCCCGGGATGCCATGTCCTGCGCCGCAACCATGAACCGATGCTAACAGCACCTTGTTATCGCTGCGATAACGTTGCTAACGTAGGTGTGTTAACAACGCTAACAGGGAGTGGTAGTCATGTTCGTCATCACCGGTGCCACAGGTCAACTCGGCTCCCAGATCGTCGACCGGTTGCTCGAGCGGGTTCCCGCCGAGACCGTGGGTGTCAGCGTGCGCGACGTGACAAAGGCGGCCGGTCTGGCCGCCCGCGGTGTCCGGGTCCGCGCCGGAGACTTCACCGACCCGCGCACGCTGCAACACGCCTTCGAGGGTGCCGAAAAGGTCCTCGTCGTGTCCGCCGCCATCCGCGGCAGCGACGCGGCCGCCGCGAACCGCGCCGCCATCGACGCCGCCCACACCGTCGGGGCAAAACGTGTGCTCTACACCAGCCACCAGGCGGCGTCGAAGGACTCCCTCTTCCCCGCCCAGCTCACCCACGCCGAGACCGAGGAGCATCTGGTCGGCCTGGGTGTCCCCTTCACCGCGCTGCGCAACGGCTTCTACGCGAGCACGCTCAGCGTCTACATCGGTGCGGCCCTGGAGACGGGTGTGCTCGCGGCGCCAGCGGACGGTCCGGTCTCCTGGACCGCACACGCCGACCTCGCCGAGGCCGCGGCCATCGCCCTCGCCGACGACGGCGCGCTCGACGGGATCACCGCTCCGCTGACCGGGCCCGAACTGCTCGACCTCGAGGCGGTGGCCGGCATCCTCAGTGCCGTCACGGGTCGCACCATCAGGCGCGTCGTCGTGGATGACCAGCAGTGGCGGGCCACCACCATCGCTGGCGGCGTCCCCGCAGCAGCAGCCGACTTCACCCTCGGCATCTACCGCGCGGCTCGCCGTGGCGAGTTCGCCGTCACCGACCCGACCCTGGAGACCCTCATCGGTCACCGGCCGACGTCCGTCCGTTCGGTGCTCACTGCCATCGTCGCCCGCGCCTGAGGGACGCGAGCCGACCCGCCCGTCCCAGCGGATCAGGGCGGGTCGGCCGCGTCCTCCGTGCGGTCGGGTGGGCCGCCGGGCAGCGATTGCACCCACCTGACCGCGCGGCGGAGTGTGCACGCCGACGTGCCGTGGCTCAATCCGCGCTGGCGGGCCGGACGGTCGACGGTGGCATGTCGGCCGTGGCCAACGTTTGGAAGCACGGACGGAGCAGCTCGATGATCTGGTCGGGCGAGGCGTCCGCGAGTCGGCCGAGGCGAAGCAGGTACCGCTCGATGATCACACCGTGCACGATCGCGCTGAGCAGGCTGGCGCGCAGTTCGGCGTCCTCGGTGGGAATCGCGGTGGTGATCTGACTGAGCTGGGGTTCGGCGGCAGCTCGGTACCGCTCGGCAGCGTCGGTGTTGGTGAGCATCGAACGCAGCACCGCGAGTGAGGCGACCGGCTCGCCGTCCAGACGGCTGGCGAGCGAGGCGAGCAGGACGTCGACGATCTCTTCGCCGCCGCCGGACAACTCGGCGGCGGGCAGCTCGGCGGCCCGGGAGAACAGGTTGTCCTTGGTGCCGAAGTAGTGCATCACCAGGCCGGCGTCGACCCCGACCGTCCTGGCCACGGCGCGGATCGTGGTGCGCTCATAGCCGAGTTCGGCGAACAGCTGCCGGGCCGCCGCCAGGATGCTCTCTTCGGTCTGGCGGCGCTGCTCGGCTCGGGTCAACCGTGGGCTCGGTTCGGTCACCCGGTCATTCTACGGTTGTTGAACAGTGGAGCTGTTGCCGGCGAATCGGCCGCCATCCCTGGGCCTCGGGTTGCTAGAGATGTCTTTCTAAAGCATTCTCTAGGGTGTGACCGAAGAAGTGCCGCAACGTTCCATCAAGCTCACCGACCCACGCACCCTGCGGGCGTACGCGCACCCGCTGCGGATGCAACTGATCGGGCTGCTGCGCCGCGAGGGCCCGATGACCGCCACCCAGGCCGCCGCCCGGCTCGACGACAATGTGCCGAACTGTTCGTTCCACCTGCGCCAGCTCGCCAAGTACGGATTGGCCGAACGCGTTGCGGGGGCGGACGGTCGGGAACGGCCCTGGCGGGCCACCGCGCACGACACGTCCTGGGCCGACGACTCCGACGACCCGGCCATGAAGTCCGCGACGGACCAGCTCAACAGCGTGATGCTCGGCGTCTACACGCAATACGCGCAGGACTACCTCGCAGTCCGCGGCGACGAGCCCGTCGAATGGCGAACCGCCGCCGGCTTCGGCGACGCGCTGCTGCACGTCACCGCCAGTGAGCTGCGTGAGCTCACGGAGGAGGTCGACGCCCTGCTGGCCCGGTACGACGAACGGGTTGCCGACCCGGCGAGACGCCCGCCCGGGTCTCGCCCGGTGCAGTTCATCCAGATGGTGGTGCCGCGTGGACCCGTGCCCCCCGATGACCAGCCAGCGGAGACCGACAGTGACTGAACCCCTCGTTCTGGCCGACCCGGCACCGCCGCGCCGGCCGCGCATCCCACGGCTGCTGCAGCAGACCGCCTTCCGCCGCTACTGGTCCGCGCAGACCGTCTCGCTCTTCGGCGATCAGATCACCATGCTCGCCGTGCCGCTGCTTGCCGTGCTGGCGATCGGCGCCGGACCCGTCGAGATGGGCTACCTGACCGCCGCCTCGCTGCTGCCGAACCTGTTCTTCTCCCTGCCGGCCGGCGCCCTGGTGGACCGGTACCCGCGCCGACGACACGTAATGATCATCGCCGACCTTGGCCGGGCGGGCCTTCTGCTGGCCGTGCCGCTGCTGTGGTGGGCGGACGCACTGAACCTGCCGCTGCTCTGTGTCGTGGCCTTCCTGATCGGGATCCTCTCGATGTTCTTCGAGGTGGCGCACAGCAGCCTCTTCGCCGCCCTGGTCCGGCGGCCGGACTATGTGGACGCCAGTAGTCTGATCAACGGCAGCAGAGCCATGTCGTACGTGGCCGGCCCGAGCATCGGTGGCGTGCTCGTGCAGGTGCTCACCGCTCCGATCGCGCTTGTCGCCGACGTGCTCACCTACCTGGCGTCCGCTGTCTTCCTGGCCCGCACAAGGGTCACCGAGCATCCGGTACAGAGCGGCCCGGGCCTGGGCATGGCCGCCGGTGTGCGGTATGTGGCCCGGTCCGCGGTGCTACGGGCGATCCTGCTTGGCACCACCACGCTCAACCTGTTCAACTACATGTTCGCCGCGCTCTTCGTGCTGTACGTGACCACCGAGCTGGACGTCTCCCCCGGCATGCTGGGCCTCGTCGTCGGGACCGGCGCGTTCGGCGGACTGCTCGGCGCTGCGGTAAGCGGTCCGCTCAGTCGCCGGATCGGCATCGGCCCCGCGGTAATCCTCGGTCTCGTCGTCTTTCCGGCCCCACTGATCCTCGTGCCGCTGGCCGGGGGACCGCGGCCGCTGGTGCTCGCGCTGCTGATCACCGCCGAGTTCGTCTCCGCGCTGGGCGTCATGGTCCTCGACATCGCGGCCGGATCGGTGCAGACCGCTGCCACACCGGGGACGATGCTCGCCGTGGTGTCCGGTGTCAGACGCACTGTCAACTACGGCATCCGGCCGGTCGGCGCCCTGATCGGCGGAGCGCTCGGCGCCGCGATGGGGGTGCGCTCCGCCCTCTGGATCGCCAGCATCGGTGCCCTGCTCGGGGTGCTCTGGGTCGTCTTCTCCCCGCTGCGCAGCATGCGCAAGCTGCCCGAGGAGTGATGCGCCACCGTTGCCGAACGAATCCCGGGGGCGACGCTGGCCGAGGGCTGGCGGCGTTGCCCGGGTTCGGGTCATTCAACGGATGTTGACCGGTCCACCTCGTTCGTTCTACGCTCGTTCAATCAACGCATGTTCAACGAATGCTGACCAGGAGGTCACGATGACAACCTCGTCCCGCGCAGTCGTCGAAGAGATCCTGCGGGCCGGCCGCGAGGCCGACATCGAGGCGTTCGTGGCGTTGATGGCGCCGGACGGGTACCTCGAGTGGCCGTACCACCCGCCGGGCGTGCCCGGCCGACTGCGGGGCCGTCCAGAGATTCGCCGTCATCTCACGCAGACAGCCGGCACCTTCATCAGGTTCGACGAATACCGCAACGTGGTGCTGCACGAGACCACCGACCCCGAGGTCGTCATCGTGGAGTACGAGGCGTACGGCAGCGTCGTCGCCACTGCCGGGCCGTTCGAGCAGCAGGTGATCGCGGTCATTCGCGTCCGCGACGGCCAGGTCCTGTCCTATCGCGACTACGTCAACCCGCTGCCCCTCGTCGAGGCGCTGGCCAGCATCACCACCGCCACAGCGCCGGGCTGACCCGGACAGATCCGCGCCGCACCGGGACCATCGCCCGGGTGCCCGCCGAGCCGGTGATTTGACCCTCGAGCGGGTCGAGGCCCGAGCATCTGCGCCATGGACGACCAACAGACAGCCGACCCGACAATGGCGCGCATCATCGAGGCGGTGCAGCTCGGCCAGTCCGGTCGGCCAGCCCGGGCCCGCGAGCTGCTCAGCGCGCTGTGGGACGAGATCGGCCCCGGCGGCGACCCGCTGCACCGCTGCACCCTCGCCCACTACCTCGCCGATCTGCAGGACACCACCGAGGCGGAGCTGGGCTGGGACGAGCGCGCCCTGGCCGCCGTGTCCGACCTGACCGACGAACGCGCCAGGCGATACCTGCCCTCGCTCCAGGTCCAGGCGTTCCTGCCGTCGCTGTTTCTCAACCTGGCCGACTGTCACCGTCGCCTGGGCCAGCCCGCCCAGGCTCGCGAGTACCTGGCCCGAGCCGGCGAGCAGGTGGCGCACCTGCCGGACGACCCGTACGGCGCGACGATCCGCGCGGCCGTTCGCGACTTCACCGCGGACGACCCGACCGACCTGCGGCGGTAATCGTTTCGCGGCGGACCGGCCAGTTCAGCATCGCCCGGGTCCATGCCGAGCACCCGCAGGCCGGCGCCGCTGATCGGCGACGTCGCGGCGAGCACCCGCAGGGTGGTGAACTAGCCGGCGCCGTTGGGGCCGAGCAGCCCGATTTTCCGCGTGGCGCCGGATCTCGATTGCGTCACCCGACCGGCACTGCGACAGTCGTCGGATGTCAACGGTGACCGGCGTCGAACTGCTCCAGGCAGCCGACGAGATGACCCGGGTGCTGCACCCGCACCGCGAGCGCGACTGGTCCGTGCCCGCCGGCCCACTGACCTGGAGCTGCTGGACCACCGCCGCGCACATCGCGCACGACCTGCTCGCCTACGCCGGCCAGGTCACCGGCCGCCCGGATGACGGCTACCTCCCGTACGACCTGCGGGTCTCCCCCGCCGCGAGCCCGGCGCAGACCCTCACCGTGGTGCGGGCCTGCGCCGGGCTGCTCGCCGCCGCCGTCGACGCCGCCGCACCGGACACCCGGGCCTGGCACTTCGGCCCCTGCGACCCGGTGGGCTTCGCCGCGATGGGAGTGGCCGAGACCCTGCTGCACACCCACGACATCACCGTCGGTCTCGGCGTGGCCTGGCAGCCGCCGCAGCGGTTGAGCGCGGCGGTGCTGCGGCGACTCTTCCCGGATGCCCCGGACGGTGCCGCACCCCAGGTCCTGCTGTGGCTGACCGGGCGCGGTGACCTGCCCGGCCGGGCCCGACGCACCTCGTGGCGGTGGCAGGCGGCGGTGGCGGAGGGCTAGCCGACGCTCAGCGAGTGCCGGTGACCGTCAAGCGGAAAGGGCGGCCGGGCCGGCAGCACCTCCTGGAACACGAAGCCACTCTTCTGCGCCACCCGGCAGGACGCCACATTGTCCACCTGGTGCAGCAGGTCGAGGCGCTCCAGCTCGGGGAACTCCTCGAACGCCCACCGGCTGAGCGCGGTGACCGCCCGCGGCGCGACACCACGCCCGCGTGCCCACGACGCCGTCCAGTACCCCACCTCGGGCATGGGCCAGTGCACGCTCACCCTCTTGAGCACCACGTTCGCCACCAGCCGTGGCTCGTCGGCGTCGTCCTGGAGGACCGCGAAGCTGTAGCGCCGACCGGCGTCCCAGTCCTGCCGGGTCCGCGCCAACCACTGTCGACCCTCGGCCGGGCTGGTCACCGGCAGCCGGGTCCACCGGCGCAACACCGGATCCCGGTACGCGTCAAGCAGGGCGTCCAGGTCGTCGTCCCGCCACTGGCGCAGGGCCAGGCCCGGCACCGACGGCGGACCGGACGCGCGCAGGTCGATACCCATCGGCACAGTCTGCCGGTGCCGGGCACCGCCGACCAGACCGGGTCAGCGCGACCGGCGGCGCCACGACAACCACCAGGCGCGGCGCGGCCGGCGCGGCGCGGCGACGCTCACCCGGTCGGTCGCCGGCGTCGCGAGGCTGGGCGCGGCGTGCTCGGCGCGCCAGCGGCGCACCACCTCGTCGGCGTTCACCGGACGCACCGCCACCCCGGGGCCGTCGGGGTTGCGCAGCCACGCCACGATCTGCGCGTTGAGCTGCCCCACGAAGTCGCGTACGGCCTGTTCGGTGGGCAGGTCGCGGACCTCGTCGGGGACCTGCTCGATGCGTCGGCGCAGTTGCAACGGGGTGGGCAGGAGCAGGTCGCTCGGCAACGCCTCACGCTCCAGGAAACTCTTGATCCACCACGACTCGTCGTACGGTGTGCCCTGGCCGGGGATCGGTTTGCCCATGCCGGGCAGGTCGTCGAACTCGCCGCGTTGCACGGCTCCCCGGATCTGCGCCTCCACCGCCGCTTCCCACGCCTCGGTCACCCTGCGGCACCTCCCCCGGCCACCGTAACGCGCCGCCTCCGCCGGCAGCACTTCGTACCAGGTCAGCACGCCCCCGGCGGTGACCATTCCCCGCGGCTGCCGGCGGAGGGGGTTTCCGCCCGGGTGACCGGATCCAGGGCCACCGTCTGCCAGGTGGCCCTGGGACGACGCGGTCACCCCGGCCTAGGGTCGCAGCGGGGCTGCCGAACGGGGGGAAAGCATCATGGTCAGCACGGGGGCGCTGGTGGGCATCGCGCTTGTGGCGTTGGGGATGGTGCTCACGCCCGGCCCGAACATGGTCTACCTGGTGTCCCGCTCGGTGTCGCAGGGCCGCCGGGCCGGGCTCATCTCGTTGCTGGGGGTCGCCGCCGGGTTCGCGGTGTACCTGGCGGCGGCGGTCCTCGGCCTGGCCACCGTCTTCGTGCTGGTGCCGACCCTGTACGCCGTGGTGAAGCTGGCCGGCGCCGGCTACCTGCTCTGGCTGGCCTGGCGGACGTTGCGTCCGGGCGGAGGGTCACCATTCGCCCCCACGCCGCTGCCACCGGACCCGTCCCGGCGGCTGTTCACCATGGGTCTGGTCACCAACCTGCTGAACCCGAAGATCGCGATCCTCTACGTGTCGCTGCTACCGCAGTTCATCGACCCGGCACGGGGGCACCTGGCGGTGCAGAGCCTGCTGCTGGGCCTGACCCAGGTCGCCGTCGCGTTGAGCGTGAACGGGCTGATCGTGCTCAGCGCCGGCACGTTGGCCGGGTTCTTCGCCCGTCGACCGGTGTGGCTGCGGGTGCAGCGGTGGGTGACCGGCACCGCCCTGGCCGCGTTGGCCCTGCGGATCGCCGCCGACCGGTCCCGCGCGGCCGTCGCCACGCCCTGACCGGCCGGGCGGTGCCCGCGCCGCTTCGACCGCGGCACCTCACCGTCCCCGGTGGCGGCGGACCATTCCGGCGGCCAGCGGCGCGGCGTCCAGGTCACCGGCGGCGATCCGGGCGGTGAGGGTACGCCGCACCAGCCGGTCGGCCAGCGCCGGCGCGTGCCGACCGACAGCCAACTCCAGCCGACCGCGCGTCGTGGTCGCCACGTCACGCGGTGCCCGCCGGGCGGCGGCGGTCCGCAGGATCGCCGCGACCACCCCCTCGACGGGCTCGGGGCGGGACACCCCGCGCAGGGACAGGCCGGCCTCGGCGGTGCTGTGGTGGATGGGTGAGACGACCATGCTGGGGTAGACCACGCTCACCCCGACGTGCGTGCCCACCTCGTGGCGCAGCGCGTCGGCGTACGCCACCAGCGCCCGTTTGCTGACTCCGTACGCGGCGGCGAGCGGCAGCGGCAGCACCGCCATCCGACTGGCCACGAAGATGACCCGCCCGCGTGCGGTGAGCAGCTGTGGCATTGCCGCGGCGGTGGTCCGCCAGGCGGCGAGCAGGTTGACCTCCAACTGTCGGCGGACCACCTCGTCGGGGGGCAGTTCGGCGGGGGCGGGACCACCGACACCGGCGTTGTTGATCAGCAGGTCCAGCCCGCCGAGCCGGTCGAGCGCGGCGCGTACCGCCGGTGCCACGGCGTCCGGGTCGGTCAGGTCGCAGCCGAGCACCGGCAGGTCGCCGTCGGGGCGCGCGTGCAGGTCGAGCCCCACCACCTGGGCGCCGGCGGCGGTGAACGCCGCGCCGAGATGCCGGCCGAACGTTCCGCTTGCGCCGGTCAGCAGCACCCGACGGCCGGCCAGCCGACCCGTCACCGCCGCACCCCGCCCGAGGAGGCCGCACCGGAGCGGGCCCGGCGGGTTCCGGCGACCAACTCGCGGGCCAGCTCGGCCAGGTACCCGTCGAAGTCCACCCGCATCGCGGGGCGGCGCTGACCCCACCGGGCGGTCGCGGCCCGCAACTCGGCCCGACACGCGGCCCGCTGCCGGTCGGGGTTCGGCAGCGCGTACCGGCCGGCGAGGTGCGCGGCGATCAGCTTGGCCTGCGCCTCCATCAGGGGGAACGCGGAGCCGGTGGACTGCATCAGCCCCACGAAGGTCAGGCCCGGGGCGTCGGTGTGGAACACGTGCCGGTACAGCGGCAGGGTGTCCGCGCCGCCGCCGAGCAGCGCCGGGTCGAGGAACGGGATCTCCACCCGGTAGCCGGTGCACCAGATGATCAGGTCGACGCTGTCGCTGCGCCCGTCGGTGAACTCGACCCGGTCCCCGTCCAGTGCGGCGACGCCGGGCCGGGCCTCGACGTCGCCGTGGGTCAGCCGGGACAGCAGCCCGTCGGAGAGCGTCGGATGATCCTGCAGGAAGCCGTGCCGCGGTGCGGGCAGCCCGTAGCGGGCGGGGCTGCCGACTGTGGCGTTCAGCGTCGCCTGGCTGACGCGTTGGCGCAGTCGCCACGGCAGTCGGCGGGCCAGGGCCCCGTTCAGGGTGTCCGAGGGGCGGCCCAGCAGGTACTTCGGTACGACCCAGACGCCCCGGCGCAGCGAGAGCAGGGTGCGGGTGGCGGCGTACGAGGCGTCCACCGCGATGTCCATCGCGGAGTTGCCGCCGCCCACGACCAGGACCCGTCGGCCGGCCAACTGCTCCGGGCCCCGGTAGTCGTGGCTGTGCAGCTGCTCGGCCGTGCAGGTGCCCGGGTATGACGGTTCGGGCAGCCGGGGCACCCGGTTGTGCCCGTTGGCGACGACCACGGCGTCGACGGTGACGGTGACCGGCCCGTCCGGTCCGGTCGCGACCACCGTCCAGGTGCTGCCCGGGGCCTGGGTGACCCGCTCGACGGTGTGCCGCAGCCGGATGTCCCCGCCCAGCCCGAAGCGGTGGGCGTAGTCGGCGAGGTAGCCGGCGACCCGGCGGTGGTCGGGGTAGTCGGGCCAGTCGGTGGGCATCGGGTGGTCGGCGAACTGGGTGCGTCCCCGGCTGGTGTTCAGGTGCAGCGTGCGGTACGCGGGCGAGTCGGGTGCCCCGTACACCCAGAGGCCACCGACCTGCTCGGCGGCCTCGAAGGCGACCGTCGGCACATCGGCGTCGCGCAGTGCCTTGACGGCGGCGAGCCCGGCCGCGCCGGCGCCGATCACCGCCACCCGAGGTGGTCCGCCCATTGCCGCCCCCCATTTAATCCAACGTCGGATGGATAATCGTCGGGCGGCGGCGACGCGTCAAGGGGTCGACGACCCGTACAGGCCGTCGAGCAGGCGGTGCACGAACGCCCGGAACTCGCGCCGTTCCCGAGCGCCCGGCGCACCGGCGGCCAGGGCCACCACGTGCGCGTGGGTCGCCCACACCAGGCTGCGGACGGTGATGTGCGGCGTCGGCTCGGCCAGCGCCCCGGCCGCCGCGGCGGCGCTGAGCAACTCCGTGATCAGCCGGTACAACGGCTCGGCGTAGCGCGTGTCGAGCTCGGCGTGCCGCTGCGGTTCGAGCCAGCGGCGCAGCCACAGCGCGGTGGTCTCCGGGCGGTCCTCCAGGAAGTCGACGAAGACGTCGACAAGCTCGTGCAGGGCCCGCCGGGCCGCCTGCGGCCCGGCGTCGAGCGCCGCGCGGGCCTGCGCGGCGGCCTGGGTGAGCACCTCCTGCTCGGCGGCGAAGACCCGGGCGAAGCAGGCGTCGTAGAGCGCCGCCTTCGTACCCGTGTGGTGCGCGACAGTGGCGACGTCGACCCCGGCGGCGGCGGCGACCTCCCGCAACCCGACGGCGTCGAAGCCCCGCTCGGCGAACAGCGTGGTCGCCGCGGTGAGCACCACATCACGGGTCGGGCGGGTCTCGTCACGGCGGGGCCGACCGGGCCGGCGGCGAGGCATGGTCATGGCCGCCATTCTGCCCCTAGAATCCGACAACCGTTGGATTACCGAGGGGATGCGGCGATGACCGGGCTCGACCGGCGGCCCCTGGCCGCCACCGACGCGACACTTGCCCGGGGCCCGCTGGCGGGCTTCGCGGCCGGCTCGCTCGGCATGGGTGTCTGGGTGACAGTGCCCGGCCTGCTGCTGCTGTACTTCCTCACCGACGTGCTGGCCGTCGGGCCGTGGCTGGCCGGCCTCGCCCTGCTGCTGCCGAAGATCGCCGACGTGCTGCTGCACCCCTGGGTGGGGCACCGCGCCGACGTCGAGCAGACCCGCCGCGGTGACCGGCGCCGCCTGCTGCTGCTCGGCTGTGCCCTGCCCGTCGCGTTCGCCGCGCTCTTCGCGGTGCCCGGCGGGTTGACCGGCGGGCCGGCGGCCGGCTGGGTGGCGGTGTGCTTCGTCGCCGGCAATCTGCTCTTCGCCGCCTACCAGGTGCCCTACCTGGCCACCCCGGCCGACCTGCGGATCGGTTACGACGAACGCACCCGGCTGATGGCGTTCCGGATGGTCGTGCTGACCCTGGGCATCCTGCTCTCCGGGTTGCTGGCCCCGCTGCTCACCGGCGGCGACGCCGCGACCCGGGGCGGCTACCAGCGGATGGGGATGATCCTCGCCGTCGGCATGCTGGCCGCCATGCTTGTCGGTGTCGCCGGCATCGCCCGGCTGCGCGGGCGGGCGGCGGACCCCACCCCGGCGGGGCACGGCGGGTGGCCGGCCCTGCGCACCGCGCTGCGCGACCGACAGTTCCGCTGGCTGGTGGCCGCATACCTGGCCATGTCCACCGCCACCCACCTGGTGCTCGCCGGGGTGCCCTACTACGCCGAGTACGAGCTGCGCTCCCCCGGCCTGACCACGGTGCTGGTGGCCGCGTTCGTCGCACCGGCGCTGCTGGTCACCCCGGCCTGGTTGGTGCTGGCCCGCCGTGTCGGCAAGCAACGGGCGCTGCTGGGCGCGCAGGGCGCGTTCGCGATCGGGTCGCTGGTGCTCGCTGTCGGTCGACCGGCCGGCCTGCCGGTGTTGATCGGCGCGGTGGCGGTGCTCGGGGTGGCGTTCGCCGGCATGCAACTGCTGCCCTTCTCGATGCTGCCCGACGTGATCCGCGCCGCCGCCACCGACCGCACCACCGAGACCACTGGTGCCGGCACCTACACCGGGGTGTGGACGGCAACCGAGGCCACCGGCGCGGCACTGGGCCCGTACGCGTACGCGCTGTGCCTGGCCATCGGCGGTTTCGTGGCCTCGACGGCCGGTGAGTCACCGACGCAGCCCGACGCGGCGCTGGCGGCGGTCCGCTACGGCTTCGGGCTGCTGCCGGCGGTGGCGATGCTCGCGGCGCTGTTGCTGCAACGCCGCTACACCCTGGACGCGCGCGCCCGCGCCGCGAGCTGACCCGCCGCGGTGCGGCGGGCGGCCACACCCGGCACTAGACTGCCACCTCGATGGACGCCCAGCCCACCACCGCCGAAACCCGCCCCTGTGCCCACTGTGGACAGCCGGTGCCGCAGCGTGTCGGCGCGGGCCGACCGTTTCGGTACTGCCGGGACAACGACGGCGCCTGCCAGCGGGCGTCCCGCAACAGCCGGATGCGCCACCGCAACGCCCCCGGCCTACCGGGGCAGGTGGCCCGCACCTGGGAGGCGGTGGACCGGCTCGACCAGATCGTCGAGACGCTCACCGAATCCCTGCACGCCGAGTTGTCCCCGGTGGGTGTGCAGCGCCAGATCGCCCAGGTCCGCGCGGAGGCCGCCACCGAGGTCGCGGCGGCGCAGACCGAACGCGACGAGGCCCGCGACGACGCCGAGACCGCCGCCGCCGACGCGGCGCGGGCCCGGGAGCAGGCCCGCACGGCGTCCGCCGCCGCCGACGAGGCCCGCCAGCGCGCCGAGCAGGCGCACCAGCGGGCCACCGCTGCCGACGAGCGGGCGCGGCACGCCGAAGCTGCCCGCGACCAGGCACGCCACGACGTCAGTGCCGCCGAGGCGCTGCGCGTCCAGGCCGAACGTGACCGGGACCAGGCCCGCGCCGAGGTGCGCGACCTGCGCGCGCAACGCGACGCCGAGCGGCAGCGGGTGGCCGACCTGACCGGCGAACGTGACGCGTCCCGCGCCGACGCCGAGCGGGCCACCCGGGTGGCCGCCGACGCTACCGAACGGGCCGGGCGGTGGCAGGCCGAGGTGCAGGACGTCCGCCGCCAGATCGAGCAGGCCCGTGCCGACGCCGCCCGCGCCCGCGCCGAGGCCGCGGACGCCACTCGCGCCCGGGAGCAGGCCGACCGGGCCCGCGACCGCGCCCAGGTCGCCGCCCGTCAGGTCGACGAGGCCCGGCAGGAGGTCGCGCAGGTCGCGGCGCGGCTGCGGGCGGAGCTGGCCGCCACCGCCGCCGCGCGGGACGCGCTCACCGCCGAGCTGAGCGCGGCCCGGCAGGCGGCGGCCACCGCCGAGAGCCAGGTCACCGCCCTGACGGTACGACTCGACGCCGCCGAAGGTGACCGGGACCTGGCCCAGCGGCGGGTGGCGCAACTCGGTGACCAGGTCAGCGACCTGGCGTTGGCGCTGGCCCGCCTCGGCCCGCCGCCGACGACCGGGTGACCTGAGTGGCGCAACTTTCACTGCCCGGGGGCGGTTAACCTTCCCGGTGGCAGCGGGTGGCGTCTCCGTTGCGACCCGCCCGGGGATCACCTGGCCGGGTGCGTGTCCCGGCCGGCTACCCTTGGTCGCGGCCCCACCCGTGGACGCCTCACGCCCTCGGGCGGGAATGGCTCGGCGGGAACGCGCCGTTACACCCAGAAGACCAGCACCACGAACGAGGGGAAGTCGATCATGGGCGAGCGTATGCTGCGCGGAAGCCGCCTTGGCGCGGTGAGCTACGAATCCGACCGCAACACGGAGCTCGCGCCGCGTCAGACCCGCGAGTACCTCTGCGCCAAGGGCCATCAGTTCGAGGTGCCGTTCGCCGTCGACGCCGAGGTCCCGATGACCTGGGAATGCAAGTTCGACGGCAGCGTCGCCCGACTCGTCGACGGCAACGAGCCGGAGCAGAAGAAGGCCAAGCCGCCGCGTACCCACTGGGACATGCTGCTGGAGCGGCGCTCGATCGCCGAGCTCGAGGACATCCTCGAGGAGCGCCTGCAGGAGGTTCGGACCCGCCGCGGCCGCGCCTGAGCCGCACGACACCAGCGCCCCCGGGGTCATCCCCGGGGGCGCCGTCTTGTCTGCGTGCGGTCTTGTTTGCGTGCGGTCTACTGGCGGCCGGGCTCGATGATCTCGCCCTCGATGGCCCGACCACCGTCGACCACCACCGGCGGCTGCGGCTGCGGGGTCGGTTGCGGCGCACCCTGGCGCACCCGCACCGTTCGGGGGCCGAACAGGTCACCGGCGACCATCGACGACACCCGCCGCTCGGTGGCCCGGCGCACTCCGGCGCGGGCCAGTCGCCGCACCGGCGGCACCAGCAGCAGCAACCCGATCAACCCGCTGACCAGACCGGGCGCCGCCAGCAACAGGGCACCACCCAAACCCACAAGGCCGTCGGTCACCTGCCCACCGGGCGGTTGCCCGGCAGACGCGGCGGCGCGGAACCCACGCCAGGCGCGCATCCCCTCCCGGCGCAGCAGCACCAACCCCAGCAGGGACGCCGCGAAGACCAGCAGCACGGCCAGCCCGAACCCCAGCGCCCGCCCGACCCCGACGAACACCGCCAGCTCCACCACCACCGCCAGCAACAGGGCCAACGGCACGAACTTCAGTCCTCGGCGCATCTCACCTCATCGCCATTCCCGCGACACCATTGACGTGTCCCGCTCAGCAAGCATGACACGAGCGCGCTCACGGCCACCGGGCCTGACCGGTGGCCGTGCCGTTCAGGCCACGGCGTACCGCCTGCCGCCGGTCCTGCACCCCCCAGGCGGTGATCCGCCACAGCGCCTCGGCCACGATCCGCGGGCTCATCTTGCTGTCCCCGCGTTCCCGTTCGGCGAAGGTGATCGGCACCTCCACGATCCGCACCCCCGCCCGGTGCGCCAGCCGGGACAACTCCACCTGGAACGAATACCCCTGCGACGTCACCGACGCCAGGTCGATGGCGTCCAACGCGCTGATCCGGTACACCCGGTAACCGCCCGTGGCGTCCGAAACGGGCATGCCCAGGGCGAGGCGCGCGTACAGGTTGCCGCCACGCGACAGCAGCAGCCGCCGCAGCGGCCAGTTGAGCACCTGCGCGCCGCTGGTCCACCGCGACCCGATCACCACGTCGGCGTCGCGGGCGGCCTCCAGCAGCGCCGGCAGGTCCTCCGGGGCGTGCGAGCCGTCGGCGTCCATCTCCACGACCGCCTGGTAGCCGCGCTCACGGGCCCAACCGAACCCGGCCAGATACGCCGCACCGAGACCCTCCTTGCCCTGGCGGTGCAGCACCTGCACGTGCGCGTCACCGTCGGCGAGGGCGTCGGCGATCGCGCCGGTGCCGTCGGGGCTGTTGTCGTCGGCGATGAGGATCCGTACCGCCGGGGCGGCGCGCCGGACCCGGCCGACGATCGTGGCGATGTTGTCGGCCTCGTTGTAGGTGGGGATCACCACAAGCACCCGGCCCACACCCGGCACCTCGTCCGGGCGTCGGATCGTATCGGTCGCCTGGATCATGGTTCCTCCGCTCCCGCCGGCGTACCGGCTGTTGCTACCCGGGCATGACCCGCTGCCGCCGACGCAGCACCGCCGCGCCGACCAGGGCCGCCACGGCCAGCGCGGCGAGCGTCACCTCCGGCCACCAGCCGAGGCGGGTGGCGAGGGTACGCCCGTCGTCGAGCCGCAACTGCCGCACCACGACCTCCCGGGTGTTGAACCCGGTGGCATCGCTTACCCGCCCGTCGGGGGCGACGAACCCGGACACGCCGACCGTGGACGCCATCAACGCCGGCCGACCGTGCTCGACGGCCCGCAGCCGCACCATGGCCAACTGCTGGAGGGCCTCGGCCTCGTTGAAGGTGGCGTTGTTGGTCTGCACCACAAGCAGTTGCGCGCCGCCGGTGACGGTGTCGCGGACCACCTCGTCGTAGGCGACCTCGAAACAGATCACGTCACCGAGCACGGCCGGGCCGGCGCGTACCACGCCCGGGGTGCTACCGGCCACGAAGTCGCTGCGGATCAGGTCGACCTGCTTGCTGACCCTGCGCGCGATGTCCCGCAACGGCACGTACTCGGCGAACGGCACGGGATGCCGTTTGGCGTAGAGCTGGTCCATGTCCGCGCCGGTGCCGGGCCGCCACAGCATGCCCGCGTTGCGGACCTGCCCGGGGCCGGGCCCGAGCAGCACCGCGCCGACCAGGATGGGCGCGCGGACCGTGTCGGCGGCCTGGGAGATCCGGGCCCCGGCGGTGGGGTTGCGCAGCGGGTCGATGTCGCTGGAGTTCTCCGGCCACACCACCAGGTCGGGTTGCCGCTCGGCGCCGGAGGCGACCCGCGCGGCCAACTTCAGGGTGGCGTCGACGTGGTTGTCCAACACCGCCTGCCGTTGGGCGTTGAAGTCCAGCCCGAGGCGCGGCACGTTGCCCTGCACGATCGCCACGGTGACTGTGGCGCCGGACCCGGCGGCGGCGACCGGCACGAACAGCCCCACGGCGCTCAGCGCGACGGCCAGGACGGCCGGTACGGCCACTGGCGCCCACCGCCGCCCGGCAGTGACCCCCAGCGGCCGGTCAACGCCCTGCGGGCCGTCAGCGTGTGAGGTGGCATCCGGCGGGGTGTCGGCGTGCCAGGTGGCGTCCTGGGGGGTGGAACGGGCGGCCCAGCCGCGCCAGGCGGCGGCGACCAGCAACCCGCCGGCCAGGGCCACCGCGAAGGTGACAAGCGGCGCGCCGCCGAGCGCGGCCAGGCGCAGCAGCGGAGAGTCGTCCTGGCTGAACGCCAACCGCCCCCACGGGAAACCGCCGAACGGGGTGCGGTCGCGCAGCGCCTCCTGCCCCACCCACAGCAGCCCGGTCAGCGTCGGCCACTCCCAGCGGCCACGGTCGGCCAGCGGGGACACCCAGGCGGTGGCGGCACCGAGCAGCGCCAGGTAGCCGGCCTGCAGCAGCGACAGCAGCACCCACGGCAGGTAACCGGTGTGCAGGTTCGTCCAGGCCAGCATCGGCGCGAACAGCGCCACCCCGGTGAGGAAACCCAGGCCCGCGCCGGCACGAACCCGTCGCCGGTGGGCGGCGGCGGCCAACAGCGCCACACCTACCGGCGCGAGCGGCCACACCCCGTAGGGCGGGAACGCCAGCAGCAGGGCCAGCCCGGCGATCACGGCCATGGGCGCGGCCACGCGCAGCGGCAGCGGCCGACCCGCCGCGACCGGCGCGCGCAGCACCGTGGGGACGTGACTCTCGTCCCGGTCCAGGGTCGTCACCGCAGCTTCACCTCGATCACGCGCCGAAGGCTACCCGGCCGCCACCCGCGCCCCGGCCCAGCTCCGCGATCTTGCCGTTTCTGCTGCGACACAAGGGGCGTTCCCGCCCAACTCGACCACAAAACTGCAAGATCGGCGAGTCGGTGGGGTGGGGGTCGACGTGAAAGTGAAATCGGGGCGCGGCTCGCGCCGCGCCCCGATGCTCCCAGGCCCTTCCCGGCCGGTGTGGCGAGGATGGGGCACGACGACCTTCGGACCGACCGGACGTGGACTGGCTGCCCCCGCCGGGCCGTTGTCTACTGGCCGTGCACCTCACCCTGCCCGTACACCGGTAACCGCGGCCGGTTCGCGCCGCCCCGCCGACCCCCGCCCGCTGGACCTGGCCGCCGCGACGATGACGCTGAAAAATGTCGCTCGGCCAGCGGACGAGAGGACGAAGCGAACAACAGCCGCTTCCCGTGGTAGGACTCAAAGACGGTACGTGCCGACCCCCGTCGGTTGTCAACCCACCCGGGCCTGTCGTGTGTTGCGCCACGGCGTGTCGGGTCGGCGAGTCTCAATGCGTGCGCAGATGGTGGCGCAGCAACGCCCCCGCCGCCGCCCGGTGCTCCTCGGCGAGCAACCCCCCGGCGGCGAGCACGTAGTCGGCGTCGACGACCGCGGCGGCGGCGCGGGGCAACGCCCACCCGCCGGCGTGGTCGGCCAGAACCGCCGCCAACACCTGCCCGGACGTGTCCGCCGGCGCGTGCCGCAGCACCCCACCGGAACCCACGAGCAGCCGCACGTCACGCAGGTCCCGCCCGGCCCGTTCCCCGGTGGCAGCGCCGCGGGCGTGCCGGCGCAACGCCACAGTCGCCGCGAGGGTGGCGATGCGGGCGTCCACGGCCCGCTCGGCGTCGTCGACCGCCAGGAACGCCGGGTCGGCGGCCCGCCGCGCCGCGGCGGCACCCAGCCCGGCGGCCTCGTCCGCGGTGAGCAGCCGCTCCTCGACAGCGGCCCGCAGCACCCCCGGGGCGCTCCACCGCATGCCCAGGTCACCCTCGACAGTGCGCGCCCGCCACAGGTTCCCGGCCACCTCCCGCGCCGGGCCGGTGGCCCGCTCATCGGGGGTGAGCACCGAGTACACGTCGGTGGTGGCACCCCCCACGTCGACAACGGCCAGGTCACCACCGAGGGTGTCGGCGAGCACCTCCACCCCGGTGAGCACCACGTCGGGGGTGGCCGCCCGGACCAGCCGCGCGAACCGGGTGCCCTTCGACAGCCGCTTACCACCGATGACGTGACGCAGGAACACCGCGCGGATCGCCGCCCGCGCCGCCGCCGGGGCCAGCACCCCGATGCGCGGCAGGACGTTCTGCGCGTCCGTCACCGGCACCCCGGCGGCCGCCAACAACCCGGTCAGCTCCGCGCGCACGTCACCGTTGCCGGCGTACACCACCGGCACCCGCCACCGGGCCCGGGCCAGCCGCGTCGCGTTGTGGGTGATCGTGTCGGCGTCACCGCCGTCGGTGCCACCGACGAGCAGGACCACGTCGGGTCGGGCCGCCCGCAACGCCGTCAGGTCCGCAGCGCCCAGCCGGCCGGCCGCCACGTGCACCACGTGCGCGCCGGCGGACAACCCGACCCGCCGCCCGGCCTGCGCGGTGACCAACGGCTCGTAGCCGATCACCGCCAGCCGCAGCCCACCGCCGGCCGACGAACACACGTACCACGGCAGGTCACGCACCCCCAGCCCGGCCGTGGCCGCCGCGACCGCGGCGTCCAGGCCGTGCAACACGTCGGTGCCGACAGTCGTCGGCGCGGCGGCCGCGCCGACAAGCACCCCGCCGGTCAGGTCCACCACCGCCGCCTTGGTGTACGTGGACCCGACGTCCGCGCACACCGCCAGCGTCACAGGCCCTCCTGTTCGCGACTGCGGGGCTCGCAACCCCGGCTCACTCCTCGCGACTCACGGTGCCTCAGGTGTTCGCGACTGCGGGGCTCGCGACCCCGGCTCACTCCTCGCGACTCACGGTGCCTCAGGTGTTCGCGACTGCGGGGCTCGCGACCCCGGCTCACTCCTCGCGACTCACGCTGGCGGCGGGGACGACGACGGTGCCGGTCGCGGTGACCGCCACGATCGGCGGGTCCAGGACCTCCGCGGCGGACTCGGAGCGGTCCGGGCGGCCCCGGCACACCACCACGCAGGACAGCTCCAGGGTGCGGCTGCGGGCGCCGACCCGCGACACCTGCGCGGTCACCTCGATCACGTCACCGGCGTGGATGGGGGCGCTGAACCGCACGTCGGAGTATCCGGCGAACAGGCCCTCGTCACCGTCGGTACGGATGCACACCTCGGTCGCCACGTCCCCGAACAGCCCCAGGGCGTACGCCCCGTCCACGAGGTTGCCCGCGTAGTGGGCGTGCGAGTACGGCACATACCGCCGGTGCGTCACCGTCAACCCGAGCCGTTCGTCGCTCATGCCATCGCCTTCCGCTGTGTGATCAGGGCGTGCACGAGGTAGCTGGCCACCTCGCCGGGCGTGGTGCCCCGACCGAAGATCCGGTCCACGCCCAACTCGTCGGTCATCGTCTCGTCGAAGCGGGGGCCGCCGACGATGAGCAGCGGCCGCTTACCGGCCGGCATGGCCTCCCGGAACGCGGCGGACATCTCCCGGGTGTTGTGCAGGTGCGCGTCGCGTTGCGTGACGACCTGCGACACGAGCACCGCGTCGGCCTTCTCCGCCCGGGCCGTCTCCACCAACTCAGGCACGCTCACCTGCGCCCCCATGTTGGTGACCTTCAACTCCCGGTAGTACTCCAGGCCCTTCTCCCCCGCGATGCCCTTGACGTTGAGGATCGCGTCGATGCCCACCGTGTGCGCGTCGGTGCCGATACACGCACCGACCACCGACACCTTGCGCCGCAACCGCTGCTTGATCACCGCGTTGACGTCCTTCGCCGACAGCAACGCGAAGTCGCGCTCCACCACCTGCACCGCGTTCAGGTCGACCAGGTGGTTGACCCGCCCGTACACCACGAAGAACGTGAACCCGTCACCCATCGGCTTGGCGTGCACCACCATCGCCGGGTCCATGCCCATCTTGTTGGCCAACTGCACCGCCGCGCCCTCGGCCCGCTTGTCGTGCGACACCGGCAGCGTGAACGACACCTGCACCATCCCGTCACCGGTGGTGTCCCCGTACGGCCGCACGATCTGCTTGCTGCTCTGCGCGCTCACGCCGCGGCCTCCAGGATGTCGGTGGCCGGGTTGCAGTAGTCCGCCTCGTGCGCGGCAACCCCGGCCAGTCCCTTACCCCGGTCGGCGGGCCGCTTCATGATCCCGAACGTGCCCTCCGCGATGGCCGTGAGCAGCGTCTGTTCCCCGATGCGCTCCAGCAGGTCCAGTGCCTCACCGAGGACCTGGTTGGCGCGGCGGCGGATGAACCCGTCCGGCGCCGGCACGAAGTCCTCGTGCAGCCCACCGGCGGCGCCCAGCACGTACCGCACGTTCTGCAACGCGATGTCCCGGTCGGACAACCACGGCGTCACCACCGCCTCGGTCATCATCCCCACCAGCAGGATGCCCTGACCGGTCAGCGCACCCGCCAGGTTGAAGAACCCGTCGAGCAGGTTGCCCCGGAACACGTCACCGGTCATGTGCTTGGTCGGCGGCATCCACTTCAGCGGCGCGTCGGGGAACAACTCCCGGGCCAACAGCGCGTGCGCCAACTCCAACCGGAACGACTCCGGCACCGCCGGGTTGATCTCGAACGCGTGCCCCAGGCCCAACTGCCAGTCCGCCAACCCCGCCTCGTGCGCGAAGAACTCGTTGAGCAACTGCGACACCGTCACCGTGTGCGCCTCGTCGACAGCGTCCGCGGTGGTCAGGTAGTTGTCCTCACCGGTGTTGATGATGATCCCGGCGCGGGCGTGCACCTGCCGGGAGAACCGCTGGTCGACGAACGTGCGCACCGGGTTGATGTCGCGGAACAGGATCCCGTACATCGAGTCGTTGAGCATCATGTCGAGCCGCTCCAGGCCGGCCAGGGTCGCCATCTCCGGCATGCACAACCCGGACGCGTAGTTGGTCAACCGCACGTAGCGGCCCACCTCCTTCGACGACTCGTCGAGCGCCGCGCGCATCAACCGGAAGTTCTCCTGCGTGGCGTACGTGCCGGCGAAACCCTCCCGGGTCGCGCCCTCGGGCACGTAGTCAAGCAACGACTGCCCGGTGGACCGGATCACCGCGATCACGTCCGCGCCCGCCCGCGCCGCCGCCTGCGCCTGCGGAATGTCCTCGTAGATGTCCCCCGTCGCCACGATCAGATAGATCCACGGCCGCTGCTTCGGGTCCCCGTGCCGCTTGATCAGCCGGTCCCGCTCAGCGCGCCGACGGTCGATGCGCCGAATCCCCGCGCCGACCGCCTTGCGCGCCGCCGACCGGGCCGCCGTCGCGGCCCGACCGGTGGGCTGGGTGAACCGCACCGACCCGGCCGCCGCCTTCTGCGCCAGCAACGTCACGTCGCTGACGCCCTCCCGGGCCAGGGCGTCGAAAACCGGCACCGCCACCCCGTGCCCCAGACCGACGTCAGCGGCCACGGCGTCGACAAGGCGGTTCACCCACGGAATACCGTCCGGGTCCGCACCGGTCACCCCGGCCAGCCGCAACACCGCCCGCTCCACCGACACCGTCGTGTGACTGCGCGCCAGGTCCACCACGGGCTGCCCGGCCCGGCGCGCCAACTCCCGTGCCCGCGCCACCAGCACCGGATCAAGATCAAGCTTGCCGGTCACGTCGCCGCCCCCGCCACACCACTCGTGCGCACATTCCGGCCACCGCTTCGCGTCGGCGTGAACGCCCCGCCACGGTGCCTGCCGGTTCGCTCGCTCTGCTCGCTCACGACGACCCTTCCTCGTAGATGACCTCACCGCGCAGCACCAGGCGCCGGCACGCCGGCAACGGCGTCGGGTCGTCCGGACCCCGCAGCTCCGGATCCTCGGCCAGCAGCACCGGCAGACCCCGATCCACCCCCGCCGGCGTCGACCACACCGCGAACGTCGCCGGCGCACCCAACGCCAGGACCCCCTCGACATCCAGGTGCACCGCCCGCCACCCACCACGGGTGTGCGCGGCGAACGCCGCCCGCACACTCATCCGCTGCGCCGGATTGTGATGCGCCACCGCCGCCCGCACCGACCCCCACGGGTCCAGCGGCGTCACCGGCGAATCCGACCCGAACGCCAACGCCACACCCACCGAGTGCATCGCACCCATCGGGTTCGACTCCAACGACCGGTCCAACCCCAACCGCGACTCGTACATCCGGCCCGCGCCACCCCACAACCTGTCGAACGCCGGCTGCATGCTCGCCACCACCCCGTACTCCACGAACCGCGCGATCAACCGCCTGTTCATGATCTCGGCGTGCTCGATGCGGTGCCGGGCCGCCCGCAACCGCTCCACACCCACTGTTGCGGCCGCCGCCGCGAACCCGTCCAGGACGGTGCCGATCGCCGCGTCACCGATCGCGTGGAACCCGCCCTGCATCCCGTGCGCCGCGCAGTCCAACAGGTGATCACGCACCTGCTCGGCCGTCAGATACCCGTGCCCACACCCGTCACCGTCGCCGTACGCCTGCGACAGGTGCGCCGTCCGCGACCCCAACGCCCCGTCGGCGAACAGGTCACCACCGGCACCCACCGCACCCAACTCCCGGGCCCGCGCCGCACCACCCAACTCACCCCAGTACCCGTACACCTCCGGCACACCCGCACCCGAGATGCCCAACAGGCCGGTGAAGTCCTCCTCGTCGGAGATCTCCGGCCCACCACACTCGTGCACCGCCGCGATCCCCAACGACGCCGCGTGCGACAGAGCCACCCGCTGCGCGGCGACCCGCTGCGCCCGACTCACCGACCCCTGCGCCGCCGCCCGCACCACGTGATGCGCGTCGCGTCGCAACCACCCCGACGCGTCGTACCCGGCCGCGTCGGCCGCCTGCGGGCACGCCGCCAACAACGCCGACGACACCAACGCCGAATGGATCGACGCCTGCGACAGGTACACCCGCCGCCCACCGGCAGCCCGATCCAACGCCGCCGCGTCCGGCAACGACGAATCCGACCAACCCGACTCGTCCCAACCGTGCCCCAGCACCACAGCGTCCGCCGGCAGACCCGCCGCGAACCCGGCCACCGCGTCCAACAACTGCGCCGCCGAGCGCACAGCGGACAACTCCAGCCCGGACAACGCCAACCCCGTGTCGGTGGCGTGCACGTGCGCGTCCACGAACGCCGGCGTCACCAACGCCCCGTCCAGATCCACCACCCGGTCCGCCGACGGCGCGTCACCGTCGGTCCCCAACCAGGTGATCCGCCCACCGGACACCAGCAGCGCGGTAGCGCTCGGATCGGCGGGGCAATGCAGCACACCGCCGCGGTACAACGTCGAGGGGTTCGTCATGGCCTCAGTCTGCCGCGATCCGCGCCGCGAACAGCTGACGCACCCCCGGCTCGGCCCGCAGCAGGCCCAGCGCCAACTCCGCGTGCCCCGGCACATACCCGTTGCCCACCAGCATCGTCACGTCCGCGGCCAACCCCTCCGCGCCCAACGCCGCCGCGGCGAAGCTCGTCGCCATCGAGAAAAAGATCACCGTCCCGCCGTCCGCGGTGGCCAACACCGACCCGTGCTCACACCCCGGCACGTCCACGCAGACCACCGTGACGTCCGCCGGGGCACCCAGCGCCGTGGTCACGGCCGTGGACAACCCGACCGGGTCCCGCGCGTCGGCCAACGCCACCACCGACGCCAGGCCGGCCGCCGTCAGCGCGTCCCGCTCCGCCACCACCGGCACCACCCCGACGGTACGCGCGGCACCGGCCCGCCGCGCCGCGGCGAGCGACAACGACCCGCTCTTGCCCGCCCCGCCGATCACCGCGACCCGCACCGGCGTCGGGTCACCGGCCCGACCGCGTTCCTCGACATAACGCGACACCACCCGGGCGGTCAGCGCGGGCGCCCCACACACGTCCAGCACCGCCAGAGACAACTGGGGGTCCTCGTCGTCGGGCAGCACGGCGGCGATGGAACGCGCGAACAGGATCGCCCACCCGTCACACGGCACCTGCTCGCTGCGCCCGTCCCACCGCGCCAACCCGTCGGTGATCACCAGCGGCGTCAACGTCAACGACACAAGCGTGGCGACCCGCTCACCGGCCTTGAGCCCCAGCGGGGACCGCCGACCGGCCTCCTCGACAGTGCCGATCAACATCCCACCGGAGCCGGTCACCGGGTTCTGCATCTTGCCCCGCGTGGAAATGATCTCCAGCACCTCGGCGCGCACGGCATCTCCGTCGCCGCCGTGCTTCTCCGACAACTGCCGGAAACTCGCCGCGTCCAGGTTGAGCCGCTGCACCCGGATCCGCACCTCGTTCGGCGCGATCGCCGCCGACGTGTCCAGCCGCCAGGCCGCCTGCGGCAGCACCCCCGCCGGTTGCACGACGCGGTGCAGTCCCACCGGTGACGTCACGCCGACCTCCCCCTGTCCAGCCGCCCGAAGCCCCGGTCAAGGCTCGCGTAACGGGAAAACTTACGGCAGACTAGTTTCTGTACCGAATATTTTCCAGTAGCCTTCGGGCCTCGAAGATCAGCCGCAGCACGAGGAGGGGCCGTGACCCAGACCATCCCGCACCCCCGTCACGCCCCGGTCGCCACACCGACCGCCGGGCAGCCCTACGAATACCACCGCCGCCCCCTGGTCGAACCCGACTGGACCCGCTTCCCCGGCTGGCGCCACATCACCCGCGACCAGTGGGAATCCGCCCAGTGGCAACGCGTCAACTGCGTCAAGAACACCAAGCAGCTCCGCGCCGTCTTCGGCGACCTGATCGACGAGAGCTTCTACACCGACCTCGAGGCCGACCAGAAGGCCATGGCCACCATGTCCATGCTGGTGCCACCCCAAATGATCAACACGATGGTGCCGTTCGCGACCCCCACCACCGAGGCGCTGCTCGCCGACCCCATCCGCCGCTACATGATCCCGGTCGCCTCCGACCGACGCACCGACTGGCCCTCACACCCCTACGCCAGCCGCGACAGCCTCCACGAACACGACATGTGGGTCGCCGAAGGGCTCACCCACCGCTACCCCACCAAGGTCCTCGCCGAACTGCTCTCCACCTGCCCGCAATACTGCGGCCACTGCACCCGCATGGACCTCGTCGGCAACTCCACCCCCGCCGTCGACAAACTCAAACTCACCCTCAAGCCCGTCGACCGCTACGACGCCCACATCGCCTACCTCAAGGCCCACCCCGGCGTCCGCGACGTCGTCGTCTCCGGCGGCGACGTGGCCAACGTCCCCTGGCGCAACCTCGAGTCGTACCTCATGCGCCTGCTGGAACTGGAAACGGTCCGCGACATCCGCCTCGCCACCAAAGCCCTCATGGGCCTGCCCCAGCACTGGCTGCAACCCGACGTCGTCGAGGGCCTGGAGCGCGTCGCCCGCACCGCCGGCCGCCGCGGCGTCAACCTCGCCATCCACACCCACGTCAACCACGCCCAGTCGCTCACCCCACTGGTCGCCAAGGCCGCCCAGACCGCCCTCGACGTCGGCGTCCGCGACGTCCGCAACCAGGGCGTCCTCATGCGCGGCGTCAACGCCACCACCCCCGAACTGCTCGACCTCTGCTTCGCCCTGCAAGGCGAGGCCGGCATCCTGCCGTACTACTTCTACATGTGCGACATGATCCCCAACGCCGAACACTGGCGCGTCCCGGTCTGGCACGCCCAGCAACTCCAGCACGACATCATGGGCTACCTCCCCGGCTACGCCACCCCCCGCATCGTCTGCGACGTCCCCTTCGTCGGCAAGCGCTGGGTGCACATGCTCACCGACTACGACCGCGACCGCGGCATCTCCTACTGGACCAAGAACTACCGCACCTCCATCGAGTCCGCCGACCTGGAGGCGCTCAACAAGCGCTACGCCTACTACGACCCGATCGACACCCTGCCCGCCGACGGCCAACAGTGGTGGGCCGACCACCGCGACGACTGACCCACCGACGACGACACCCCCGGCGAAGGTCGCCCGGGGGTGTCGTCGTCTTCCGTCACCGGCAGCTCAAACCCTCGACGTACCCCGCCCGCAACGTCCCGGCCGCCACCTCGTCGGCGTACTCCCAGAACACCTCCGGCCAGTCACCCGCCTTGTCCATCTCCCGCAACACCCGCCACCCGTGACTGCCCCGCAGCGCCTCGACGGCCCGGCGCACCCCGGCCTCATCCCCGACCGCCCGCGCCCGCTGCCACTCCGCGATCCACCCACACCCCACCCGGGACGTCACCCCCACACCGAACTGGTACGAGTCGCTCACCCCGATCTCCTCCAACGCGGCGACATCGAACCCCGGCGGCAGCGGCACATCGGCGAGCACCTTCCCCGCCCGCTCCCGCACCGGCATCACCATCTCCGCCGGAAGCACCGCCAACCACGTCCGCGCATCCACCCGAACGACGTCCGCGAGCACCCGGTCCAGGTCCTTACGCGACCAGCCCTCGGAGGTCTTCATCTCCACGACCAGGTTGTCGCGGGGACGCACCAGCACAGTGAAATCACCGCTGAGGCTCTGGAACGCATCAGCCGGCCAACCGTCCACCCGCACCGACTTCCCCGGCCCCTCATCGCGCTGATTGGCATACCGGTCCGCGTACACGTACGCCGGATACCAGTTCATCTCCAGTTCCCGCCCACCCCGGCGGAACCTGACCACGCCATAGTCCTTGGAGAACTCGGACAGGGCCGTCACCGTCCAACCGGCCTGGTCGATCAGCAACCGCGGGCTCCTCTCCGCCGCCTCCATCACCAACGGCGAAAAGACGGCCCCGGCTCCCGCAGCCGCGCTGGCGAGCGGCGAGACCCCGTCGTCCTCAGCCTGCCCCCGCAACAGCATGGACGCCGGCACGATGCTCAGGAGCACGGCCGCCGCCGTCAGGACACCCGCGAAGCGACGCACCCACACCCGCCGCCGCGGCATCCCGACGGTACGCCGGACCAACGACTCGGACATGATGTCCTCCAGTAGGGCCTGCTTCACCCCGCCGAAGTCCCCCATCACCCCGAGCCCACCCGGATCGGCATCCCGAACCAGCTGGTCGACCCGCTCCCCTGTGGTCATCAGTCCTCCTTGCGGGTGGAAGTGGTCAGCACGTCGAGTACATGTCCGGGCGGCCCCGGGTCGTCACCGACCAACCCCCGCAACCGCGCCCGCGCCCGCGACAACCGGGTCCGCACCGCCGCCGGAGACACCCCCAGCACCGCCGCCACCTCATGCGGCTGCAACCCCTCCCAGACGGTCAGCATCAGCACCTCCCGGTCCACCTCCGGCAGACCCGCCAACGCCGCCCGGACGGCAAGCCGCTCCGGCACCGCACTGCCCGGATCGGGCACCGACGCGGCGATCTGCTGACGCAACCGCTCACCCAGGCGCTGCCGCCGGACACCACCACGGTGATGATTCGCCAGCACCCGCCGGGCCACCCCGTACAACCACAGCCGAGCCTCACCGACGACCGGCATGTCCTGCCGACGACGCCACGCCACCAGGAAGGTCTCCGCGACCACGTCGGCCGCGTCCTCCGGATGCGCGACGCGCCGCAACGCGTACGCCAGCAACGACTCGAAATCCTCGGTGTAGGCCCGCCGGAAGCGGTCCTCGTCCTGCCCTGTCCCGGAGCTCACATCCACTCCATGTCCGGCGGGACCCCAACCGTGACACCCCACGCACGGCACTCCCCCAGGAGAATCACCAACCCGCGAATACCGTGCACCGCCGACAGCTAGCGTCCACGACCATGGGACACCCGAGGCCAGAGCCAGAGAAGGGCACCGCCGACGGGGTCACGCTCGACGAGGTCTTCTTCGACGTCGTGTTCGTGCTCACCGTCACTCAACTCGCCGGCACCCTCGAACCCACCTCGTGGGCTGGATTCGGAAGCAGCGCCCTGATCTTCGGACTGCTCTGGTACCTCTACACCGGCTACGCCTGGCTCAACAACCATCTCCCACCCCGACAGAGCACCACCAGGCTGCTGCTCTTCGCCGGCATGGCCGGCTTCCTGCTCACCGCCGTAGCCCTACCCGACGCCCTCACCGACAGCGGCGTTCTCTTCGCCGTCGGCTATCTCGTCGTCGTCGCCGTACACCTCATCCTGTTCCTCCACTCCGACGCCCGCAGCGGCGCACTCCGACTCGCTCCCTACAACATCGGCGCCGCGCTCCTCGTCCTGGCCGCCGCCGCATTCACCGGCCCCGCCGTGCCCACCCTCTGGGCCACCGCCGTCTTCACCCAGGCCGTCCTTCCCTACCTGCTCCCCCGCCTCTCCTGGACCGGCGCTCCCGCAGCCTTCCACCTGCGCCCGGCGCACTTCGTCGAGCGACACGGCCTGCTCGTCATCGTCGCCCTCGGCGAATCCGTCGTCGCCATCGGCATGGGCGTACCCAGCGAACAGCTCACCGCCGGGAAAGCCGCCGTGATCGTGCTCGCCCTCGCCCTACCCGTCGCCCTCTGGTGGACCTACTTCACCGACATGCGACCCGCCGAAGCGGCCCTCGCCGCCGCCGCACCAGCCATCCGCACCCGAACGGCGGCCAGCGCCTACGTCCTTCCCCACTTCCTGTTGCTGCTCGGGGTCATCGCCACCGTCAGCGGCCTGCACGCCACCGTCGCCCATCCCGACGAGCCGGCCACCCCTGGTGCCGCCCTCGCCCTCAGTGGTGGCGTCGCGCTCTTCCTCATCGGCATCACCGCCACCCGCCGCGCCCTGCGCCTGCCCATCCCCCTCAGCCGACTCACCGCCGCGCTCGCGGCGCTCGCAGCCGTCGCCATCGGCCTCGCCGTAGCCGCACCCGCCCAACTCGGCGCCGTCACCGGCGTCGTGGTGCTGATGCTGGTGACCGACACCCCGCGCGCCTCACGCCGCGTCGGCCACGAGCGCAGCGCACCGGTCCAACCGCGATGAGCGTGACGCCGCTCGGTCTTCCGCCCGAGAACGCGTACCGGTCACCCTCCGCCCAGCACCTCGGACAACGGCGCCGGCGTCAACCCCCGCGCGCGTAGCCCGGCCAGGATGTGCGGCAACGCCTCATCGGTCATCGCGGCGTTCGCCTCGGTCACATGCATGATCACCACCGACCCGGGTCGTGCGTGGTCCACCACCGCCCGCACCAGCGGCTTCCACGCTGTCGCGAACGGATCGCCGCTGACCACGTCCCCGTCCACGACCGTCACGCCGAGCGGAGCCAGCGCGTCCAACGCCGCCGCGTCGTGACAGAGCCCCGGGAAACGGAAGTACCGGGTCTGCCGACCCCCGTACGGTGCGATCACCTCGAACGTCTTCGCCACGTCGCCGCGCAACTCGGTCACCGGCTTCGAGGGCAGGTCGTAGCAGTCAGCGGTGAACGCCGCGTGCCCGTACGTGTGGTTGGCCAACTCGAAGCGCGGGTTGCCGGCGATCCGCCGGGTCACGTCCGGATACCGCTGCACCCACTTGCCGGTCAAGAAGAACGTCGCCGGCACCCGCTCCCGCTCCAGCAGGTCGAGAATGCGCAGGTTCGCGTACGACTTCACCCGCCCGGCCCGCAGATTGGCCAACATCCCGTCGGTCATGTCCGCGTCGAACGTCAACGCGACCTTGTCACCGGTCCGCGGCCCGTGGTCGACCACCCGGGCCCGAGACCCCACCCGCGTCGCCCCGGGAGGTGTCTGACCCGTCGGCTTCGGCACCGTAGGACCCGTCGGCGCCGGGCCGGCCGGCTGTGGAGCTGTCGGCCGCACACCGCCGCGCGACGCGGTGGCGCTGGCTGACGGCACGGCCGGAGCGGTGGACGAGCCGACGAAGACCGGTTTGTCCGACGGCGGCACCCGAGATGCCGCGCACGCGCCGCTGCCGACAAGGGCAAGAGCAACAAGTACGCCACCCAGCGGGCGCACCCACGATCGGATCACGACGCGATCATCGCAGACGTGAAGGACGCTCACTGCCCCCCGGGAGCCGGGCCACCGCCCTTGATCGACTCGGGTTCCCGAATACCGTGCCGTCCGAGTTACCCGGACACCCCGACATCAACGAAACCGAGTCGATCAGCCGCCGGGGTCAGGCGCCCGGGTCAGCCGGGCGGGTGGGTCAGGCGTTGCCGGCGCGGGGCGCGTACATGATGACCACGACGCCGAGCAGGCAGAGCACCGCACCTGTCACGTCCCACCGGTCCGGACGGAAACCGTCGACCACCATCGCCCAACCCAACGAACCCGCCACGAACACCCCGCCGTACGCGGCCAGGATCCGGCCGAAGTGCGCGTCCGGCTGGAACGTGGCAACGAATCCGTAACACCCCAACGCCAGCACGCCGGCAGCGATCCACAGCAGCCCGCGCTGTTCCCGCCAGCCCTGCCAAACCAGCCAGGCACCGCCGATCTCAGCCGCCGCAGCCAGCGCAAACAACACCAGGGAACGAAGCACGATCACCCGGCGACCTTAGCCGCAGCACATCACTGGTCCCCGGGCGCACCGCCGCCCGGGGACCAGTGGACCCACTCAGGTCACTTGGTGAACGAATCCTTCATGTTCCGACCGGCGTCCTTCACGTTCTGACCGGCCTGCTTGGCGCGCGCGTCGCTCTCCTGGCTGGCGCCCTCGCCACGCATCCGCTCGTTGTCGGTCATGTCGCCGACACGCTCACGCGCGGCACCGGCCAGCTGCTCGACCTTGTTCTTGGCCTTCTCGGTGAAGCTCATCGCGCCTCCTCGGTCTGGCGGTTGTCCTGGCTCGCTTGCCCGGTCTCCCGGTGCCGAAACCGGTGGTGTCGGCTGGCACACCCGCTAAGGCATCCTAGGAAGATAGGTTGAGGGAGCGTCGCCTGGTGCGGACGATCCCGATGGTTAACTGGCCCTATGGGAGAGCTCCTGCTGATCCGGCACGGCGAGACCACCTGGAGCGCCAGCCTCCGGCACACCTCGTACACCGACCTCGAGCTGACCCCCGACGGCGAGCGACAGGCCCGCACCCTCGCCGCGTTCCTCGCCGGCCGGCGATTCGCGACGGTGCTGGCCAGCCCCCGCTCCCGGGCGCTGCGCACCGCGCAGCTCGCCGGCCTCACCGTCGACGCCGTCGACGAGGACCTCAGCGAGTGGAACTACGGCGAGTACGAGGGCCGGACCACGGTCGACATCCACGCCGACCACCCGCACTGGAACATCTGGACCGACGGCTGCCCCGGCGGGGAGTCACCCGCACAGGTCGGCGAACGGCTCGACCGGGTGCTGGCACGGGTCACCCCACTGCTCGACCGGGCCACCGTCGCGCTGGTGGGCCACGCGCACAGCCTGCGCGTGCTCGGTGCGCGCTGGATCGGCCTACCGCCGTCCGCCGGCGGACGACTGCGGCTGGACACCGCCACCGTCAGCGCGCTCGGTCACGAGCACGGCCGGCAGGTCATCCTGCGGTGGAACCAGCCGGCTCCTCCGGCGCCCGGGACCGCGACCGACTCGGTGCCGCGGCACTGATCTTCGGAGGCCGGTTCTCGTACGGGGTGGACAGCACGACCGTCGTCCGGGTTGTCACGTTCGCCGAGGTACGGATCTCCTGCAACACCCGCTCCAGGTCGGTGGGGCTGGCCACCCGCACCAACAACATGTAGAAGTCCTCCCCCGCCACCGAGTAGCAGGAGTCGATCTCCGGCAGGTGCGCCAGCCGCTCCGGCGCGTCGTCCGGCTGCGACGGATCGAACGGGCGGATCGCCACGAACGCGGTGAGTGGCAGGTCCAGCGCCTCGAACGACACCCGGGCGGCGTACCCCTTGATCACACCGCGTTGCTCCAGCCGGCGCACCCGCTGGTGCACCGCGGACACCGACAACCCCACCTTCTCGGCCAGGTCGGTGTACGACAGTCGGCCGTCGGCGGTCAGCGCGGCGACGATAGCGCGGTCGATCTCCTCCACGGCGTGCAACCTACCGGGAAAACCGCCAGACGGCGACGAGGTACCCGAAGGGGCGGTCGCGGGGGGGGCCCCCCCCCCCCCCCCGCCCCCCCCCCCCCCCGGGGCCGGCCCCGGCCCCGGGCCGGGGGGGGAGCAGAGGGATGGTGTG